>NZ_VFMN01000001.1:3052718-3357989 GCF_006715055.1 Lapillicoccus jejuensis
TCTACCAGCACACCGACCCCGGCGCGGTCGGGAACACGATGCGCACCCTCGTGTCCGACATGGCCGGCCGGGCGAGCATCGAGCTCAAGGCGCGCGAGGCCGGGGTCGACCTGTCCGACCGGCCCGAGGTCGTGGCCGGGCTGCTCGCGACGGTCAAGGACCTCGAGCTGCGCGGCTACACCTTCGACGCCGCGGACGCCTCGTTCGAGCTGCTGCTGCGCCGCACGCTCGAGCCGGGGAGCCTGCAGTGGTTCTCGGTCGAGTCGTGGCGCGTCATCACCGACGCCCGCGGCGACGGGGAGGCGCTGTCCGAGGCGACGGTCAAGGTCACCGCCGGCGGCGAGCGGCACGTCGCGACGGGGGAGGGCAACGGCCCCGTCAACGCGCTGGACCAGGCGCTGCGCGCCGCTCTGACGGCGACGTACCCGGAGATCGAGCGGCTCGAGCTGACCGACTTCCGGGTCCGCATCCTCGACGCGTCGCACGGCACCGACGCCGTGACCCGCGTGCTCATCGAGACCTCCGACGGCGAGACGACGTGGGAGACCGTCGGGGTCGCGGCGAACATCGTCGAGGCGTCGTGGCAGGCGCTGTCGGACGGCGTGACCTACGGGCTGCTGCGGCACGGGGTGCCGATCCGCTGACGAACCGCTGCGTCCGAGGTCGTGGTGGCGGCTGCCGCCACCCTCTCGGACGCAGGGCTGACGGACGCCGTGGCCCCGTCATGACGCCTGTCACGAGGGGGTCCGCGCGCGGCCGGGCAGGGTGGAGCCATGACGACGAGCCAGAGCACCCCGACCGCCCACCCCACCGACGCCACCCCGCAGGACGCGCCCCTCGACCAGCCGGTCGTCCTGCCGCAGGACCCGGCCGCCGCGTCGGCCCCGGAGAGCACCGACTGCGCGTCGCGCTCCTGGTCCGTGCCGCCGGCGTTCATGGCCGCCGTGCCGATGATCGCCACCGGGCTCTTCCTGCTCACCCACTCGTGGGTGTTCTTCCTCATGATCCCCGCCGTGATGATGCTCGGCCGCGGTGGCTGCTTCGGCGGGCGCCGGTGACCCAGGCGCCCGACCCCACCCAGCGGGTGGGGGACGCCGAACGGCAGCAGGCCATCGACCTGCTCGGTGAGCACTGGCGGGCCGGGCGGCTCGACCCGGCCGAGCACGAGCGCCGGACGACGGCCGCGTTCGCCGCCGTGACCCGCGGCGACGTCGACGCCCTCTTCGCCGACCTGCCCGAGCCCCGGCCGGCCGGTACCGGCCTCGCGACGACCCCGCCGGCGGGCGCGCCCGCCGAGGTCCCCGACGGGTCCTGGCTCGACGGCAAGCGCGAGGCGATCATGGGCGTCACGCCGTTCGCCGCGCTGCTCCTCTTCTTCTGGACCGGGACCTGGCTGTGGTTCCTCGCCATCCCGATCATGGGGTCGCTGCTCTTCGCCGGATCCCCGGGTCGCTCCCGCCGCAAGCGCGAGGCCCGCCGCGCGCGTCGGCGGGAGGACTGAGGCACAGCCTCGTCATAGCCGCGCGCCGTACGGTGTCCGCGTGAGCCCCGTCCGCGCCCTCGGCGTCCCCCTCGTGGCCGTGCCCGCGGTCGCGGCGGTGCACGCGGCGCTGACCGGCTCGCTTCCGACGCTCCCGGCGCTGCTGGCGGTCCTCGCGGTCGCCGCGGTCGCCGGCCTGCTGGCCGGGTCGCACGGCTCGCGTCGCCTGCTCGGCGCCCTGCTCGGCGCCCAGCTGGCCGGCCACGCCGTGCTGTGGCTCGCCCTCGGCCAGCCCGCCTCGGGCTGCCTGCCCGTCATGGGTCGCGGCGCCCGGGTCGGCCTCGACCTCGCCCTGCTGCGCCACGACACCGCCTGCGCCGGCGGCGTGTCCGCCGGGGTCGGGGCGTACGCCGCCCTGTTCTGCCTGCTGCTCGCCGCCACCCTTCTGCTCGGCCAGGTCCTCGTCGCCACCGCCGGCGGGCTCGCCCTGCGCGGGGTCGAGGCCGCCTGGTCGGCGCTGGGCGCGCTGGTCGCCCACGTCGTCCCGGTGCTGCTCACCCCCGTGCGCGTCACCCCGGTGCTGCGTCCGCGGCCCGAGCCGCGGCTCGTGCCCGTCACCTCGCCCGTCGTCGTCGCCCCGCTGGTGCGGCGCGGTCCGCCGGTCCCGGGGGAGCACGCCGCCCGCTGACGCGGGCTCTCGCGCTCCCGTCCTCCTCGGTCGCCGGCGCCGTCGGTGACCGGTCCCGGTCCACGTCGTCGCCCGGGACATGGAGCCCCCGTGCCGCGCGTGCGCGCCCGGCGCGGGCCGAGCCCTCGGAGCACCCCTCATGTCCGCATCCCCACGGACCTCGGCGACGCCGTCCACCCTCTCGGGTCGGTGGCGCTCACCCTGGGTCCCGCTCGTCGTCCGCCTGATCGTCGGCGGCGTCTTCCTCACCTTCGGCACCGCCAAGCTGCTCGACCTCGACACGACCATCCGGTCGGTCCGGGCCTACCAGCTGCTGCCCGAAGCCGTCGTCCCCGCGGTGGGCTCCGCCCTGCCGCTCGTCGAGGTCGCGCTCGGGCTGCTGCTCGTGCTCGGCGTCCTCACCCGCCCCGTCGCCGTCGTCACGGCGCTGCTGTCGCTGGCCTTCGTCGTCGGCATCGTCAGTGCCTGGGCGCGGGGCCTGTCCATCGAGTGCGGCTGCTTCGGCAACGGCGGGTTCACCAACGACCCCGTGCCGGGCTACCTGCGCGAGCTCGCGATCAACGGCGGCGTCCTGCTCGGCTGCGGGCTGCTGCTCGCCCGAGGCGGCGGGCGCTTCGCGCTCGACCGCGTGCTCGGTCTCGTCGTCGACGAAGGCCGTGCGGACGACGCCGACGACACCGAGGACGCCGAGGACGCCGAGGACACCGACCTCGACGACCCCACCGACCTTCCCGACCCGACCCCGTCCAGGAGCACCCGATGACCCCTCGTCCCAGCACCCCCACCAGCAGCGCCCGCCCGCCCAAGGGTGGCCGCGACCGCGACGCCGTCCGCCGCAAGGCCGCCGCGGCCCGGCAGGAGGCCGCACGCCGCGAGGCGCGGCGCCGTACGGTCATCGTCACCGTCGCCGCGGCGATCGTCCTCGGCATCGTCGCCAGCGTGGTCGTCGTCGTCCAGTCCTCGCGCCGCGACGCCGCGGTCGCCGACGCGCGCAACCCCGCGAACGTCAGCGCCAGCAACGCGATCGTCGTCGGCGACGCCTCCGCGCCGGTGACGCTGACCGTCTACGAGGACTTCCAGTGCCCGGCCTGCCGCAGCTTCGAGGAGCTCAACGGCGCGCAGGTCAAGCAGTGGATCGCCGACAAGACGGTCAAGGTGGAGTACCAGCCGATCGCCTTCCTCGACCGCGCCTCGACCGACCGCTACTCGACGCGCTCGCTCAACGCGGCCGCCGCGGTCGTCGACGCGGCGCCGAGCGCCTTCCCGGCCTTCCACGACGCGCTCTTCGCCAACCAGCCCGCCGAGGGCGGGGCCGGTCTCACCGACGCCAAGCTCGTCGAGCTCGCCGTCGCGGCCGGGGCGCCGCAGGCGCAGGTCGAGGCGGCCGTCAAGGACGGCGCGTTCGAGGGCTGGGTCGCGCGGGTCACCGAGGCCGCGTCGCAGGCCGGCGTCAACTCGACCCCGACCGTCAAGGTCGACGGCAAGACCCTCGAGAGCTTCGACCCGAGCGTCGTCAAGCAGGCGGTCGAGGCGGCCAAGGCCTCCTGACCCCCGGCAGGGCGCCGTACGGCGGCGTCACCGGCCACACTGGTCCGGTGACGCCGTCGCTGCGTCCCGGCACCCCGGGCGAGGCCAGGCTGCTCAGCGACCTCGCACTGCGCAGCAAGGCGCACTGGGGGTACGACGCCGCGTTCCTCGCCGCCTGCCGCGACGACCTCACCCTCGGTGCCGGGGCCGCCGAGCGGTCCGTCGTCGCGGAGGCGGACGGTCGGGTCGCCGGCTTCCACCTGCTGCTCGCCGAGGACAGCGAGGCGCGCGTCGGCCGGCTGGAGATGCTCTTCGTCGACCCGGCCGCGCTGGGCGGTGGGGTCGGCCGGCTCCTCGTGCAGGACGCGGTGTCCCGTGCCGCCGCTCGCGGGTGGCGGACGCTACGGCTGGACGCCGACCCGCACGCCGAGGCGTTCTACCTGCGGCTCGGTGCGCGGCGCGTCGGCGAGGTGCCCAGCACCGCTGTCCCCGGCCGCGTCCTGCCGCTGCTCGAGCTCGACGTCGCCGCGGGCAGCGTCGCCCTGCGCGAGCAGGTCGTCGAGGACGTCGACCAGCCGGCGCCGTAGGGCGTTGCCGCGCACCGCGAAGCCGCGCTGCGCGGCGACGTACGCCGCCTTGCCCTCGCGGGTCTCGATCCGCACCGGCTCGTAGCCGAGCTCGATGAGGTCGTACGGCGCCGCGCGCATGTCGAGCTCGCGGATCTCCCGCGCGAGGTCGAAGCAGTCGGCGACGAGGTCCGACGGGACGGCGGGCGAGAGCTTGAAGGCCCACTTGTAGAGGTCCATCCCGGCGTGCAGGCAGCCGGGCTGCTCGAGCTCGACCTGCCGCTCGCGGGTCGGGCGGATCGCGTTGCGCGACAGGGCCTGAGGGGTGAAGAAGCGGTACGCGTCGAAGTGGCTGCACGAGATCTGGTGCGCCTCGACGACGGCGTCCGTGCCGTCGGCGCCGAGCCGCAGCGGCCAGTCCGCGTGGCGCTGCTGCTCGGGGGTCAGCCGGTAGGCCATCGCCCACTCGTGAAGCCCGAAGCAGCCCAGCGTCGCCGGCCGGACGAGCGTGCGGGTCACCAGCTCGCGCACGAAGCGGACCGTCCCCTGACGAGCGGCGAGGAAGGAGTCGACGTCGAGGACGACGCCGTCGCCGACGACCCGGTGGAAGCGCCAGGTCGGGCGCTCGTCACCGGCCGCGCCGGCCAGCAGCACGCCGGGGCCGGGGTGCCAGCGGCGCAGCTTGGCGGGGGAGTGCGGGTAGTAGGTGAAGAGGAAGTCCTCGACCGGGTGCCGGCGCCCGTCGCGGCGGCGCTCGCGGTGGCCGGCCGTCGCCGCGTCGACCCGGGCCGCGTGCGCGGCCTCCCGCTCGCGCCAGACCGGCGCGGGCAGGACGTCGTACGGCGGGGCGTCGTACGGAGTCGGCTCGGGCACCGCACCAGGGTAGGTGGCGCCGCGAACTAGGGTGGTGACCATGCGCATCGCGAGGTTCACGACCGGTGACGACCCCTTCTTCGGCGTCGTCGAGGGCGAGCCGGGGGACGAGGTCCTCCACGTCCTGCAGGGCGACCCGCTCTACGTCGGCGTGGTGCCGACGCAGACCGTCGTCCCGCTGGAGGAGGCGCGGCTGCTCGCGCCGGTCATCCCGCGCAGCAAGGTCGTCGGCATCGGCCGCAACTACGTCGACCACGCCAAGGAGCTCGGCAACGACGTCCCCGAGACGCCGCTGATGTTCCTCGCGCCGAACACCGCCGTCGTGGGCCCTGGTGACCCGGTCGTCATGCTCGAGGCGAGCAGCGAGATCCACTTCGAGGGCGAGCTCGCCGTCGTCATCGGCAAGATCTGCAAGAACGTCAAGCCGGAGGACGTGCGCGTCTGCGTCTTCGGCTACACGGTCGCCAACGACGTCACCGCGCGCGACCTGCAGCGCTCCGACGGGCAGTGGGCGCGGGCCAAGGGTTTCGACACCTCCAAGCCGCTCGGGCCGTGGGTCGAGACCGAGCTCGACCCGGGCGACCTGCGGATCACCACCCGCCTCGACGGCGAGGTCGTCCAGGACGGGCGCACGAGCGACATGGTCTTCGGCGTGGCCGAGCTCGTCGCGCACGCGTCGTCGGCCTTCACCCTGCTGCCCGGCGACGTCATCCTCACCGGGACGCCCGCCGGCGTCGGCCCGGTGCGCCAGGGCCAGCGGGTCGAGGTCGAGGTCGAGGGGATCGGGACGCTGTCCAACCCCTTCGTGCGCCGCTGACGGAGCGGGGTTACGGTGACCGGGTGACTGAGCTGACACGGGACCAGGTCGAGCGCTACGCCAAGGAGTTCGCGGCCGACCCGGTCGCCCGCCTCCTGCAGAACGCCGTCACGAGGCACCAGGTCGACGACGTCGCCCTGGACCGCGACCGGCTGCTCGCCGCCGACCGCTCGATGTCGCACCAGCTGGACGACTGGGCGGCGACCAACCAGAAGCAGAGCGGCCGCTGCTGGCTGTTCGCCGGCCTCAACCTGCTGCGAGTCGGCGCGGCCGAGAAGCTCGGCGTCAAGGACTTCGAGTTCTCGCAGAACCACCTGCTCTTCTGGGACAAGCTCGAGAAGGCGAACTTCTGGCTCGAGGGCGTGATCGAGACCGCCGACCGCGAGGTCGACGACCGGACGGTCGCGTTCCTCATGTCCGACCCGACCGGCGACGGCGGGCAGTGGAACATGTTCGTCGCGCTGGTGCGCAAGTACGGCCTCGTGCCGAAGTCGGCGATGCCCGAGACCGTCGCGTCGTCCTCGACCCGGCAGCTGAACCGCGACGTGTCGGCGGTGCTGCGCCAGGCCGCCCGCGACCTGCGGGCCCGCGCCGCCGCCGGCGACGACGCAGCCGCCCTCCAGGAGATCAAGGGAGCGGCCCTGGCGACCGTGCACCGGATCCTCACGCTGCACCTCGGCACCCCGCCCGAGGTCGTGGACTGGCAGTGGCGCGACAAGGACAAGGGCTTCCACCGCGACGGCCCGCTCACCCCGCAGCAGTTCGCGGAGAAGTACGTGACGATCCCGCTCGACGAGTACGTCTGCCTCGTCGACGACCCGCGGGCCTCGAGCCCCCGCCACCACGTCTTCACCGTCGAGCACCTCGGCAACGTCGTCGGCGCACCGGACGTCACCTACCTCAACGTCGAGCCGTCGCTGCTCAAGCGGCTCGCCCGCGAGTCCATCGTCGGCGGCGAGCCGGTGTGGTTCGGCTGCGACGTGAGCCAGCAGTACGAGAAGGAGTCGGGCACCTGGGACGCCCGGCTCTTCGACTACGACGCCCTCTACGAGCACACCACCGACCTCGACAAGGCCGACCGGCTGCTGCACGGCGCGAC
This sequence comes from Lapillicoccus jejuensis, assembly GCF_006715055.1. Taxonomy (NCBI): domain Bacteria; kingdom Bacillati; phylum Actinomycetota; class Actinomycetes; order Micrococcales; family Intrasporangiaceae; genus Lapillicoccus; species Lapillicoccus jejuensis. The sequence continues at coordinate 3,059,769 of NZ_VFMN01000001.1, forward strand.
GATGATGACCCACGCCATGCTGCTCACCGGCGTCGACGTCGTCGACACCGAGCACGGCCCCACCGCGCGCCGCTGGCGCGTCGAGAACTCGTGGGGTGGCGACAAGGCCGACAAGGGCTTCAACACGATGGCCGACGGCTGGTTCGACGAGCACGTCTTCGAGATCGCCGTACGGCGCTCGGCACTGCCGGCCGAGCTGCAGGCACGTCTCGACGAGGAGCCGGTCGTGCTGCCCGCCTGGGACCCGATGGGCGCCCTCGCCCGCTGACCGCTCACCCGGACCACGGGCAGCGTCCGCACCGTCGGGGCACCAATGCCCCCGCGGTGCGGACGCTGCGGTCTGTCAGGCGGTGACGGTGCGGCCGCGGACCCGGCCGGACGTCGTGCCCGTGCTCGCGCTGGTGCCGTCGGTGCCGTCCGCGCCGTCCGTGCCCGCTCGGCGGTGGAAGCGCAGCGCGGCGGCCACGACGACGAGGGCCGCGAGGACGGCGGCGACAGCGGTCACCGTCGAGGCGGGCTCGGACGTCGTGCGGCCGACGGCGATCCAGGCCAGGCCCCAGGCCGACGCGGCGGCGACGGCGTACCGACCGCCGAAGGCGCGCGAGACGACGACGCTGATCAGGGCGACGACGGCGATGACGACGACGGCGAGCAGGTCGCTGACGGCGTCGGACGGGCGCACCCCGGAGCTGACGAGCGCGGCGGTGACGTTGGCGGCCGTCGCGACGGCGACCCAGCCGAGGTAGAGCCCGAACGTGCCGTCGACCACGACGAGCTCCGCGAGGCGCCGGCCGCGGGAGGTCGCGGGCGACGCGGTCGGCGGGATGGCCGTCAGGCGGCGCACGAGCTCGCCGAGGACGAGCACCAGCGCGAGGATGACGACGACGCTCACCCAGATCCAGCCCTGCTGGGTGACCAGCAGCCAGCCGGCGTTGAGGAGCATCGACACGGCGGCCAGCCAGCCGGTCGAGCGCATCCGGCGCTGCGTGGCCTGCGACGGCAGCCACTGCCAGATCGTGTAGAGGAACAGCCCGAGGTAGACCACGGACCAGATCGAGAAGGCGGGGCCGGGCGGGGCGATGCGGGTGGCCTCCGCCGACAGCGCGCCGCCGGAGCTGGTCTCCACGGACGTGCCGAGCACGCCGACGCCGACGAGGGTGCCGTAGACGCAGAGCACCTCGCTGACGGTGACGACGACCTGGCGGACCCGGTCGGTCGTGGTGGGCCGCGACGACGTCGCGGCCGGGACGCTGGTGGCCTGATCACTGAGCATGCTGAGTATTTTACGGAGGGGCTGGGTAGCCTGCCACCGTGAGCGACGAGGGGACGGTGCCCGGGGAGGACCCGGCACAGTGGCCCCTCGGGCGGCTGCTGTCGACCGCGGCCCGGCTCGTCGAGCGCGACTGGGACGGCTGGCTCGCCGGCCACGGCGTCACGCACGCCGGTCTGCTCGCCCTGCACGCGCTCCAGGACGGCCCGCTGACCCAGCGCCAGGTCGCCGCGGCCAGCCGGGTGCAGGAGCAGACGATGAGCCGCGTTCTCGACCGGCTCGAGCGCTCCGGTCACGTGACCCGCCGCCGCGACGAGCAGGACCGACGACGGCTCGTCGTCGAGGCGACCCCCGACGGTCTCGACGTCCTCGGCGCGGTGACCCGGGCCGGCGTCAGCGACGAGCTCGTCACCGCGCACCTCGCCGACTCCCCCTCGTTCCGCGCCGAGCTGGTCCGGCTCGTCGAGGCGCTGCGCGCGTGACGCCGTACGGCGACGGACTGGTCCTTTCTCGACCCGGCGGCGGCGTGGGACGTGGCCGACTGGCTCGCCCTCCCCGGCCAGGCGGCGCTCGAGGTGACGGCCGGCCCGGTGTGGCGGGACGACACCGGCGAGCCGACCGGCGTCCGGGCGCGGCTGGCGTCGTACCCCCGCGACCTGGCCGCCGTCCTCGTCGCCGTCGACTGGCAGCGGCTCGCCCAGGAGCTGCCGCTCGTCGGGCGCACGGGGGAGCAGGGCGACGAGCTTGGCTCCCGGGTGGTGACCGCGCGGCTGGTCGACGCGGCGCTGCACCTCGGGTTCCTCCTCGAGGGGCGCTGGGCGCCGTACCCCACGTGGCGCGGCACCGTCTTCGCCGGCCTGCCGCGGTGCGGTGCGCTCGTGCCCGCCCTCACGGCGGCGCTCGCCGCCCCCACCTGGCGCGAGCGTCAGGAGCACCTCGCGCGGGCGCTGCGCGGCCTGTACGACGTCCAGCGCGCCGCCGGCCTCGTCGTGGTCGGCCCGGACCCGCTGGAGCCGTTCTTCGACCGGCGCTTCCTCGGGGTGCGGACGGGGGTGACGCAGGTGCTGCTCGACGGGGTCGATGACGTGGACGCGCGCGCCGCCTTCCCGCTCGGCGCGGTCGAGCAGTGGTGCGGCTCGGTCGACCTGCTCACCGCGCCGGACCGGCGCGCGGCGGTGGTCAGGCCGGCCGGTCCAGCGCCGCCCGCAGCCGGCGCCCGGTCCGCGCGACGACCCCGGTGAGGACCGTGTCGTCGTCGAGGGCGCGGGCCAGCGTCAGCGCCCCCTGGACGGCGGCGACCGCGTCGAGCGCCGCCTCGGCAGCCTCCGGCTCGCCGACCCCGCCCCTGGAGAGGGCCAGCGCGAGGGCGTCGACCCAGTCGGCGAAGTAGCGGCGGACCTCACGGGCGGAGGTCTCCTGCTCCGCTCCGAGGGTCATCACCGCGAAGAGGCAGACGCGCTCGCGGGAGGCGAAGTAGTCCTCGACGACGCGCAAGCTCGCCGACACGGCGTCGGCCGGGTCCGCCCCGGTCCGCAGCGGCCCGAAGACCTGCTCGTCGAACCAGGCCCGCACCTCGTCGAGCACGGCCCGGGCCATGTCGCTCTTGCCGTCGGGGAAGAAGTGGTAGAGGCTCCCGCGCCCGATGCCGGTCTCCTCGCGGATGACCGACAGGGTGGCGCCCTCGAACCCCCGCCGGCGGAAGACGACCGCCAGCTCCCGCACCGCGTCCGACCGGTCGAGGACGGTCCGGGCCACCTACAGCCCCAGCTCGGTGAGGCCGGGGTGGTCGGCGGGGCGCGGGCCCGGCGCGTCCCAGTGGAACAGCCGGTCCGAGTCCTCGATGGCGACGTCGTTGATGCTCGCGTGCCGGTGGGTCATCAGGCCCTCGCCGTCGAAGCGCCAGTTCTCGTTGCCGTGGGCGCGGAACCACCGACCGTCGGCGTCGTGGAACTCGTAGGCGAAGCGGACCGCGATGACGTCCCCGGTGGACGCCCACAGCTCCTTGACCAGCCGGTAGTCCAGCTCCCGCTCCCACTTGCCGGTGAGGAAGCGGACGATCTCGGTCCGTCCCGAGACGAACGTCGACCGGTTGCGCCACCAGCTGACCTCGCTGTACGCGAGCGAGATGCGCTCGGGGTCGCGGGAGTTCCAGGCGTCCTCGGCGGCGCGCACCTTCTGCGCGGCCGAGACGGCGTCGAACGGGGGCAGGGGCGGGCGGGCCATGTGCTCTCCTCGGGATCGTTTGTACCGATCAGTACAGTGTGAGTCGAACGGTACACCCGATCGGTGGTGGGGCGCGCCCGGGGGCGTACGGGGCGCCGTACGGCCGCACTAGGCTGGTCGGCACCATGAGCGACGCCGTGACCAGCCCCACCCGCACCCCCGACGCCCCGCGACTGCGGGTCGCGCCGTCGCCCACCGGCGACCCGCACGTGGGCACCGCCTACATGGCGATGTTCGACCTCGCCTTCGCGCGGCAGCAGGGCGGCTCGTTCGTCCTGCGCGTCGAGGACACCGACCGGGCGCGGTTCCAGGCCGACAGCGAGCAGCAGCTCTACGACACGCTGCACTGGCTCGGGCTGACCTGGGACGAGGGCCCGGACGTGGGCGGCCCGTACGCGCCGTACCGGCAGAGCGAGCGGCTCGACCACTACCGCCCGTACGCCGACCGCCTCCTCGCCGAGGGCAAGGCGTACCTGTGCTGGTGCTCCGGCGAGCGGCTCGCGCACATGCGCGAGGTGCAGCAGAAGGCCAAGGAGCCGACCGGCTACGACCGGCTCTGCTACGGGAAGACGCGCGAGGAGCGCGCGCAGCTGCCCGGCTTCACCGAGACGCCGGTCGTGCGGATGCTCGTCCCCGACGACGTGGAGCTCGTCTTCGACGACCTCATCATGGGCCGGACCAAGGCGCCGCGGCCCGACGACCAGGTGCTGCTCAAGGCCGACGGCTTCCCGACCTACCACCTCGCCGTCGTCGTCGACGACCACGAGATGGGCATCACCCACGTCGTGCGCGGCCAGGAGTGGATCTCCAGCACGCCCAAGCACCTGCTGCTCTACCGGTGGTTCGGGCTCGAGCCGCCGAAGTTCGCCCACTTCCCGCTGCTGCGCGACGAGAAGAAGGCCAAGATCTCCAAGCGCAAGAGCCCGTGGGCGCGGCTGACGTGGTTCCGCGACGAGGGGTACCTGCCCGAGGCGCTGGTCAACTTCCTCGCCCTGCAGGGCTACCCGCCGGTCGTCGAGGCCGACGGGACCGAGCGCGAGGTCTTCACCTTCGCCGAGTTCGCGCAGCGCTTCGCCTGGAAGGACGTCAACCCGGCCGGGTCGGTCTTCAACCTCGACAAGCTCGACTGGCTCAACGGGGTCTACCTGCGCGAGCTGCCGACCGACGAGCTCGCCTCGCGGCTGCTGCCCTTCCTCCAGCGCGACGGCGTGCTGGGGGAGGCGCCGACGCTCGGCGAGCTCGGCCGGCTGCGGGCCCTCACCGAGCTCGTGCAGACCCGCATCGTCAAGCTCACCGACGCGTCGGCGCTCGTGCGCCCGTTCTACCTCGCCGACGACGCGCTCGAGATCGCCGACGACGCCCGGGCCCAGCTGAAGGACGACGCCGCGCAGGTGCTCGACGCCGCGGTCGAGGCGCTCGAGGCGGTCCCGGACGAGCGCGGCGGCCCGCTCGGGTCGGAGCCGACCTTCGCCGCCGCGCCGATCGAGGCCGCGCTGCGCGCGGCCATCGTCGAGGGCCTCGGCGTCAAGCCGAAGTTCGCCTTCGGGCCGCTGCGGACCGCCGTCTCCGGCCAGCGGGTCTCGCCGCCGCTCTTCGAGTCGATGGAGATCCTCGGCAAGGCCTCCACGCTGGCCCGGATGCGGGCCCTGCGCGCCACCCTCTGACCCACGGGGGAGCCGGCCCTGCGGACCGGCGGCGTCCCGGGAAACCCGGAGGCGCCGGGGAGGCCGGTGCGGCCACCATGGCGGGATGGACCTGCGCTTCGTCACGCTCGCCGAGCGCCCCGAGCTGCTCGACGTCCTCTGGGACATGGAGACGTCGTGGCCGGAGTTCATGAAGCACGACCCCATCGGCAACGGCTACTACGCCTCGCTCGAGCGGTTCGCCGAGTACGTCCTCGTCGGCCTCGACGGCGAGGGGCGCATGGTCGCCAAGGCGCACTCGGTGCCCTTCGTGCTCGGCGGGGGAGAGCTGCCCGACGCGGGGTGGGACGAGGTCGTGCGCAGCGGCCTGCTGACCCGCCTGCGCGACCGCACACCCGACGCGGTCAGCGCCGTCGAGATCGCGATCGACCCGGCCCGTCAGGGCACCGGCCTGTCGGTCGTCGTCCTCGCGGCCCTGCGCGACAACGCCGCGCGGCTCGGGTACGACGAGCTGGTCGCGCCGGTCCGGCCGAACAGCAAGTCCGACGTCGACGAGCCGATGACGTCGTACGTCGCCCGGACCCGGCCGGACGGGCTGCCCGTCGACCCGTGGCTGCGGGTGCACGTGCGCGCCGGGGGGCGGATCGAGAAGGTGGCGCACCGCTCGATGGTCGTCCCCGGGACGCTCGAGGAGTGGCGCGAGTGGACCGGCCTGCCCTTCGACCGGACCGGGGTGGTGCGGGTACCCGGGGCCCTGGCCCCGGTGCTGTGCGACGCCGAGCACGGCATCGCCGTCTACGTCGAGCCGAACGTCTGGGTGCGGCACCCGACGGGTCGGTGACCCGTCGGGTGCCGCCTCACGGAGCCGCCGACGGCGGGCCGTCGGTCAGCGCGTGATGTAGGCGACGAGGTCGACGAGGACCTCGGTGGCTCCGAAGGAGCCGTTCGTCACCGTGATGCGCCCGCTGTCGGAGACGCCGACCAGGGCCTGGTTGGCGACCGTCCTTCCGGCCTCGAAGTTCAGGGTCGAGGAGGGGGCGGCGGGCGTGCCCTGGGGCTGGGCGCGCAGGTAGCCGCTGGAGGTCGGCCGGGTCGCGGTGAGGTTGATCAGCACGGCGGACACCCCGTGCAGGTGGCCGCCGGCGGGGACGTTGCTCAGCACGTCGACGTCGAGCGACGCGCCGGGCACCAGCACCCCGCCGGTGGTGCGGGTGTCGAGGAGCCGCTGCGGCGTGACGGTGCGCAGGCCGCCGGTGGTGACGTCGGACCCGCCGCGCCACCAGCCCTCGACGTCGACGAGGAGGTGGACGGTCCCGGGGGAGGTGTTGGTCACCGCGACGGTGCCGTCGGCGGCCACGGCCGTGGGGGCGAGGGCTCCGACGACCTGGCCGGGGAGGTAGTTGACGCTGGACGTGGCCGGCCGCGTGCCGGTGCCGCTCCACGTCGTCAGGTAGCCCGAGGACGTACCGCCCACGGCGGTCACCTGCAGCGCGACGGTGGAGGCGGCGCCGATCCCGGCCCTGCCGACGACGGGCACGTGCACGGTCGCGCCGGGTGCGACGGGGACCCGGGCGCCGGCGGTGCGGGTGTCGAGCAGGCGGGTGGCCTCGAGCGGGACGAGGTCGCCGGCGCCCGGGGCCCCGTCACCGACGGCGTAACCGGTGACGTCGGCGACGAGCTGCGCGGTGCCGGGGCTGACGTTGGCGACGGCGAAGTGGCGCAGGGTGTCCAGGGGCACGATGACGGAGCGGGCGATGGTCTGGCCGGCGCCGAAGTTGAGGACCGAGGCGGTGCCGGGGCCGGCGAGGGAGGACCAGGCCTGCAGGTACCCGGCCGCCTGCGGCTGGGTCACGGTGAGGTTGAGGGCGACGGCGGTGGCGCCGGCCGGGACGACCGGCGGAGCGGCGACGACGACGCGACCGTTCGCGGCCACGGCGGACCTGGGCGCGCCGGTGCCGGCGCGGGTGTCGAGGACCCGGGCCGGGGTGATCGGGACGATGGCGCCCCGGGTCGACGCCGTGCACGTCGGCACGGACACCCCGGCGGTGGTCCCGTGGGACACCTGGGGGTAGCCGGCGAAGACGCTCGGCGTCTCGAAGGTGACGTCGAGGCGAGCCGCCCTCAGGTTCGCCGCGTCGACGGTGCGGGTGACGACCTCACCGGGGTGGACCACCGGCTCGGTCACCGTCCGGTCGCCGAGCCGGAGCCTCGGGGTCCAGGCGTCGGCCGTCCCGGTCGCGTCGATCGTGACGTCCACGGTGCCGTCGCACCGAGGAGCAGAGGCCGTCACGGTGGGGCTGGCGGGCGCGTCGACCTCGCCGCACTGCCGCACCGCGAAGACGCTCATCACGGTGCGTGACTGCTGCGAGAACTGGTCGTAGACGTTGACGGAAAAGAAGTCGACGGTGGAGCTCGGGCTCACTGGTCGGGGGGAGGTGATCGTGTCGGTGAGCTGCGCCTGCGCCCCCTGTCGCAGGAGCGTCGTCGTGGTGGGCCCCGCGCTGAACGTCGAGAACCCGGTGACCGGGTCGTAGGTCCCCTCGCCGACGCCGGCGTACACCGGAGCGGTGAGCCGCGTCGCGTCGTACGCCGCGGTGAACGTGCGCGACGTGATCCGGCCGTACGCGTCGCAGGTGCTGGTGACCTTGCCCCCGGAGATCAGGACCTGACCCGGGATCGACGGCGTCGGGGTCGTGGCGGCGCCGACCGGCGCCACCCCACCCGAGAGGAGAGCGGCCCCCAGGGCCAGGACGGAGACCGCGACGCGGCGGAGCGACGATGCTGTGGACATGCTGGACCCTCGAACACCTGGAACGGCCTCTCCGTCCCAGGACGCGGCGGACTATATCCCGGTGTTCTGACAGCGGAAGCCCAGCCGCGGCCCAGGCCCCTCAGATCGGGGTGAGCGGGTCGATTTGGGCCCCCGCACCTCGGCCCGGTAACATCGTCCCTCGGTCCGCCCCTCAGCTCCGGCTCGGGTGGAACCCCTTGGGGTATGGTGTAATTGGCAACACGGCTGATTCTGGTTCAGTTGTTCTAGGTTCGAGTCCTGGTACCCCAGCGCGAGGACGGTCCGCCCACCGGTGGAACCGACCGATTCGGAGAAACACCCGGTCCACCGGTAACGTTCTCTCCGGTTCCCGCGCCGGTGACGGTGCAGGACGCACGCTAGGGCCCCGTTGTGTAGCGGCCTAGCACGCCGCCCTCTCAAGGCGGTAGCGCGGGTTCGAATCCCGTCGGGGCTACCACCGGCCGATCCCCCAGCAGGGGGATCGGCCTTCCTCGTCCCCGGGGCCGGATCGTCCATTCCCCGGCGCGGTGTCCGACGGCGCTTGTACGGTGACGACCCGGCCCGGGCGGCGCGACGCCGTACGTGCTCCTCCTCGGACAGGATCCGGCCATGTCACGACGCCCCTCGCTGGTGCTGCTGCTCGTCGCCGCCCTCGCCCTGGTCACGACGACCGCGGCAGCGGCGCCCACCGCCCCGACCCCGGGGGCCTCGGACTGGCCGATGTTCCACCGCGACGTCAGCCACAGCGGCACCTCGCCCGAGACCGGCGTCACCGCGCAGGACGCCGCCACCCTCGGCATCGCCTGGCAGCAGAACACCGGCGCGGGCACCAACACCTCGCCCGCGGTGGCCTGGTCCGCGGTCCTCGACCGCACCCTCGTCTACACCGCGAGCAAGAACCACGTCGTGTCGGCGTACGACGCCCTCACGGGCGAGCGGGTCTGGTACTTCCAGACCATGGGTGAGCTGTCGAGCAGCCCGGCGGTCGTCGACGGCGTGGTCTACATCGGCAGCGACGACCATCGCCTCTACGCCCTCGACGCCGCGACCGGGGCCAAGCGCTGCTCCTTCGACACCGGGGGCGTCATCAACGCCTCGCCCCTGGTCGTCGACCCCGGTGACGGCCTGGTCGTCTACGTCGGCGACAACGGGCACACCGGCGCCAGCGACGGCGGCCACATCTGGGCGATCAACGCCGTCGACCCCAACCCGGCGGTCGACTGCTCCCTCAAGTGGCAGTTCGACCAGTTCGGCGAGCCCGCGGGCAGCCAGCCGCTGGCCGGCTCCTGGTCGCCCCCGAGCTGGGTGACCACCGCCGACGGCCGCCACCTCGTCGTCGCCGGCTCGTCGAGCCCGGACTGCGCCGTCTACGCGCTCGACCCGCAGACCGGGGCGCGGGTGTGGCGCTTCGAGACCGTCCACACCTCCTTCGACTCCGACGTGGGCGCCGGCACGACCGTCTCCGCGCCGGGGGTGAACGGGTTCGCCGACGGCGTGGTCTACGCGATCGGCAAGAACCACGTCCTGTCCGCGCTCGACCCCGGGACCGGGACGCAGCTGTGGGAGTACGACGTCGACCTGGACTCCCCGGGCTTCGTCGGGTCGACCCGCTCGACGCCGGCCCTCGCCGGCAACCGGGTCTTCTTCGGCTACGGCGAGGGTCTCTACGCCGTCGACGCCACGACCGGACAGAAGCTGTGGCGCCTGCAGACCCCCGCCCGGCTCGAGGTCATCTCCTCGCCGGCGGTCGTCGGCCCGGACGGTGCCCAGGTCGTCCTCTTCACCGACCTCAGCGGCCGCGTCTTCGCGGCCGACGCGGCGACCGGGCAGCTCCTGTGGTCGTACCAGACCGGCGGCTACACCTACTCCTCCCCGGCGGTCTCGAACGGCACGGTCTACGTCGGCAGCTCGGACGGCTTCCTCTACGCCTTCGCCCTCGGCGGCGGCACCAGCGGCAAGCCGACCGCCACCGTCACCGCCCCGACGGACGGCGCCACCCTGGCCAACCCGGTCGGCGGCCTGCTGACCATCACCGGGACGGCCGAGGACGACCGCGGTGTGCAGGAGGTGCGGGTCGCGGTGAAGAAGCACCTCGGCGGGACGTGGTGGAACGCCTCGACGTCCTCCTGGGCGCGGGTCTTCGGCACCTCCCGCGCCACCCTGGCGTCGCCCGGTGCCCGCTCGACGACCTGGACGATCCAGGTGCCGGTCGCCCCGACCGGCGGCGGCTACACCGTGCAGGCCGAGGCGGTCGACGCCGACGGGCAGCACACCGCACCGGTCGCCCAGTCCCGGGTCGCGATCCTCTCGACGAGCACGCCACCGGACACGACGATCACCTCCCCGACCCGCAAGACCGTCTTCTCGCTGCCCACGCCGCTCGCGCCGACGACGGTCACCCTGCGCGGCACCGCCACGGACACCGCGGGCGCGCACCCCGGCGTCGACAAGGTCTACCTCGTCATCAAGAACAAGGAGCACAACGAGTACTACTGCGGGTCCCTCGGGTGCGGGGGCGCGCCCGACGACGCGTTCGGGCCCCAGCGCGCGGTCATCGCGGTCACCCCGGACCGCCCGGGGGCGACGTCGACGACGTGGAGCTACACCTTCACGACGATGGACCACCCGCACAACTACGGTGTGCAGGCCTACGCCCGCGACCTCGACGGGGAGAGCGACCCGTCCAAGGCGAGCGTCAGCCCGATCTGCGTCCGGCTGCCCGGGCAGACCTGCGCGGGTGCGCTGGGCTGAGCGACCCCCGCGGCGCGTCCAGCGGCTTGGCAGACTGCACCCATGGACGACGACACCGCCGTCGCCGACGACCTCGCGCTGCTGCGGGCCTTCGAGCCGGTCCTGCGCCTCACGGCGGGCGAGTACTTCGTCCCCGTCGGCGTGCAGGAGTGGGTGACCCGGGCCCGGCTGTGGCACCGCGGCCCGGACGACCGGCTCGTCGAGGTCGCCGCCCCCGGGGAGCTGACCCTGGACGGGCTCGCCGAGCTCGGGGTCCGGTACGACGGCGCCCCGCTCGCCCTCTCCGGCCTGCCGGAGGAGCCCACCCGCCTGCAGCGGGCGCGGGCCTGGTTCCGCGCCGTGCGCCCGCACTTCCGGGCGAGCGACCGGCTGGCGCGGGTCGGTCTCGCCGGCCGCGTCGTCGACGTCGTCGGCCGGGTCTCGCTGCTCTTCCGCGGCGCGGTCCCGGGCGGGAGCGCGGCGGCCGCCGTCCTCGTCCAGGACGAGCACCTCGACCCGGCCCGCCCGCGCTACCACGGGCGCGTGCTGCGCGACGGGGACTGGGTGGTGCTGCAGTACTGGTTCTTCTACTGCTTCAACAACTGGCGCTCGGGCTTCTCCGGCGTCAACGAGCACGAGGGGGACTGGGAGCAGGTCACGGTCTACCTCGACGCGACCACCCTCGACGGGCCGGGTCCGGACGGCGTCCCCGTCCCGCGCTGGGTCGTCTTCTCCTCCCACGACGAGGTCGGCGACGACCTGCGACGCCGGTGGGACGACCCCGACCTCACCCTCGTCGGCCGCCACCCCGTCGTCCACGTCGGCGCCGGGTCGCACTCGGGCGCCTTCCTCCCGGGGGAGTACCTCGTCACCGTCGTCCCCCCGCGGTGGGGCGGGATCGTCGGGGCGCTGCGCTGGCTGGCCAAGCTGCTCACCCCGTGGACCCGCGCCGCGCAGGGCGGCGGGCTCGGCATCCCCTACGTCGACTACGCGCGCGGCGACGGCGTGACCATCGGCCCGGCCGGGCAGCTGGCCTGGACCCCCGTCGTCATCGACGACACGACCCCCTGGGTGCGCGACTACCGGGGCCTGTGGGGCCACGACACCCGCGACCGGCTCGGGGGCGAGCGCGGTCCCGCGGGGCCGCGCTACGAGCGCGACGGCACCGTCCGGGCCGCCTGGGGTGACCCGGTCGGCTGGGCCGGGCTGGCCAAGGTGGCGCCCAACCCCGACCAGGAGCTGGCCGCCCTGCGCTCGTGGGTCGCCCGCCTCGAGGAGGACGTCGCCCGGCTCGACGACGAGGTCGCCGCCCAGCGCGCGGAGCTCGCGGCGGGGGCGGCCAGCGTCTCCCCGTCCGCCGCCGACGCGGCCCTGCTCGCCGAGCGGGAGCAGGCGCTGCACTCGCGGCGGATGGAGCGGGTGCGCCTGCAGGACCAGGTCCACGCCGCCGTCCGCCGGATCGCCGACGGCGCGCCGGCGCAGGGCCCCCACGACCACCTGCGCCACCGCCGGACGCCGCTCTCGCGCGAGGAGCGGGTGCGCGAGCGGCTGCTGCTCGCCTGGTCGATCATCAGCACGCCGCTGCTGCTCGGCGTGCTCGCCTACGTGCTGCTGCCGGGCACCGCGCGCCGTCCGCTGCTGCTCGTCGCGGCGCTCGCGCTGGTGCTGTCCGTCGAGGCCCTCGCCCGTGGTTACCTCGGGGCGTACCTGCGCCGCCTGCTGCTCGTCGCCGGCGTCCTCGCGGCCGGGGAGCTGCTCGTGTCCTACTGGCAGTGGGTCGTCGTCGGGCTGTTCGTCGCCGGTGCGCTCGTCGTCCTCGTCGTCAACCTGCGTGACACACTGCGCCGGTGAGCGCCGCGCCGTTCCCGCCCCGCGAGGTGACCGTCGTCCTCACCGACCGCGGGGGCCGGCTGCTCGGGGCGCTCGGTCCGCTGCACGTCGAGCGCCCGTGGTGGTCGGAGGTGGAGGACGTGCTCGGCGGGCTCGGGGCGACGTACGGCGTCCGCGCGCGGGTCCTGCGGCTGCTCACCAGCGAGGAGCCGTACGCCGGCGGCCCGGTCACCTACCTGGCCGAGCCGGTCGGCCCGGTGCCGGACCGGCTCGACCCGGTGCCGCCGGCCGCGGAGCGGGCCGCGGCCGCCGACCCGACCCGCCGGCAGTGGTGGGCCCGGCCCGGCGCGCTCGAGGACCTGGCCGGCTGGGCCGGCGCGGCGCTCGCGCGGCACGGCCGCGGCACCCTCGGTGACCTGCGCCAGCGGCGCACCTGGAACCTCTCCCTCGTCGCGACCCTCGAGGCCGAGGGCGGGCGGGTGTGGCTCAAGGCCGTGCCGGCGTTCCTCGCCGACGAGGCCGCCGTGCTCGACGTCGTCCACGACGTCGCGCCCGGCCTCGGGCCGGTCGTCCTCGGCCGCGACCCCGCCCGCCGGATGGCGCTGCTCGACGACGTGCCCGGCGAGGACCGGTACGACGAGACCGATCCCGACCTGCTCGCCGCGATGGCCCGTCGCTGGGTCGGGGTCCAGGCCGCTGCGGTCGACCGCGTCGACGACCTGCTGCGCGCCGGCGCCGTCGACACCCGGCCTGCGGCCCTCGTCGACGACGTCGCCGCCCTGCTCGCGCGGCCCGACGTCGCGGCGCCGCTCGAGCCGGCCACCCTCGGGCGGCTGCACGACCTGCTCGACGGGCTGCCCGCGCGGCTGGACGCCGTCGACGCCTGCGGCCTGCCGGACACCCTCGTGCACGGCGACCTGCACACCGGCAACTGGCGGGTCACGGGGGCGCGCGCCGACGGCGGGCCCGACGGCGGTGGGCTGCGGCTGCTCGACTGGGGCGACGTGCGGATCGGCCACCCGGCGCTCGACCTGTTGCGCCTGGCTCCGGCCGCGGACCCGGGCCTCGCCGCCCACGTCACCCAGGTGTGGTCGGCGGCGTGGCGGGCCATCGTGCCCGGTGCCGCGCCCGACCGCGCCGCCGACCTGCTGCGGCCGGTCGAGCCCCTCGTCGCGGCGACGACGTACCAGCGCTTCCTCGACGGGGTCGAGGAGACCGAACGGGTCTTCCACCACCTCGACGTGCCGGCCGCGCTGCGCGCCGCCGCCGGGCCGGTCTCAGGGGGCTGAGCCCTCCACCGCCGGCTCGAGCTCGACGACGAGCAGCGGGCCGCCCGCGTAGAGACCGCCGTCGACGGCGAGGGCGAGACCGTCGGCGTACGCCCACGGACCGGCCGTCGCGGCCGGCGAGGGGGCGTCGGGCTGGATCGTCGCGATGATGCTGTGCCCGTGGACGAGCCGCGCGGCGCCGTACGTCCGCAGGATCCCGCGCGCGGTGGTGACCCCGCTGCCGGGAGTGACGAACGCGTAGCGGTCGGTGAGCCGCCGCCACACCTCCCAGTGCTCCGCGAAGTCGCCGTCGAGCGCGGCCGCGACGGCGGCGTTGACGGCGGCCACGCTGTGCCCCAGCTCGAGGTAGGCGTCGGTGTCGGAGTGCATGAGCAGCCAGCCGTCCTCGAGGGCCAGCGGCGGCAGCGCGGACAGCCAGGTCACGTGCTCGGCGGTCAGCCGGCCCTGGTCGATCGGGTTGCCCCCGTTGAGGACCCAGCTCTCGCCGAAGCTGCCCCCGTCGGCGCCCGGCGCGGCGCGCACGCCGTACCGCCACATGCCGAGCGCGAGGACCTCGTGGTTGCCGAGGACGGCCGACGTCGAGCCGCCCGCGCCCACCGCCTCGCGCTCCAGGCGCATGACGAGCTCGACGGCGCCGACGCCGTCCGGGCCGCGGTCGAAGAAGTCGCCCAGCACGCGCAGCCGCGCGTCGGCACCGACCCAGCGGTCGGCGGCGTCGAGCAGCCCGGCGTCGCGCAGGGCGGCGGCGAGCTCGTCGCGGTGGCCGTGCGGGTCGCTGACGACGAAGAGGGGCATGGCGGCTCGGGGTCGACGCTGGAGGCGGGGCCGGTCAGCCGAGCTCGCGCAGGCCGGGCAGGACCTGCTCGGAGAAGGTGCGCAGGAAGCGTTCCTGGTCGTGGCCGGGGCCGTGGAAGACGAGGTGGTCCAGGCCCCAGTCGACGTACGGCCTCACCGCGGCGACGATCTCCTCCGGGTCGGAGGAGACGATCCAGCGCTTCGCGACCTGCTCGTCGGATAGCTCGTCGCCGAGCCGCTCCATCTCGAGCGGGTCGCTCGTGCCGTGCTTCTGCTCGGCCGTCAGCGACAGCGCCGCCCAGAAGCGGCAGTTGGAGACGGCCTGGTCGTGGTCGGGGTCCCAGGACAGCTTGATCTCGACCATCCGGTCGATGTCCGCGCGGGTGCGCCCGGACTTCTCCAGACCCTCGTCGACGGCGGGCAGCAGCTTGTCGCGGTAGAGCTCCTCGCCCTTTCCGGAGGTGCAGATGAAGCCGTCGCCGGAGCGGCCGGCGTAGCGGGCGACGAGCGGGCCACCCGCGGCGACGTACACCGGGATCGGCTGCTCGGGCTTGTCGTAGACGGTCGCGTCCTTCGTGGAGTAGTAGTCGCCCTCGAAGGTGACGCGGTCCTGCGTCCACAGCTCCTTCATCAGCCGCACCGACTCGCGCAGGCGCGCGAAGCGCTCCTTGAAGTCGGGCCAGCCGTCCTCGCTGTCGACCGAGCCGACGACGACCTCGTTGAGCGCCTCGCCGCTGCCCACGCCGAGGGCGATGCGCCCGGGGTAGAGCGAGCCGAGGGTGCCGAAGGCCTGCGCGACGACGGCGGGGTTGTAGCGGAAGGTCGGCGTCATCACCGAGGTGCCGAGCTGCACGCGTTCGGTGCGCTCGCCGGCGGCGGCCAGCCAGGACAGCGAGAACGGCGCGTGGCCGCCGTGGTGCCGCCACGGCTGGAAGTGGTCCGAGACCCACACGCTGTCCAGGCCGACCTCCTCCGCGAGGACCGCGTAGTCGAGCAGGGGGCGGGGGGCGAACTGCTCCGCGGAGGCCTTGTAACCGATCTTCAGCGCCATGGCCCCGACCCTAATCCCGCACGGTACGTTGCCGGGGTCCTGGTGGCCTGATGCCGGGGCGAGGCGGTCGGACGACAGGAGAGTGACGATGGGAGCCCTGTGGCACCCCTTCTCGGACATGGGCGCGGTCGAGCGCGGCGGCGAGCTGGTCATCACGCGCGGTGAGGGGGTGCGGGTGTGGGACGCCGACGGGCGCGAGTACCTCGACGCGACCGCCGGGCTGTGGTTCGCCAACGTCGGCCACGGGCGAGGCGAGCTGGCCGACGCGGCGGCGGCGCAGATGCGCGAGCTCGCCGCCTACCACTGCTTCGGCGACTACGCGACGCCCTCGACCCTCGAGCTCGCCGAGCGGCTGGCCGGCATCGCGCCGGTGCCGGGGTCGAAGGTCTTCCTCACCTCCGGCGGCTCGGACTCGGTCGACACCGCCGCCAAGCTCGCGCGCCGCTACTGGGTCGAGGCGGGACGGCCGCAGAAGACGCACGTCATCGGCCGCCGGCAGGCCTATCACGGGATGCACTACGCCGGGACGGCGCTCAGCGGTATCGGCCCCAACCGCGAGGGGTACGGCGTCCTCGTCCCCGACACGGCGACGGTCGAGTGGGACGACCCCGAGGACCTGCGCGCGACGATCGAGCGGATCGGCCCCGAGCACGTCGCCGCCTTCTTCTGCGAGCCGGTCATGGGCGCCGGCGGGGTCTACCCGCCGCCCGAGGACTACCTGCTCTCGGTCCGCAAGCTGTGCACCGAGTACGAGGTTCTCTTCGTCGCCGACGAGGTCGTGACCGGCTACGGCCGGATCGGCGGGTCGTGGTTCGCCTCGACCCGGTTCGGTCTCGAGCCGGACCTCGTGACGACGGCCAAGGGGCTGACGTCGGGCTACGTGCCGATGGGCGCCGTCCTCGTCGCGCCGCGGGTCGCCGACGCCTTCTTCCGCCCCGACGGCGGGGTGTGGTGGCGGCACGGCTACACCTACTCCGGCCACGCGACCGCCGCGGCCGTCGCCCTGGCCAACCTCGACCTGCTCGAGCGCGAGCACCTGCTCGACGAGGCGCTGCGGCTGGAGTCGACGCTGGCCCGTGAGCTGTCACCGCTCGCCGCCCACGAGCGGGTCGCCGAGGTGCGCTGCGGCACGGGTGCGCTGGCCGCCGTGCAGCTGCACGAGCCGTCGCAGGCGATGGGGCTGGCGAGGACGCTGCGCGAGCACGGCGTCGCGACCCGGGCCGTCGGCGCGGGCGGCATCCAGATCTCGCCGGCCTTCGTCATGACCGACGCCGAGGTCGCCGAGCTGGCGACGCGGATCGGCGCGGCCCTCGACGCCTGAGCGACGGGGGCCGCGCCGAGCGGGACCGGTCGGCTCAGCTCACGACGACGCGGTCGCCGAGCTGCACCTGGTCGAAGAGCCGCGCCAGGCCGGCGTAGTCGCGCACGTTGACGCAGCCGTGCGACGCGCCGGCGTACCCGCGGGCGGCGAAGTCCGAGGAGTAGTGCACGGCCTCGCCACCGCTGAAGAACATCGAGAACGGCATCGAGCTGCCGTACAGCGTCGAGGTCCACGTGCGGTTCTTGCGGTAGACGGTGAAGTCGCCCTCGCGGGTCGGGTGGTTCTCCGAGCCGAAGCGGACGTCGAAGCGCTGCAGCGCCTTCCCGTCGACGACCCAGGTGAGGCTGCGCGAGGCCTTGGAGATGCACAGCACCCGCCCGGTGAGGCAGCGGGCGTCGAGCCCCGCCGTGGACGGTGCGGCGGCGGTGACGACCGGGACCCGGTTGGCCAGCTCGTCCGCCGTCGGCGGGCGGGTCATCGCCTGCAGCTTGTCGAGGGTCCGCCGGTCGACCTCACCGGTGACCGGGAAGCCGCGCTTGGCCTGGAACCCGCGCACCGAGGCCGTCGTCCGCTCGCCGTACGTGTCGGTGACGTCGCCGGAGTACCAGGCCAGCTGCTTGAGGCGCGCCTGGACCTCGCGGACCGTCGAGCCGGTCGAGCCGGTGCGGTAGATCGCCGGGCCGGCGACGAGGGTGGGCGTCGGCTTCGGCGTGGGCGTGCTCGCGGGGGTCGCCGGGCTGCTCGGGGCCGGGGCGGCGGTCGTGGCGGGCGGCGTCGCCGCGGGGGCGACCGCGGTGGCCGCCGGCGTCGGCGTGGTGACGACCGTGGCCGAGGCGGTGCCCGGGCCCGCGGGGGCGGCGGTGCTCCCGCCGGCCGGACCGCACGCGCCGAGCGCCAGCGCGCCGGCGGTCAGCGCGGCGACCAGGCCCCCGGCGCGCAGCGCGATGGAGGGGGTACGGCGGCGCTGCGTCAGGGTCGGCGTCGGCGGCTGGGGCACGGTGGACTCCTTGCTCGGTCGGCGGGCCCCCGTGGCCCGCTCACCCGTCAGGACGCCACTGTCGGGGCGCGGGTTGCCCTCGTGGGGGATGGCGACCCAGGGGTTACCGAACTGTGTCCTGGCTGCGGGGGCGCCGTACGCCCGCTGGGAGCCTCCGAGCCATGCCCTGCGAATCGGGTTCGGTCCACTCGGCTCGGGTCCTGACGGGAGCCGAGCGCACCGAATCCGATTCGGGTCGGTCAGCCCTGGTGTGGGGGGTTGGCCCGGCGCAGGACCTCGGTGAGCTTGTTGGCGCCGGCGACCACGGTGGCGGCGTGCAGGCGACCGGGCTGGCGCGAGAGGCGCTCGATAGGGCCGGAGATCGACACGGCGGCGACGACGCGGCCGGACGGGCCGCGGACCGGCGCGGACACGGACGCGACGCCGGGCTCGCGCTCGCCAACGCTCTGGGCCCAACCGCGACGGCGGACGGCCGAGAGGGCGGTGGCGTTGAACCGGGCGCCCTGCAGGCCGCGGTGCAGCCGGTCCGGCTCCTCCCACGCGAGCAGCACCTGCGCGGCGGACCCGGCGTGCATCGACAGCGTCGCGCCGACCGGGATCGAGTCGCGCAGTCCGACGGGGCGCTCGGCGGCCGCGACGCAGATGCGCTGGTCGCCCTGGCGGCGGAAGAGCTGCGCGCTCTCGTTGGTGTGGTCGCGCAGCGCGCCGAGCACCGGACCGGCGGCGGCGAGCAGGCGGTCCTCGCCGGCCGCCGACGCGAGCTCGCTCAGGCGCGGCCCGAGCACGAAGCGGCCCTGCATGTCGCGGGCCACCAGCCGGTGGTGCTCCAGCGCGACGGCGAGGCGGTGGGCGGTCGGTCGCGCCAGCCCGGTGGCGCCGACCAGCTGTGCGAGGGTGGCCGGGCCGGCCTCGAGGGCGCCCAGCACGACCGCCGCCTTGTCGAGGACACCGACCCCGCTGCTCTTGTCCATGCACTGATATTGCCGTCTCAGTGCCTGAGACGTCAATTCCACGCGCCGAAACGGTGCGCGACGCTGGCACGAGCACCACCGTCGGAAGGGGAACTGTCATGGCACGGACGCTGGCCGAGAAGGTGTGGGACGCGCACGTCGTGCGCCGCGCCGAGGGCGAGCCCGACCTGCTCTACATCGACCTGCACCTCCTGCACGAGGTGACGAGCCCCCAGGCCTTCGACGGTCTGCGGCTCGCCGGTCGGCCCGTACGACGCCCCGACCTCACCCTCGCCACCGAGGACCACAACGTCCCGACGACGCCCGGGCCGATCACCGACCCGGTGAGCCGCACCCAGGTCGAGACGCTGCGCCGCAACTGCGAGGAGTTCGGCGTCCGGCTCTACCCGATGGGCGACGCCGAGCAGGGCATCGTCCACATCATCGGCCCGCAGCTGGGCCTGACCCAGCCGGGCATGACGATCGTCTGCGGCGACAGCCACACCTCGACGCACGGCGCCTTCGGCGCGCTCGCCTTCGGCATCGGCACCTCCGAGGTCGAGCACGTGCTCGCCACCCAGACCCTGCCGCTCAAGCCGTTCCGCACGATGGCCGTCACCGTGGAGGGCGAGCTGCCCGAGGGCGTGACGGCCAAGGACGTCATCCTCGCCGTCATCGCCGAGATCGGCACCGGCGGCGGTCAGGGCTACGTCATCGAGTACCGCGGCAGCGCCATCCGCGCGCTGTCGATGGAGGCCCGGATGACGATCTGCAACATGTCGATCGAGGCGGGCGCCCGCGCCGGGATGATCGCCCCCGACGAGACGACCTTCGACTACGTCCAGGGCCGCCCGCACGCGCCGACCGGCGCCGACTGGGACGCCGCCGTCGAGGCCTGGCGCGAGCTGCGCTCCGACGACGACGCCGAGTTCGACCACGAGGTCCACGTCGACGCCGCCTCGCTCACGCCGTTCGTCACCTGGGGCACCAACCCCGGCCAGGGCCTGCCGCTCGGCGCGAGCGTCCCCGACCCCGAGTCGTTCGCCGACGAGAGCGACCGGGTCGCCGCCGCGAACGCGCTGCGCTACATGGGGCTGCAGGCCGGCACGCCGCTGCGCGAGGTCGCCGTCGACACGGTCTTCCTCGGCTCGTGCACCAACGGGCGCATCGAGGACCTGCGCGCCGCCGCCGAGGTCATCAAGGGCCGCACGGTCGCCGACGGCGTGCGGATGCTCGTCGTCCCCGGCTCGGCCCGGGTGCGCCTGCAGGCCGAGGCCGAGGGCCTGGACAAGGTCTTCTCCGAGGCCGGGGCCGAGTGGCGCCTCGCCGGCTGCTCCATGTGCCTGGGCATGAACCCCGACCAGCTCGCCCCGGGGGAGCGCAGCGCCTCGACGAGCAACCGCAACTTCGAGGGCCGGCAGGGCAAAGGCGGGCGCACCCACCTGGTCAGCCCGCTCGTCGCCGCGGCCACCGCGGTGCGCGGCACGCTGTCCTCGCCCGCCGACCTCACCGACCGTCCCGCCGAGCTCGTGGAGGCCTGAGCCATGGACACGTTCACGACCCACACCGGCGTCGGGGTGCCGCTGCGCCGCAGCAACGTCGACACCGACCAGATCATCCCGGCCGTCTACCTCAAGCGGGTCACCCGCGACGGCTTCGAGGACGGGCTCTTCGCCGCGTGGCGCCAGGACGAGTCCTTCGTCCTCAACAACCCGCGCTACACCCACGGCTCGGTCCTCGTCGCCGGGCCGGACTTCGGCACCGGCTCGAGCCGCGAGCACGCGGTGTGGGCGCTGATGAACTACGGCTTCCGGGCCGTCGTCTCGTCGCGCTTCGCCGACATCTTCCGGGGCAACAGCGGCAAGGGCGGGCTGCTCACCGCCGTCGTCGCCCAGGACGACGTCGAGCTGATCTGGAAGTACCTCGAGAACGACCCGGGCGCCGAGGTCACCGTCGACCTCGTCGGCCGGACCGTCACCGCCGGCGAGATCGTCGCCCCCTTCGAGGTCGACGACTACACCCGCTGGCGGCTGCTCGAGGGCCTCGACGACATCGGCCTCACCGAGCGGCACGAGGCCGACATCACGCGGTTCGAGGCCGACCGGCCCTCCTACAAGCCGGTCACCACGGTCTGACCCGGCCCCCGCGCCGGAACCGGCAGCCCGCGCGACACGCCTGACCGGCGTGTCGCGCGGGCTCCCGGCCGTCGGGTGGGTCCCGGGCGTGCGGCGCACGGGCGCCCCTGCCGCACAAAGGGACCCGGCCGCCCACCCCGGCGCCGTACGGCGTCCTGCGACGACGTTGTATCCGGTACGAGAACCGTTGTCGCGCATGGCTGCTCGCCGTCCTCTCGCGCAAAGCCGCAGGTCACGGGCGGGGTGGCGACGGCGGTCCGGAGGTCGGGAGCAGGGGCGCCACAGGCCGCCGTACGGCGCCCGGGAGGGCCTCCGAGGCGCTCGAAAGCGTTGCGCGCCAACATCTTCACCCTCATCGGTGCTCGACTGGGAGCGTGCGGGGTCCTAACGTCTGTGTCAGTCCGGGCGTACGACCCGGGTCCGCACCGCCGCCGGGACCCCTCGTCGGCGTCACCCCGGAGGATTCCCCAACGTGAACAAGGCAGAGCTCATCACCGCGATCGAGGGCAAGCTCGGCAGCAAGAAGGCTGCGAGCGACGCCCTCGAGGCCGTGCTCGACGCGATCATCCGCGAGGTCGCCAAGGGCGGCAAGGTCGGCATCACCGGCTTCGGCACGTTCCAGAAGGTGGCCCGCGAGGCGCGCACCGGCCGCAACCCGCGCACCGGCCAGACCGTGCGGATCAAGAAGACCACCGTCCCCCGCTTCCGCCCCGGCACCGGCTTCAAGGAGGTCGTCGCCGACCCGCGCAAGCTCCCGAAGGCCGCCGCCGCCGGCGCCCGCGCCTCGGCCGGCACCGCGACGAAGACCGCCGCCACCAAGGCCGCCCCGGCCAAGAAGGCGACGACGAAGACCGCGGCCACCACGACGGCCGCGACGAAGACCGCGGCCACGAAGACCGCCGCGACGAAGACGGCCGCGGCCAAGACCACCACCGCGAGGAAGACGACGGCGACCAAGGCCGCCCCGGCCACGAAGACCGCCGCCACCAAGGCCGCCCCGGCCAAGAAGGCCACGACGACCGCCAAGAAGACGACGGCGACCAAGGCCGCCCCGGCGAAGAAGGCCACCGCCACGAAGACGGCGGCCACGAAGACCGCGGCGACGAAGACCGCGGCCAAGAAGACGACCGCCACCAAGGCCGCCCCGGCCCGCACCGCCGCCAAGAAGACGACGACCACGCGGACCGCGGCCAAGAAGGCCGCCGCTCGCTGACCCGCTCCGTACGACGCGACGGGCCGTCACCCCCCGGGGTGGCGGCCCGTCGTCGTGTCCCGACGCTCGTGGGGTCCGGGCGGCGGCGTTCCTCGACGATCTTCGGCGTCCGACGCGGGTGACGGCGTCGTCAGCCGTCGAGCCGGGCCAGCAGCTCGTCGATGCGGGCGGCGGTCGGTGGTCCGTCCGCGCCGCGCTCGGACACCTTGAGCGCGCCCGCGGCGTTGGCCCGCCGGGCCGCGGCCGCCCAGTCCAGACCGGCGGCCCGGGCGGCCAGCAGCACCCCGGTGTGGGTGTCGCCGGCGCCGTTCGTGTCGAGCGCGGTCACCGGCACCCCGGGCACCGTCACCCGCTCCCGCCCGCCGTCCTCGCCCCGGACGACGACCACGCAGCCCCGGGCGCCGTCGCGCACGACGGCGGTGGCGCGCGCTCGCGGCAGCCGTCCGAGCACCGCGCCGGCCGCGGCCGCCGGGTCGGCCTCCCCGGTGAGCGCGGCGCTCTCCTCGGCGTTCCCGCTCCACACGTCGGTGCGGTCGAGCACCCGCCGGCGGACATCGTCGTCGAGCTGGGCGAACGCCGACCCCGGGTCGACGACGACGACGACGCGGTCGTCGAGGCGGTCGAGGGCCTCGAGCAGCGGTGCGCACGTAGGTCCCTCGAGGGTGAACCCGCTGACGCAGAGCAGGTCCCCGGCGACCGGGTCGGCCGACAGCAGCGTCCCGGCGGTGACCTGCCGCTCGGCGCCCCACCTCGTGATGAAGGTCCGCTCGGCGCTCGCCTCGACGACGACGAGGCAGACCCCGGTGTCGGCGTCGGCCACGACGGGACTGGCGACGAGCACCCCGTCGGCGTCGAGCGCGGCCCGGACCAGGTCGCCGTGCGGGCCGGTGCCGACCGACCCCGTGAGGACGGCGGCGGCGCCGTCGCGGGCGGCCGCGAGGAGCACGGTGACGGCCCCGCCGACACGCAGGTGCCGCGCGCGGGCGACGGCGTTCCCGCCGCGCGGCGGCAGCACGTCGACCTCGACGACCTCGTCGACGAGGGCCTGCGCGGTGTGCACGACCCGCGGTCCGGTGTGGGGGACGGGGCCGGTCACGGGGGCTGCGGTGCCGGTCAGCGGATCGTCTCGCCGGGCCCGATGCCGACGATCCACAGGCGTCGTACGGACGCGGCGGCCTCGCCCTCGGCCAGCTCGACGCTGACCCGCTGCCCGCCCCGCAGCCGCAGCAGGGCGCTGCGGGCGAACACGTCGGCGCCGAAGCGCGCCTCGCGGCCGTCGTCGAGCAGCACGCTGCCGGCGCCGGTCTCCTCGTCGAAGGTGTGGACGCTCGCCTGCACGCGCCCCACCCTAGGCCGCTCAGGCGGTGCGCGGGTCGTCGCGCTCGTCGCGGTCGGCGGCGGGGGTGCCGAGGTGCGCGAGCAGGGCGGCGGTGTGGTCGCCGACCCCGAGGCTGAGGGCCCGGCGCAGCGACGCCTCGTCGTCGACGTCGCGGCGCAGGCGCGGCAGGTCGAGGTCGAGCCGCACCGCCCCGGCCTGCTCGTGCGCGAGCGCCGACGCGCCGCCGAACCGCGGCCGCAGCGTCTCGCTCGTGCGGGCGGTGAGCAGGACGGTGCCGACCCCGTCCGCGTCGGGCACCACGGCGGCGTCGTACGGCGTCGCGGCCGCGAGGGCGGTGGCCACGTCGCCGGCGGTGGCGCTGGGGACGTCGCCGAGCAGCGCGGCCACCCGCGGGGCGGGGGAGGCCGTGCCGGCGGCGCGGCGGGCGCCGGCGAGGACGGCGGCGTCGAGGCCGGCGCCGGGGTCGGGCACGACGACGGCACCCGTGGCCGCGACGGTCGCCGCGACGGTCGGGTCGGAGGTGACGACGACGACCCGCGCGGGCCCCACGGCCCCGGCCACCGCGGTGACGGTGTCGAGGGCGAGCGCGGTGGCCAGCTGCCCGTGGTCGACGCCGTCGGGGGCGCGCAGCCGGCTCTTGGCCCGCGGGCCCCCCTTGACCGGGACGACGACCGCCCAGGAACCGGGGGCGAGGGCGCGGCTCATCGCCCCAGTCTGCCCCGCCCGGCGGAGGTGCCCTAGCGCGGTCCGGGGGGCGAGCGCGGACCGAGTGCCCGGCGCGCCGGGACGCGGCTCGACACGGGCGGGCGGGGCAGGCGAGGATGCGTGGGGCGCCCGCGCGGCGCCGGCCCGGTCGGACCCTCCCACCGGGCGACCCGCGGCGCTCGGCGCCGAGGAAGGGCACGGAGCAGCAGTGGAGCCAGCACGTCGACGGGCCCGTCTCAACCCCGCGTACGTCGTGGTCGCCGCCATCGTGCGGCCGTTCATGTTCCTCTTCACGACCAAGCGGTGGAGCGGCTGGGAGCACCTGCCGAAGGAGGGCGGGTTCGTCGC
Source organism: Lapillicoccus jejuensis (assembly GCF_006715055.1). Classification (NCBI taxonomy): domain Bacteria; kingdom Bacillati; phylum Actinomycetota; class Actinomycetes; order Micrococcales; family Intrasporangiaceae; genus Lapillicoccus; species Lapillicoccus jejuensis. Next base: position 3,084,399 of record NZ_VFMN01000001.1, read on the forward strand.
CGCACCGAACCACATCTCCAACTTCGACCCGTTCCCGATCGCCTGGTACCTCTTCAAGGCCGGGTGCGTGCCCTTCTTCCTGGGCAAGGAGTCGGTGTTCCGGATCCCCGTCTTCGGCAAGCTTCTCCTGGCCTCCGGGCAGGTACCCGTCTACCGGCGCAGCTCGCGGGCGAGCGACGCCTACCGGGCGGCGGTCAGCGGGGTCAAGGACGGCAAGTGCGTCGTCGTCTACCCGGAGGGGACGCTCACCCGCGACCCGGGGATGTGGCCGATGGTCGGCAAGTCCGGTGCCGCGCGGATCGCGCTGGAGAGCCGCTGCCCGCTCGTGCCGATGGCGCACTGGGGGGCGCAGGAGGTCATCCCGCACTACCGCAAGGGTCTGCACCTCTTCCCGCGCAAGACGCTGCACGTGACCGCCGGGCCGCCGCTGGACCTCAGCGACCTGCACGACCGTCCCCTCGACGGCGCGACCCTGCGCGAGGCCACCGAGCGGCTCATGGACGCCATCACCGCCCTCGAGGCCGAACTGCGCGGCGAGCAGCCGCCCACCGAGCGGTGGGACCCGCGGGTGCACGGTCAGGCCGAGACCGGCAACTACCTGCGCGACCGGGGGACCGGCGAGGAGCAGCCGTGACGGCGGGCCGCGCGTGACCCGCGCCGCGGTCGTCGGCTCCGGCAGCTGGGGGACCGCGTTCGCGGCGACGATGGCCCACGCCGGCACCGACGTCGTGCTGTGGGCGCGTCGCCCCGAGCTGGCCGCCCAGGTCAGCGCCGGACGCAACGACGACTACCTGCCCGGGGTCGAGCTGCCGCCCGGGCTGCGGGGCACCACCGACGTCGCCGAGGCGCTCGACGAGGCCGACGTCGTCGTCTTCGCCGTCCCCTCGCAGACCCTGCGGGCGGGGTTGGCGCAGTGGGCGGGGCTGGTGCCGCCCGACGCCGCCGTCGTCTCGCTGATGAAGGGCGTCGAGCTCGGGACGACGAAGCGGATGAGCGAGGTGATCGCCGAGGCCGGCGACGTCGAGCCAGAGCGGATCGTCGTCGTCTCCGGCCCGAACCTCGCCCGCGAGATCGCCCTGCGACAGCCCGCGGCGAGCGTCGTCGCCTGCGTCGACGAGCTGATGGCCGAGCGGGTCGCCGACGCCTGCGTCACCCCGTGGTTCCGCCCGTACACCAACGACGACGTCGTCGGCGTCGAGCTCGGCGGGGCGGTGAAGAACGTCGTCGCCCTCGCGGTCGGCATGGCCGAGGGGATGGGGCTGGGCGACAACACCAAGGCCTCGCTCATCACCCGCGGCCTGGCCGAGACCTCGCGGCTCGGCGCGGCGCTCGGCGCCGAGCCGACGACGCTCATGGGGCTGGCCGGCGTCGGCGACCTCATCGCCACGTGCATGTCGAGCCTGTCGCGCAACCACACCTTCGGCGTCGAGCTGGCCCGCGGCCGCACCGTCGAGGAGATCGGTGCCTCGCTCCACCAGGTCGCCGAGGGCGTCAAGTCGTGCGAGTCCATCGCGCAGCTGGCGGCCGAGCACGGCGTCGACATGCCGATCGTCGGCGCCGTCGTCGCCGTCGTCCGCGGGCGGGTCACGCCGCAGCACATGGTCGGCGCGCTCATGGGCCGCAGCCTCAAGTCCGAGGCCGACTGACCCGCCTCAGCGCACCGTCGCCAGGTAGGCGCGGGGCAGCCGGCTCTTGGCAGGGCGGTCGGCCAGCGCGCGGTCGGGCGTCGTGAAGAGGACCGCACCGTCGGCCGTCATCCCCGCGGTGTGGACGGCCATCGTCGTCGGGGTGCCGTCGGGACCGACCGAGACGGTCGCCCGCGCCCCGGTCGCGCCGTCGACGCGCTGGGCGTCGCTGAGCCGGCTACCCGGGCGCCGGGCCTCGACGGCCAGCTGCGCGGCGCCCGCGGTCGCCGCGCTCACGGTGACCAGCCCGCGCAGCCGCAGGGTGGTCACCACCGAGAGGTCGGGCAGCGCCCGCGACACCAGCGTCGTGTCCACGCCGCCGGGCTGGGTCGGCTGCGCGGAGTGCCGCTCGCAGACGAGGCGGGTCGAGTCGGCGGCGACGACGCACGGCTGCGGGACGCCGTCGGCGTCGACGGGCCAGGCCCGCTCGACCCCGGTGACGGCGTCGTGCAGCACCGTCGGCGCGGGCCAGCGGTCGAGGGCGGCGTACCGGCCGTCGGGGGAGGAGGTGGTGAGCCGGCAGCGGTCGCCGTCGGCCTCGCCGCCGCACAGCGTGGTCCAGGTGCCGGTCGTGCGGTCGAGCCGGACGACGGCCTCGTACGGCGCCCCGGCGCCCTGCGGCACCTGCCCGCCCACCGTCACCCACCGCGCGTCGGCGCTGAGCGCGGCCGTCTGGACGCGCAGCCGCGCGACGCCCCGGGTCGAGGTGGTGACCGTCGGCAGCCGCAGCACGCTCGTCGCGCCCGTGTCGGGCCGCCGCAGCAGCACGACGCTCGCGGCGCTGCCGAGGTCGGGCAGCAGGGTGGTCGCGTCCCGGTCCCACAGCAGGACCAGGGACCCGTCGCCCGACAGGGCCGCCCCCGACACGAGGTGCATCCCGTCGGCCGGGGTCCCGTCCGGCGCCGCCGAGACGAGGGTGACCGTTCCGGTCGCGCGGCGCAGCAGGTACCACTGCTGACCGGCGGCGACCGTCGTCACGTCGTCGTCGCTGGCCCACAGCACCGTCCCGCCGTCGGCGCTGACCTGCAGCGACCAGGGGTAGGCGCCGACCACGCGGCCCCGCGGGTCGAGGCTGACCGCCGCGACCTGCACGACGGGCGCGGCCTGCACGACGGCCGCGACGGGCGCGGCCGACGGGGCCGGTGCGGCTGGCAGGACGAGGGCGGCCAGGCCCCCCAGGATGGCGATGATGCTGCGACGCACGGCGCCGCCCCCGTTCAGCGAGCAGGGCCGGCACGGCGTCGGCCCGACGGCGGTCACGCTAGGACAGGTGCGTGCATCCCGGGCCAGAACCGACGGAAGTGGCCCCGAACGGCCAAACCGGCCGGATCCCGGCGGCCCAGGCGCTCCCCGGGCGGCCGGTTCCGGTCAGGCGCCCGCCTCAGGCCGAGGCGCGCAGCGCCGCGTCGAGGTCGCGCCAGAGGTCGTCGACGTCCTCGATGCCGACCGAGAGGCGCAGCAGGTTCTCCGGCACGGTGAGCACCTCGGCCGGGTACTTGCGGCGGCGCTCGAGCAGCGACTCGACGCCGCCGAGGCTCGTCGCGTCGAGCCACAGCCGGCAGCCGGCGGCGGTGGCGTCGGCGGCCGCGGCGCCGCCGGCGACCTCGATGGCGACCATCCCGCCGAAGCCCGGGTAGCGCACGCGCTCGACGCGCGGATGACCCTCCAGCCGGCGGGCCAGCTCGGCGGCGTTGGCGGCCGAGCGCTCGACCCGCAGCGCCAGGGTGCGCAGCCCGCGCAGCGCCAGCCACGCCTCCATCGGCCCGGCGATGCCGCCGTGCAGGGTGCGGCGGCGCAGCAGCCGTTCGTGCAGGCCCGGCCCGTCGCCCTCCGGTGCCGTGACGACGGCGCCGAGGACGACGTCCGAGTGCCCGGCGAGGTACTTCGTCACGGAGTGCACGACGACGTCCGCGCCGTGGGCGAGCGGCCGCTGCAGCAGCGGGGTCGCGACCGTGTTGTCGCTGACCGAGACGACGCCGCGCTCGCGGGCCGCGGCGAAGAGCGCGGGCAGGTCGGCGACCTCGAGCATCGGGTTGCCGGGCGACTCGGTCCACAGCAGGTCGGCGCCGTCGAGGGCGGCGACGACGGCGGCCGTGTCGGTGAGGTCGACGGTGCGGATGTCGTAGCCCTGCGTGGCGTACTCGGCGAAGAGGCCGGTCGTGAGGTTGTAGGCGTGCCGCGGCGCGACGACCGTGCCGCCGATCGGGCACAGCGAGGCGGCGGCGGAGATGGCCGCCATGCCGGAGCCGAAGAGCAGCGCGTCGCCGCCCTCGAGCCCGCCGAGCGCCTCCTCGAAAGCGGTCCACGTCGCGTTCCCGTTGCGGCCGTAGCCGACTCCCTGCTCGGGGGCGGCGTACGTCGACGTCAGCTCGACCCCGGGGTTGACCGCGGCGCCGGGCACCCGGGCCGGCCGACCGAGGGCGACGGCGAGGGTGGCGGGGGCGAGGCCGTCGTGCGCGGGGTCGTGACTCACCGGTCCAGCGTAGGGGGAGCGGCGGGGCCGCCCTTGTAGGGTCGGGCGCGATGAGCGAGCAGCCGCAGCACCCCCGCCGACCCCGCGTCGCCGTCGTCTTCGGCGGCCGCTCCTCCGAGCACGCGGTGTCCTGCGCGACCGCCGGCGGCGTGCTGCGCGCGATCGACCGGGGAAAGTGGGACGTCGTCCCCATCGGCATCGCCAAGGACGGCCGCTGGGTGCTCGCCGCCGACGACCCCGAGCCGCTGGCCATCGCCCCCGGTCACCTCCCGGAGGTCGACCCGGACGCCGCCGCCGTCCTCGTCCCGCTGTCCACCCGGGACCGCAGCCTCACCGTCCTCGAGGCGGGCGAGCCGCCGCGCACCCTCGGCGACGTCGACGTCGTCCTGCCGCTGCTGCACGGCCCGTTCGGCGAGGACGGGACCCTGCAGGGGTACCTGGAGCTCGCCGACGTCCGGTACGTCGGCTCCGGTGTCCTCGCCTCCGCGGCGGGGATGGACAAGCACTACATGAAGGTCGTCTTCGCCGCGGCCGGGCTCCCCGTCGGCCCGTACCGGGTCATCACCGACCGCGCCTGGCGCGCGGACCGGGTCGCCGCGCTCGCGACCCTCGAGGGCCTGGCCTACCCGCTCTTCGTCAAGCCGGCCCGCGCCGGGTCGAGCATGGGGATCACCAAGGTCCACGACGCGTCGGGGCTCGAGGCGGCGGTCGAGGCCGCCCGCGAGCACGACCCCAAGGTCGTCGTCGAGGAGGGGATCGTCGGCCGCGAGATCGAGTGCGCCGTCCTCGAGGGGCACGGCACCGACGCCCCGCGCACGTCGATGGTCGGCGAGATCGCCGTCCACGGCGCGCACGAGTTCTACGACTTCGAGGCCAAGTACCTCGCCGAGGCCGACGTCGACCTGCGCTGCCCCGCCGACCTGCCGGCCGAGCAGGCCGACGAGGTACGACGCCTCGCCGCCGCCTCCTTCGAGGCGCTCGGCTGCGAGGGTCTGGCCCGCGTCGACTGCTTCGTCGCCGACGACGGTCGTGTCCTGGTCAACGAGATCAACACGATGCCGGGCTTCACGCCGTTCTCGATGTACCCGCGGATGTGGGCCGCGTCAGGGCTCGACTACCCCAGCCTCATCGACGAGCTGCTCACGCTCGCGCTCGAGCGGCGCACCGGGCTGCGGTGAGCACGACGCTCGACCTGCGCGTCGACGAGGGCGACCCGACCCCGCCGTACGAGCAGCTGCGCCGCCAGGTCGCCGGGCTCGTCGCGAGCGGTGATCTGCCCGCCGGGGAGCGGCTGCCTCCGGTGCGGCAGCTCGCGGCCGACCTCGGCCTCGCCGCCGGGACGGTCGCGCGGACCTACCGGGAGCTCGAGCAGGCCGGTCTGGTGCAGACCCGCCGCGGCGCGGGGACGCGGGTCGCCGACGGGGTCGGCGCCACCCTCTCCGAGGACGTACGACGCCACCGGGTCGAGGAGGCGGCGCAGGACGCCGTACGGCGACTGCGGTCGCTGGGGGCGGACGACGAGGCCATCCGCCGCGCTGTCGACGACGCGCTGCACGGGACCGGCGCATGACCCCGGACCGGGAGCGCCGTCTGCGCGCGCTGACGCCGACGGTCGACGCGGCACTGCGCCCCGGGGACGGAGCGCCGGCGGGGTTCGCGTCGGTGCGCCGCAGCCGGCTGCTGCCGCCCGGTCTCGACCTCGACACCGCCGCCGAGCGGCTCCTGCACTGGCGGCTGCAGCGCGGGGTCGGTCGCGGCGCCGACCCGTCGTCCGAGCGCATCGAGGAGGGCACGGTCGTCGACCTGCGGATCGGCGTCGGCCCGCTCGCGCTCATCGCGCCGTGCCGCGTCGTCGAGGTGCTCGACGAGCCGGGGCGGCGCGGGTTCGTCTACGTCACGCTGCCCGGGCACCCGGTGGCCGGGGTCGAGTCCTTCGGCCTCACCGCGGAGGGCGACCGGGTGCGGCTGACCATCGCCGCCGTCTCGCGTCCGGGCAGCCTGCTGACCCGGGTGGCGGGGCCGCTCGGCCGGCTCGGCCAGGCGCTCGTCGCCACCGCCTACCTGCACGCGCTCGACGACCCGGCCTGAGCCGGCTCCCCTCAGGGTCAGCGCCCGAGCGGCGGTCAGCTGCAGCGGCGCCCGTCGGCCGGCAGCGTCTGCGCGGCGGGGCCGAAGACCGGCAGTAGCGACCCCTCGTTGCCCGGCGTCGTGTGCCCCTGCGGCACGAGGACCTCCAGGGCCGGCGACCGGCCGAAGGTGACGAACCTCGCCCCGTCGGACAGGGTCGAGACGACCCAGTCGACCCCGCTGACCGACAGGCAGTCGGTCGACGGGCCCGGCTCGGGGACGCCGCAGCGGGCGATGACGGCCGGGTCGCCGTACGCACGCACCGCCGGTGAGACCGGGTCGGTGTCGACCGGCTCGAGGCCGGACACCGACGCCGGCCAGGCGCGGGCGAGCGCCGTACAGGCGGGGGAGGTGCCCTGGGCGGGCACCGCGACGGACACCGACCGCGAGCAGCCGGCGAGCGGGGCCGCGGCGAGCATGGCGGCCGCGCCGATCAGGCCGAGCCGGCCGGCGCGCCGCACGGGTGCGTCAGACGTGGACGACCGTGCAGGTCAGCGTGCGGGTGATGCCGGGGACGTCCTGGATCCGCGCGATGACGAGCTTGCCGAGCTCGTCGACCGTCGCCGCCTCGACGCGGGCGATGCAGTCGTACGGGCCGGTGACGTCCTCGGCGGTGACGACACCCGGGATCGCGCCGACGGTCTCGGCGACGGTGGCCGCCTTGCCCACCTCGGTCTGGATGAGGATGTACGCCTGGACCACCTGTTGCTCCTCGGGATCGCCTCGGGGGAAGTGCGGACGCGTCGTCGCGCAGGGGTGACGCTACCGTGCGGGGTGCCGGGTCCGCGCAGGCGGCACACCGATGGCCGGCAGAGAGGGCGGGGACGGCGTGGGCGAGGCGGACGGGCCGACCCGACGACTGAGCGACCTCGACGAGGACGAGCTGCTCGCCCAGGTGGTGCCGCGGTTCGCCGCCGCATCCGGGCCGACGCCGCTGATGCTGCTCGGCCCCGGCGACGACGCCGCCGTCCTCGCCGCACCCGGGGGCTCCGTCGTCGCGACGACGGACACGATGGTCCGCGGCCGCGACTGGCGCGACGACTGGTCCGGCCCGGGGGACGTCGGCGCCAAGGTCGTCGCGCAGAACCTCGCCGACGTCGCCGCGATGGGCGCCCGCCCGACCGGGATCCTCGTCACCCTCGTCGCCGACCCGGGCACCGAGGTCGCCTGGGTGCTCGCCTTCACCGACGCCGTCGCCCGGGCCTGCGCCGACGCGGGCGTCGCCGTCCTCGGCGGCGACCTGTCGTCCGCCGGGCCGGGCACGCTGACGGTCTCGGTGACCGCCCTGGGGGACCTCGAGGGACGCGACCCCGTACGGCGCTCCGGCGCGCGCCCGGGGGACGTCGTCGCCGTCGCCGGCACCCTCGGTCTGTCCGACGCCGGGTGGCGGCTGCTGCGCGAGGGCCGGCCCGAGGCGGACCCGGAGGCGGTCGCCGTCCACCGCCGGCCGCGACCGCCGCTCACGCTGGGCCCGGCGGCGGCCGTGGCGGGGGCGACGGCGATGCTCGACGTCTCCGACGGGCTGCTGCGCGACGGCGGCCGGATCGGGCGGGCCGGCGGCGTCGTCCTCGACCTCGACCCGGCGCCCCTCGCGGGCGACGTCGCCCGGCTGGCGCCCGCGCTGGGGGAGCAGGACGCCCGGCGCGCGGTCGTCGAGGGCGGCGAGGAGCACTCGCTGCTCGCGACGTTCCCGACGGACACGACCCTCCCCGAGGGGTTCCGGACCATCGGCCGGGTCCGGCCGGCGGGGGTCGACGGGCCGGGCGTCACCGTGGCCGGGGTCCACGCCCACGGCGGCGGCTGGGACCACTTCCGGCCCTGAGCGGGCACGACGAACGGCCGGCACCACGGAGGGTGCCGGCCGTCGAGGTCGTGCGGGGCGCTGGACGCACCTCAGGGGTGGAGCAGGGTCAGCGGGTGACCTTGCCGGCCTTGAGGCACGAGGCGCAGACGTTGAGGCGCTTCGGGGTCGCACCGACCATCGCCCGGACGCGCTGGATGTTGGGGTTCCAACGGCGCTTCGTACGACGGTGCGAGTGCGAGATGTTGTGACCGAAGGACGGCCCCTTGCCGCAGACGTCGCAGTTGGCAGCCACGGTGGATCTCCTGGGAATGCTCGAAGTCGATGGACGGGTTGTCGGTCGCTGCGCACGGCGAGAGAGCCAGACGCGGGGACCCGGGGCACGCGATCACGAGAGGACCGCCCCGGACAACCGCTCAAGGGTAGCCGACGGGCGGCTCACCGGCCAAAACGCCTCCGCCCGCGCCGTCACCGGGACGGACGGCCCCGCCCGGTAGCGTGTCACGCGTGGGCAGCCCGACGACGACCCAGGCCTCGCCGGGTCCCGCGTTGCGCGTGCTCGACGCCGTCGCCGCCCGCCGCTGGGCCGTGCTCGCCCGGGCCGCCTTCGCCGCCCGCCGCACCGAGCTCGACGCGCTCAACGTCTTCCCCGTGCCCGACGGCGACACCGGCACCAACCTCTTCCTCACCATCGACGGCGCCCTGGCCGGCGAGCCCGGCCGCAGCGGCGTCGGGCTCACCGCGCAGAGCCGCGCCTTCGCCCGCGCCCTGCTGCTGACCGCCCGCGGCAACTCGGGCGTCATCCTCAGCCAGATCTTCCGCGGTCTCGCCGACGAGATCGCCGCCCGCGGGCCGGAGGGCGGCGGGCTCGATGGCGCCGGTCTGGCCCGCGCGCTCGTCCGCGCCGACGAGATGGCCTGGGCCGCCGTCGACCGGCCGGTAGAGGGCACCATCCTCAGCGTGTCCCGCGCCGCCTCGCGGGCCGGGCTGGCCGCCGGCGACGACCTCGCCGGGGTCGTCACCGCGGTGCTCGCCGCGGCCCGGGCGGCGCTGGCCGACACCCCACGTCAGCTGCCCGCCCTCGCCCGCGCGGGGGTCGTCGACGCGGGCGGGACGGCGTACGTCGTCCTGCTCGAGGCCCTCGAGCGCGTCGTCCGCGGCGGGGAGGGCGAGTCCGTGCCGCCGCCGCGCCCGGCTGCGACCCGCCCGGCCCCGCCGCCGCTCGGGGGCGACGGGCCGGCGTACGAGGTCACCTACCTGCTCGACGGGACCGACGAGGACCGCGTGCGGGCGCTGCGCGCCCGGCTGGCCGGCCTCGGGGACTCGCTCGTCGTCTCCGGCGGCGACGACGGGGCGGACGGGGCGGATGGGACCTGGAGCGTGCACGTCCACGTCGACGACGTCGGCGCCGCCCTCGAGGCCGGCGTCGAGGCGGGCCGCCCGCACCGGGTCCGGGTCGAGCGGTTCGCCGACGCCGCGCCCGAGACGTCGCGGCTCCACGCGGCGTCGTACGCCGTCGTGGCGTGCGCGGCGGGGGAGGGGCTGGCGACCCTCTTCGCCGCCGCGGGGGCCCGCACCGTCCCCAGCGCCCCCCGCCGACGGGCCAGCGCGGGCCAGCTCCTCGACGCCGTCCTCGCGACCGGAGCGGCCACCGTCCTGCTGCTGCCCAACGACGGCGACACCGTGCTCGCCGCCGACGCCGCCGCGCAGGTGGCCGCCGAGCGCGGCGTCGACGTCCGCGTCGTCCGGTCCCGCTCCGCCGTCGAGGGGCTCGCCGCCCTCGCCGTCCTCGACCCGTCGGCCGACGCCACCACCGCCGCGACGGCCCTCTCCGAGGCGGCCGCCGCCACCCGGCGCGGCTCGGTCACCGTCGCCGACCGGGCGGCCGACACGGCCGCCGGACCGTGCCGCCCCGGCGACGCGCTGGGCCTGGTCGGCGGCGAGGTCGTCGTCGTCGGGTCCGACCTCGAGCAGACCGCGGCCCACGTCGTCCAGCGCCTGCTCGCCGACGGCGGGGAGGTCGTCACGCTCGTCCTCGGCGAGAGCGCGCCGGCGGGGCTCGGCGAGGCGGTCGAGGCCGCCGCGCGTCGGACGGCGCCCCACGCCGAGATCACCCGCATCTACGGCGGGCAGCCGGTCCACCCGCTCTTCGTGGGGGTCGAGTGACGGTCACCGAGGACTCGCGGGTGACGGCCGTCGTCAGCGCCCCGGTCGCGAAGTCGCTGGAGAAGGCCAGGGGCGTCGTGCGCGTCGGGGACCTGCTCGAGCTCGTGCCCCGGGCCTACCTCAACCCCGGTCGGCTCAGCGCGTTCTCCGAGCTGCGCGAGGGCGAGCACGCCGTGGTCGTCGCCCGGGTCGCCGAGGCGAAGACCCGGCCGATGCGCCAGAAGCGCAAGACCATGCTCACCGCGGTGCTGCGCGACGAGCAGGGGGCGACCCTCGACCTCACCTTCTTCTCGGCCTGGGGCCACGTCGACAAGCTGCTCCCCGGCCGCGTCGGCGTCTTCTCGGGGACCGTGTCGGTCTTCAACCGGCGCCTGCAGCTGGCCCACCCCGAGTACGAGATGCTCGAGCACGACGCCGGCGACGCCTCCGACGAGGTCGTCTCGAGGTTCGCCGAGCACCTGATGCCGGTCTACCCCGTCACCGGCGGGGTCACCTCGCCCAAGCTGCGCCGGCTGGTGCAGCACGCCTTCGAGCAGCTCGAGCGGATCCGCGAGCCGCTGCCCGCCGAGGTGCGGCTGCGTCGGGGCCTGCTGGGCCGCGAGGCCGCGCTGCGCCGGGTGCACGCCCCCCGCCTCGACGACGACCTCGACGAGGCCCGGCGGCGGCTGCGGTACGACGAGGCGTTCGTCCTGCAGACCATCCTCGCCCAGCGGCGGGCCCGCACCGAGGCGCTCGCCGCGACCAGCCGGGTCGCGACGCCCGGGGGGCTGCGCGACGCCTTCGACGCCCGGCTGCCCTTCGAGCTGACCCCCGGCCAGGTGGCCGTCGGCGAGGAGATCGAGGCCGACCTCGCGCGGCCCCGCCCGATGCACCGGCTCCTGCAGGGCGAGGTCGGCTCCGGCAAGACGGTCATCGCGCTGCGGGCGATGCTCACCGTCGTCGACGCCGGCGGGCAGGCGGCCCTGCTCGCGCCCACCGAGGTCCTCGCCGCCCAGCACGCCCGCTCGCTGCGGCTCCTGCTCGGCGACCTCGCCGAGGCCGGGATGCTCGGCGGCAGCGCCATCGGCACCCGCGTCGAGCTGCTGACCGGCAGCCAGCCGGCCGCCGTCCGGCGCCGCGTCCTCAACGACGTCGTCACCGGCGACGCCGGCATCGTCGTCGGCACCCACGCCCTCATCCAGCAGCACGTCGCCTTCCACGACCTCGCCCTCGTCGTCGTCGACGAGCAGCACCGCTTCGGCGTCGAGCAGCGGGACGCGTTGCGCGAGAAGGCGTCCGCGCCGCCGCACCTGCTCGTCATGACGGCGACGCCGATCCCGCGCACCGTCGCGATGACCGTCTTCGGCGACATGGAGACCTCGACGCTGCGCGAGCTGCCGCGCGGCCGCTCGCCCATCACCACCCACGTCGTCGACGCCGCGCGCGAGTCGTGGGTGCGGCGCACGTGGGAGCGGGTCGCGGAGGAGGTGGCCGCCGGGCACCAGGCCTACGTCGTCTGCCCGAAGATCGGCGACGACGGCCCCCCGGACGGCGAGGAGGAGCTCGACGAGGCACCGGCCGACGACGACCTGCCGCCGGAGGGTCCCGACGAGGGCCCCCGCCCGCTCACCGGCGTCCTCGAGATGGCCGAGCGGCTCGCGGCCGAGCCGGCGCTCGCCGGCCTGCGGATCGCGGTCCTGCACGGGCGGATGGACCCCGACACCAAGGACGCGGTCATGCGCGCCTTCGGTGCCGGGGAGCTCGACGTCCTCGTCGCGACGACGGTCATCGAGGTCGGGGTCGACGTGCCCAACGCCTCGGTCATGGTCGTCGTCGACGCCGACCGCTTCGGCATCTCGCAGCTGCACCAGCTGCGCGGGCGGGTCGGCCGAGGCGCCGTCCCGGGCCTGTGCCTGCTGCTGACCACCGCCCCGCCCGACGGGCCGACGGGGGAGCGCCTCAAGGCGGTCGAGGCGACGACCGACGGGTTCGAGCTGGCCCGGCGCGACCTGCAGCTGCGGCGCGAGGGCGACGTCCTCGGCGCCCGCCAGTCCGGCGGTCGCTCGTCGGTGCGGTTCCTGCGGATGGGGCACCGCGACGACGAGACGCTCATCGAGCAGGCCCGCGAGGACGCCACCGCCGTCGTCGCCCGGGACCCGGGGCTGCGCACCCACCCCGACCTCGCCGCCCGGGTCGCCGCCCGGCTGGACGAGGAGCAGGCCGCCTACCTGGAGCGCGGGTAGGCGTGACCCGGATCATCAGCGGCCGCGCCGGCGGCCACCGGCTGCGCACCCCGGCCGGCTCCGGCACCCGGCCCACCTCCGACCGGGTCCGCGAGGCGCTCTTCTCCCGGCTGGACCACCTCGGCGTCCTCGACGGCGCCGTCGTCCTCGACCTCTACGCCGGGTCCGGCGCCCTCGGGCTGGAGGCCGCCTCACGGGGCGCCGTACGGGTGCTGCTCGTCGAGTCCGACCGGCGCGCCGCGGGCGTCGCCCGCGACAACGCCCGGGCCCTCGCCGCCGCGCTGGCCCCCGCCCGGGTCGACGTCCGCGCCGACACCGTCGAGCGGGTCCTCGGCGCCGGCCCCCCGCCGCAGCCGGCCGACCTCGTCCTGCTCGACCCGCCGTACGACGTCCCGCAGGACCGGCTCGCCCGGGTGCTCGCCCTCCTGCTCGAGCCCGCCTGGCTCGCCCCCGGCGCCCTCGTCGTCGTCGAGCGGTCCTCGCGCACCCCGGAGCCGGACTGGCCCGCCGGGCTCGAGCTCGTCGACGAGCGGCGGCACGGCGAGACGGTGCTGTGGACCGCGGAGCACGTCGAGCGCATCGAGCCGGCGGGGGACGGTGACGGCGTCGCGTAGGTTGGCGCCCGTGAGCCAGCCGCGCCGCGCCGTCTGCCCGGGATCGTTCGACCCCGTCACGCACGGGCACCTCGACGTCGTCCGGCGGGCCGCGGCGCTCGTCGACGAGGTCGTCGTGGCGATCCTGCACAACCCCGCCAAGCAGGGCACCTTCGCCGTGCAGGAGCGGATCGCGCTCGTCGAGGCCGCGCTGGCCGAGGGCGGCGACCCGCCCAGCAACGTGCGCGTCGAGGCGTTCGCCGACCGGCTGCTCGTCGACGTCTGCCGCGACGTCGGCGCCCAGGCGGTCGTCAAGGGGCTGCGCGGCGGCACCGACTTCGCCTACGAGCTGCCCATGGCGCTGATGAACCGCCACCTCACCGGCGTCGAGACGCTCTTCCTGCCCGGCGACCCGCGCTGGGAGCACGTGTCGAGCTCGCTGGTCAAGGAGGTGCTGCGCCTCGGCGGCGACGTCGCCGGGCTCGTCCCCGACGTCGTCCTGCGGGCGCTGCGCCGGGAGCTGGCACCGTGAGCACCGGTGACCACGTGGGCGGATTTGGGGTGGCTGCGCACGCTCCGGTAGCGTTGCCCCTCGGTCTACGTCCGTGCGTGGAGTGGGCCGGACCTCTCACCGACCGCTGGAAGTCATGACTCGCCTGGACCCCCGCAGCCCGCTCGTGCTCGACACCAGCGACCTGGCGCGGCGACCCGGGACGATGCGTGAGATCCGCCGCGAGGTGGAGGCCCCCGAGGAGCTCGGCACCGACGTCGTCCAGGTGCCGGCGGGTTCGCCCGTCGACCTGGACCTGCGTCTGGAGTCGGTCGTCGAGGGGGTCCTCGTGAGCGGTTCGGTGCGCGCCACGGCGACCGGGGCCTGCGTGCGGTGCCTGGACGAGGTCTCCATCCCGGTGGAGGTCGACGTCCAGGAGCTGTTCGCCTACCCCGACCGTGCCGCCCACCACCGCGAGGTGGAGGCGGACGCGGACGACGACGACGTACGGGACCTCGTGGACGACCTGGTCGACCTCGAGCCCGTGCTGCGGGACGCCGTCGTCCCGGCACTGCCGTTCCAGCCGGTGTGCCGCGAGGACTGCCCCGGGCTGTGCTCCGAGTGCGGGGCCCGGCTCGCGGACGACCCCGACCACCACCATGACGTGCTCGACCCCCGCTGGGCCGCCCTCGACGGGCTGCTCACCTCGCAGGGGTCGGACCAGACAGAGAAGAGGACCTGACGTGGCCGTCCCGAAGCGGAAGATGTCGCGCTCCAACACCCGTTCGCGGCGCTCGAACTGGAAGGCCACCGCGGCCGTCCTGACCAGCTGCCCGCGCTGCGGTGCCGACGCGCTGCCGCACGCCGCCTGCCCGTCCTGCGGCACCTACAAGGGCCGTCACTACGCGGCGGCGGAGCGCAGCGAGCACCAGGGCTGAGCCCCGCGTCGTGACGACGTCGCCGGCCTCGCTGCCGCGGCCCGTCGACGCGCTGATCGACTACCTCGCGCAGGTGGTCGATGAGCCCGTCGACGAGCCGCTGCTCGTGCGTGCCCTGACCCACCGCTCGTACGCCTACGAGAACGGCGGCAAGCCCAACAACGAGCGCCTCGAGTTCCTCGGGGACTCGGTGCTCGGCGTCATCGTCACCGACACGCTCTACCGGGTCCACCCGGACCTGCCCGAGGGCCAGCTGGCCAAGCTGCGCGCCTCGGTCGTCAACATGCGCGCCCTCGCCGACGTCGCCCGCACGATCGACCTCGGCGACTTCGTCTTCCTCGGCCGCGGCGAGGAGGCGACCGGCGGGCGCGACAAGAGCTCGATCCTCGCCGACACGATGGAGGCGCTGATCGGGACGGTCTACCTCAGCGCCGGCATGGGCGGCGCGGCGACCTTCGTGCACCACCTCTTCGACCCGCTCATGGCCGCGTCGGCCGAGCTGGGCGCCGGGCTGGACTGGAAGACGAGCCTGCAGGAGATCGCCGCGGGTGCCGGCTCCGGGTCCCCGGAGTACCGGATCACCGGCACCGGTCCCGACCACGCCAAGACCTTCACCGCGCAGGTCGTCGTCGGCGACGAGGTCCTCGGCCAGGGCACCGGGCGCAGCAAGAAGGAGGCCGAGCAGCAGGCCGCCGAGCAGGCGTGGGTCACCCTCAACGCCCGTCGCGCCGGCACCCCCGGCGACGCCGACGCGGGCCTCGGCGCCGCGGCGCTCGCCGACTGACCGCCGACCCCGCCACCCGCCCGTGCCCGAGCTGCCCGAGGTCGAGGTCGTGCGCCGCGGCCTGGCCGACCACGTCGCCGGTCGCCGCATCGCCTCGGCCGAGCTGCTCGGCCTGCGCGTCGCCCGCCGCCACGTCGCCGGGCCGGCCGACCTGGCCCGCCGGGTCACCGGTGCCCGCGTCGACGCGGTCCGCCGGCGCGGCAAGTACCTCTGGCTCGTCCTCGAGCACGGGACCGGGCCGGACGGCCACCGCGAGGCGCTGCAGGTCCACCTGGGGATGAGCGGGCAGCTGCTCGTCGAGGCGGCCGACGCCCCCGACGAGAAGCACCTGCACGCCCGGTTCCGCTTCGACGACGACGGCCCGGAGCTGCGCTTCGTCGACCAGCGCACCTTCGGCGGGATGCAGCTGGCCGAGCTGGTGGGCGGTCCGGGCGACGACCCCGACGACGAGGTGCCGACGACGGTGGCGCACATCGCGCCGGACCCCTTCGGGGCGTCGTACGAGCAGGGGGCGGTGGTCGAGCGGATGAAGCGGCGCGACAGCGCCGTCAAGCGGGTCCTGCTCGACCAGACCGTCGTCTCCGGGATCGGCAACATCTACGCCGACGAGTCGCTGTGGCGGGCGCGGGTGCACGGCGAGCGCCCCGCCTCGTCCCTGACCCGGCCGACGCTGCACCGCATCCTCGACGCGGCGTACGAGGTGATGGAGGCCGCGCTGCAGCAGGGCGGCACGAGCTTCGACGCGCTCTACGTCAACGTCAACGGGGCGTCGGGGTACTTCGACCGGTCGCTGCACGCCTACGGGCAGGAGGGTCGGCCGTGCACGCGGTGCGGCACGCCGATCCGGCGCGAGGCCTTCATGAACCGCTCGTCGTTCTCCTGCCCGCGCTGCCAGCCGCGCCCACGACGGCGGGTAGGGTCGCCGACGTGACGAGCACGCCCGCGCCCCTGGACCTGCCGACCCCCGACGAGGCCCGCGCGTGGCTCGACGAGCGGACCAACGTCCTGCTGGGCCGGGCGCGCACCCTCGTCGCCGACCTCAAGGCCGACCCGCCGTCGGAGCCGATGGCCGTGCTCGACCGGTGGAACGCCATCGGGCTCGCGCTGGGCAACATCGGCTCGATCGCGTCGCTGTTCTCCGAGGTGCACCCCCTCGAGGCCGTGCGCTCGCGCGCCGAGTCGGCCATGCAGGAGGCGCAGCGGCTCAGCACCGAGCTCGGTCTCGACGCCGACCTGTACGCCGTCCTCGCGGGCGTGGACGCCTCGGCCCTGGACCCGCTGGCCGCGCGGCTGCTGGAGAAGGAGCTGCTGGACTTCCGCCGGGCCGGGGTCGACCGCGACGAGGAGACGCGGGAGCGGATCCGCGCGCTGTCGCAGGAGGCCGTGCTCGTCGGGCAGCAGTTCAGCAAGAACGTGCGCGACGACGTGCGCACCGTCCAGGTGCGCCCCGAGCAGCTCGACGGGTTGCCCCAGGACTGGGTCGACGCGCACCCGGCCGGTGCCGACGGCCTCGTGACGCTGACGACCGACTACCCCGACGTCGTCCCCTTCTCGACCTTCGGGCGCGACGCCGCCGTCCGGCGCGAGCTGCGCATCGCCTTCCTCAACCGCGGGTGGCCGCAGAACGACGCGCTGCTGCACCGGCTCTTCGAGATCCGGCACGAGCACGCCACGCTGCTGGGGTACGCCGACTGGGCGGCCTTCGACGCCGAGGTCAAGATGATCAAGGAGGGGCCGGCCATCCCGGCCTTCATCGACAAGATCGCCGACGCCGCGCTCGAGTCCGGGCTGCGCGACCGCGAGATCCTGCTCGAGCGCATGCGCGAGGACGCGCCGGGCGCCGAGAGCATCGACGCGGCCGACCTCGCCTTCTACGCCGAGGCGGTGCGCCGCGAGCGGTTCGACGTCGACGCGCAGCAGGTGCGTCGGTACTTCGACTTCACCCGGGTCCGCCAGGGGCTGCTCGACGTCACCGGTCGGCTCTTCGGGCTCACCTACCGCCCCGCCGCCGACGCCGTCGTCTGGCACGAGGACGTCGTCGCGTACGACGTCCTGCTCGCCGACGACGAGGCCGCCGGCCCGCTCGGGCGGATCTTCCTCGACCTGCACCCGCGCGACGGGAAGTTCAAGCACGCCGCGCAGTTCGACCTCGCGCGCGGCGTCCGGGGGGCCGGCGACCTCGACCAGCTGCCCGAGGGCGCGCTGGTCTGCAACTTCCCCCGCGGGCTCATGGAGCACTCGGACGTCACCACGCTGTTCCACGAGTTCGGGCACCTGGTCCACCACGTCCTCGCCGGCCAGGGCCGCTGGGCGCGCTTCTCTGGCGTCGCGACCGAGTGGGACTTCGTCGAGGCCCCCAGCCAGATGCTCGAGGAGTGGGCCTGGGACGCCGACGTGCTGCAGACCTTCGCCGTCGACGCGGCGGGGGAGCGGATCCCGCGCGACCTCGTCGAGCGGATGCGCACCGCCGACGACTTCGGCAAGGGGTACCTGGCCCGGACGCAGATGTTCTACGCGGGGATGTCGTACTGGTTCCACGTCGACCGGCCGGAGGACCTCACCGCGGCGACCCAGCGGCTGCAGGAGCGCTACTCGCTCTTCCCCTACATCGAGGGCACCCACATGCCCGCGAGCTTCGGCCACCTCGAGGGCTACTCGTCGGCGTACTACACCTACATGTGGTCGCTCGTCATCGCCAAGGACATGTTCAGCGCCTTCGACCGCGGTGACCTCTTCGCTCCCGACGTCGCGCGGGCCTACCGCGACAAGGTCCTCGCCCGTGGTGGTCAGGCCGACGCGGCCGACCTCGTCGCCGACTTCCTCGGCCGGCCCTACACCTTCGACGCCTACGCGGCCTGGCTGGCCGAGTAGGCGGTTGACCCGACCACCGGACGGGCACGAGGGGAGCGTGATGACCTCATGACCGCCCAGGTGTGCGACGCCGTCGTCGTGGGGGCGGGGCCCAACGGCCTCGTCGCCGCCAACGCCCTGGCGGACGCCGGGTGGGACGTCGTCGTCCTCGAGGCCAACGACACCGTCGGCGGGGCCGTCCGCAGCGCCGAGGTGACCCGGCCGGGGTTCGTCACCGACCTGTTCAGCGCCTTCTACCCGCTGGCCGCCGCGTCCCCGGTCATCCGCGACCTCGACCTCGAGCGGCACGGGCTGGCCTGGGAGCGCTCGCCCGCGCCGCTCGCGCACGTGCTGGACGACGGCTTCTGCGCCGTCATCGAGGACCGGGCCGAGGACACCGCGGCCGGCCTGGAGGCCGAGGCGCCCGGGGACGGCGACGCCTGGCTCGAGCTCGTCCGGCAGTGGGACGCCGTCCGCGACGGCGTCCTCGACGCCCTCTTCACGCCGTTCCCCCCGGTGCGTCCGCTGGCCCGACTCGTGCGGGCGGCCGGGACCGGCGGCACCCTCGACCTCGTCCGGCTCGCCCTCACGCCCGTACGACGCCTCGGCACCGAGCGGTTCCGCGGGCAGGGCGGCCCGCTGCTGCTCACCGGGAACGCCATGCACAGCGACCTGCCGCCGGACGCGTCCGGCAGCGGCCTGTTCGGCTGGCTGCTGGCCATGCTCGCCCAGGACGTCGGCTTCCCCGTGCCCCGCGGCGGCGCGGGCGAGCTGACCCAGTCGCTGGCCCGGCGGGCCGAGTCGCTCGGGGCGCAGGTCCGCACGGGCACCCGGGTCACCCGGGTGACCGTCCGCGACGGACGGGCCCGCGGCGTCGTCTGCGCCGACGGCACGTCGGTCGTCGCCCGCCGCGCCGTCCTCACCGACGTCTCCGCCCCCGCCCTGTACGGCGACCTGCTCGAACCCGGGCACGTGCCGCCGTCGTACCGGCGGGCGCTCGAGCGCTTCGAGTGGGACGCCTCGACGATCAAGGTCAACTGGGCTCTGTCGCAACGGATCCCGTGGACGGCGCCGGGGGCGCGCGGCGCGGGGACGGTGCACCTCGGGGTCGACCTCGACGGCTTCGTCGACGTGTCGGCGGCGCTGACCACCGGGCGGGTGCCGCAGCGGCCCTTCATGCTGTTCGGCCAGATGGCGACCGCGGACGCGAGCCGCGCGCCGGAGGGCTGCGAGACGGCCTGGGCCTACACGCACGTCCCGCGGTCGCTGCCGTGGGACCGGTCGATGGTCGACGATCACGTCGAGCGGGTCCAGGACGCGGTCGAGCGGGTGGCCCCGGGGTTCGGGGCCACGGTGCTCGACCGGGTCGTGCAGGGGCCCGCCGACCTCGAGGAGTCCGACGCGAACCTGTCCTTCGGCGCGATCAACGGCGGCACCTCGGGGCTGCACCAGCAGTTCGTCTTCCGCCCGGCGCAGGGCCTCGGCCGCGCGGAGACGCCGATCCCCGGGCTGCTGCTGGCGAGCGCGTCGGCCCACCCCGGCGGCGGGGTCCACGGTGCGTGCGGCTGGAACGCCGCGCGCGCGGCCCTCGCCGACACCGGCCCCACGAGGCTCGTCCACCGCGCCCTCGTCAGGACCGCCTGGTCCCGCGTGCTGCCCCGCGACTGACGACTTCTTGCTTCGGATGTGCCCGAACCCCTGTGGCGCGAGTCGGATTCGGGCACATCAGAAGCAAGGAGTCGTCGTGGGGTCGGGTGCTCAGGCGTTCTCCGCGGTCTCGGGGCTGACGCCGCTCCAGCGGCCCTCGGCGAGGAGGGCGAGGCGGTACAGGGCCTCGCTGTTGCGCAGCGCGATGGGGGGCTGGCGGACGGCGACGGGCACGACCTTGCCGGGACCGGAGGCGACATCCTCGACGATGCTGACCTGGGTGCGGTCGGCGCCGAGCGCCTCCAGCCGGACGACGACCTCGGCCTCGCCGGCGGGGCGGCCGCGGGCGATGAGCCGCAGGAGCTGCTGCGGCTCCGACTCGACGACCTGGGTCTCGTCGTCGAGGACGGCGGGCCACACCCCGAAGGAGTGGTGCAGCTTGGCGCCGACCGCGGGCCAGGAGTCCTCGACGTCGCGCATGCGCGAGGCGCCGACCACCCACGCCGTGTAGAGCCAGCCGTCGGCGAGGACCGCCCAGACCGCCTCGGGCGGGGCGTGGACGGTACGACGCACGACGTGACGCCCGTCGGACCGGTGGTCGACCGTCGTGCGGTGGGCGGCGCGGTGCGGTCCGCGCTCGGCGCCGGGCAGGGGAGCCACGCCGGTCACCGCCCCGCCGACACGCGCCGGGTGGCCCAGCGGACGGCCGCGGACGTGACGCCGGCCCCGAGGACGACCGCGGTCGCCGCGCGGGGCAGCCCGGCGGGGACGGCACGCCGTACGGGCTCGGGCAGGTCCAGCGGGACGCTGCCGAAGCCGCCGCTCGACGCCTCCAGCAGGGGGCGCGGGCCGGTGACGTTGCCCGGGGTGGGCTCGGGCGCCGCCGCGCCGAAGCCGGTCCATCGCAGCAGCGGCCCGACGAGCAGGTCGAACACGGCGGGCATGGCGCGGAAGCCGAGCACGGTCACCGCGTTCGCCGGGCCGAGGTCGGCGTTCACGTCGCGCCGCGGGTGGTCCAGGCACCGGACGACGGCCCGGGCCACCTTCGCGGCGGGGACGACGGGCGGCGGCGGCTTGCCGTGCCGCCCGACGTACGTGCCGGCGAGGTGGTAGATCGGGGTGTCGACGCCGCCGGGGGAGACGAGGCTGACCTCGATACCGGGCGTCGAACGGGCCTCGAGCTGCAGGCACCGGACGAGACCGTGGACACCCCACTTGGCGGTGACGTACGAGCTCATCAGCGGCGTCGCGATCTTGCCCAGCAGCGACCCGACGACGACGAGCGACCCCCGCTCGCGCGGGCCGAACTCGGCCAGCGCGCACCGGGCGACGTTCGCGGTGCCGATGAGCGTCGTCTGCAGGGCGCGGTCGTAGACGTCGGCCGGGACGTCGTCGAACCGCCCGTAGGCGAGCACCGCCGCGGCGTGGACCACCGCGTCGACCCGGCCGAGCTCGGCGCGGGCGGCGGCGAAGAGCGCCTCGACGGCGTCGCGGTCACCGACGTCGGTGGGGACGACGAGCACCCGGCCCGGTACGGTCCCGTCCGGCGTCGGACCGGTCGGGGTGGTGCCGGCGACGGCGGCCCGGAGCGCCTCCGGCGAGCGCGACGCGAGCACGACGTGGTCGCCCCGCGCCCGCAGCAGCGCGACGGTCTCCAGACCGATGCCGCTCGAGGCGCCGGTGACGACGACGACGCTGGGAGCGCGGCTCACGGCTGCAGCACGACCTTGACGCAGCCGTCGCTCTTGGCCTGGAACATCTCGTAGCCGTGAGCCGCCTCCGCGAGCGGCAGCACGTGCGTGGCCAGCGACTCCAGCCCGAGCGGGTCGGCGTCGTCGAGGACGTGCGGCATGATCTCGTCGGTCCACCGGCGGACGTGGCACTGGCCCATCCGCACCTGCAGGCCCCGGTCGAACATCTCCATGAGCGGCATCGGGTCGACCTCGCCCCCGTAGACACCGGAGATCGAGACGGTCCCGCCGCGGCGGCAGGCCTTGAAGGCGACGTCGAGGGCGGCCAGCCGGTCGATGGCCATCTTGTCGATGAGCGGCTGGGCGAGGGCGTCGGGCAGCAGCCCGACCGCGGTCTGCGCGGTCTTGGCCAGGCCGGAGCCGTGCGCCTCCATGCCGACCGCCTCGAGGACCCCGTCGGGACCGCGACCGCCGGTCATCTCCAGCAGCGCCTCGGTGACGTCGTCGACGGTGCGCAGGTCCAGGGTCTCGACGCCGTACGACGCCGCGAGGGCGAGCCGCTCGGGCACGAGGTCGACACCGATGACGCGCTCGGCGCCGAGCAGCGGGGCGATCCGGGTCGCGAGCTGGCCCACCGGGCCGAGGCCGAGGACGGCGAGGGTCCCGCCCTTCGGCACGTCGGCGTAGGCGACGCCCTGCCAGGCGGTCGGCAGGATGTCGGACAGGTAGAGCACCCGCTGGTCGGGCAGGCCGTCGGGGACCTTGATCGGTCCGAAGTGCGCCTGCGGGACGCGCAGGTACTCGGCCTGACCGCCGGGGACGGCGCCGTAGAGCGAGGTGTAGCCGAACAGGGCGGCGCCCTTGCCCTGGTCGCGCACCTGGGTCGTCTCGCACTGGGCGAACAGGCCGCGGCTGCACATCCAGCAGGAGCCGCAGGAGATGTTGAACGGGACGACGACGCGGTCGCCGGGGGCGAGGTTGGTCACCTCGGGGCCGACCTCCTCGACGACGCCCATCGTCTCGTGGCCGAGGACGTCGCCGGGTGTGAGGTAGGGCCCGAGGACCTCGTACAGGTGCAGGTCGGACCCGCAGATCGCCGTGGACGTCACCTTGATGACCGCGTCCGTGGGGTCGACGATCCGGGGGTCGGGGACCTCCTCGACCCGTACGTCGCGCTTGCCCTGCCAGGTCAGTGCCTTCATGGGTGCTCGCATCCTCCGCTTCGTGGGCTGAGGAGGCGTCCTACCCACGTCGCCCGGGGCTCACCCGGGGGCGGTGGCTCTCAGAAGGCGGGCAGGTCGGGGAGGGTGACCTTCGTGCCGGTGTGCTGCTCGCTGAGCTGCGCGAGCGCCGCGCGGACCGTCTTGGCGAACAGGTGCGCACCCGTGATCGTCGGGTGGATGCCGTCGGACTGCAGCAGCTCGGGGTGCGGCGCGATGGCGGCGTTCCAGTCGGCGACGACGACGTTGGACCGGCCCTGGGCGAGCCGGCGGATCGTCGCGTTGGCGTCGTCGATCCAGGACGCCTTGCCGAAGATCGTCACGAGGACGACCATCCGGTCCGGCCCGACGAGGTCGAGGACGCGGCGGGCGGTCGCCTCGTCGACGCCGGCGTTGGTGCCGAAGTCGAGGACGACCGCGCGGCGCAGGTCGCCGGAGTGGGCCTGCACCTGGGCCAGGCCGTCCGACCACCGCCGGTTGGACTTCGCGTCGGACCGGATGCCCGGGAAGTAGTACTGGAGCGCGTGGATGCTGCCGACGACGATGCTGTCGCCGAAGACGTCCATCTGCCCGCCGGACGGCATGGCCCAGCGGGCGGCCTCGGCGGCGGACGGCGCCTTCGCGGTGGTGGTGGGTGCCGGGGCGGTGGTGGACGGGGCCGACGCGGTGGCGCTCGGCGTCCGCGCCGGGGCGGTGTACCCCGGCATCCCCGGGGTCGCGCCGGGGGTGGACACCGGCGTCGGGTCGCCCGCGGCCGCGGCCGCGTTGGCGTCGAGCATCGCCTCGGTGCTCGTGCGCCGGGGGGCGGTCGCGACGACGGCGACGGTGAGCAGGAGCAGCAGCACGGTCGTGCCGGCGACCACGCGGGGCAGCCGGCCGAAGGGGGAGAGGACCGCCCGCAGGACCATCGCCGCGCAGGCGCGGAAGCCCCACACCCGCACCGGCGCCTCGACGAAGCGGTAGGACAGGTCGGCGCAGGCGAGGGTGACGAGCACGACCCACACGCGGGTGAGGACGTACGCCGTCGTGCCGCGGGCGGCGGGTTCGTCGAGGCCGACCATGACGGCGACCGGCCAGTGCCACAGGTAGATGCCGTACGAGCGACGCCCGACCCAGCCGAGCACCGGCGCGTCCATGACGGTGCGCCAGCGCGACCGGCCGCTGCCCGGGGTCGGCAGCAGCCCGGCGACGAGCACCGTGGTGGCGAGTGACGCCAGCGCGATGCCGCCCCGGAAGGGCGCCGACCCGTCCTCGCCGCAGCGCCACACGAGCAGGCCCAGGACGGCGCCGGCGGCCACCAGCGCGGGCCGACGGGCCGCCTCCCACCGGGGCGCGCCGAGCGGGCCGTGGCCGGGGGCGGCGTACGCGAAGGCGAGGGCGGCGCCGAGCATGAGCCCGACGAGGTGCGTGTCGGTGCCGTAGTAGACGCGGGTCGCGTCCTGGCCGGGCACGACGAGCAGCGCCATGAGGGCGGCCGAGGCCACCCCGATCCCCGCCGCCGTCGCCACCCGGGGCCGGGTCCGTGTCGTCAGGGTCAGCAGCGCCAGGACCGCCAGCGGCCACAGCAGGTAGAACTGCTCCTCGACCGCCAGCGACCAGGTGTTGACGAAGAGCTGCGGTGCGGTCTGGTCGAAGTAGCTGGCGCCGGCGGTGATCTCGACCCAGTTCGTCGTGAAGGTCAGGGCGCCCGCGATCGAGCGACCGACGTGGACGAGCAGGTCGGGGTGCACGACGCGCGCCACGAGCGTGGCGACGACGATCACGACGACGAGAGCGGGCAGCAGCCGGCGCGCCCGGCGGACGTAGAAGCGGCCGAGCCGGACGGTCGCCCGCCCGCCTCCCGCGCGGGCCTGCTCGGCCTCGCGCACGAGCAGGGTGGTGATGAGGAACCCGGAGACGACGAAGAACACGTCGACGCCGAGGAACCCGCCCGGGAGCCACCCGGGGTCGAGGTGGTAGGTGACGACGGCGGCGATGGCGAGGGCGCGCAGGCCGTCGAGCCCTCCGAGGTGGGGGGCCCGAGCCGGCCCCGTCGTGGGCGACGCCGTCGTGTCGTGCCGCGGACCACCCGTGCGCACCGCGCGGGGCTCGACCCGCACCGGTCCGGCGGGCCCCGGGCCCGCGCTGCGCTCGTACGTCGACACCCGTCCTCCGACCGTCCCCGGGCCGGTGCTTCGGCCCGCTCCGCCTGCTGTCCCGACCGACGATAGGGACCGGCACCGACAGGCCCGGGGAGGCTCGCGGGCGTCGGGTTAGGGTCCTCGTCATGGACCGGGGCACCGACCGTCCCGCGGAGCGCGCGACCGTCTTCGTCCGGGGTGCCGTGCAGGGCGTCGGCTTCCGCTGGTGGACCCGCTCGCGCGCCCTCGAGCTGGGGCTCGTCGGGCACGCCCGCAACCTCCCCGACGGCCGGGTCGAGGTGGTCGCCCAGGGCGACGGGGCCGCGGTGGACCGTCTCGTCGTGCTGCTGGAGGAGGACCCCAGCACGACCGCTCGCCCGGGGCGGGTCGACGCCGTCGTCGCGCAGTGGGCGGCCCCGCGGCCGGGTGTGGACGGCTTCGTGGAGAAGTGACCGCGGGGCCTCCCCCCGAGGGGTGAACGCCCGGCGACGGGTTCGTGACGTCGGGGTCGACCCGGGCCCCCGGGGTTGGCACTGTCGGTGGTCTGGGTAAGGCTGGGACCCAGCACCACCGCAGCACCGAGGACGGCCCGGCCCGGGCCGCCCCACGCCGACCCGCGGTCCTCCTTCAGGACCGGTCCGGACCTGGAAGGGGCGTCACCCATGAGCACGACCATGTGCGCTACCCCGCCGAGCACCCCGCAGCCCTCCTCCGCGGACCTCCACTGGCCCGCGCCGGGCGCGGCCGCGGTGCAGGCCGCCCGCGAGCGGATCGCCTCGTCCGCCTTCCGCGAGTGCGCGGGCGGCCGGGTCGGCCTGGAGCTGGAGCTGCACCTCGTCGACCTCGTCGACCCGGGCCGCCGCCCCGGTTGGGACCGGGTCGCGGGGCTCGTCGCGCAGGTCGCGGCGGCGGGGCCCCTGCCCGGCGGCAGCCGGGTGACGACGGAGCCGGGCGGGCAGGTGGAGCTGTCCGGGCCGCCGTACGACGACGTCACCGCCGCCGTGCGCGCGCTCACCCTCGACGAGGCGCGCCTGCGCGAGGTGGCCGCCCCCCTCGGGCTGGGCCTGGCCTCGCTGGGGGCCGACCCCGCCCGGGCGCCGCGCCGGCTCAGCCCGGCGGGACGGTACGCCGCCATGGAGCAGCACTTCGAGCGCTTCTCGGTCGGCGGATCCGGGCTGGCCATGATGACCTCGACCGCCGCCCTCCAGGTCAACCTCGACGCCGGGCCGGCGTCCGGGTGGGGTGACCGGCTCGAGCTGGTCCGTGCGCTCGTGCCGGTCCTCGTCGCGGTCTCCTCCACCTCGCCCTGGCTGGGCGGTCGCTCCAGCGGCTGGCACTCGATGCGCCAGGGCACCTGGGACGGCATCGACCACGGTCGCAGCGGCTCGGTCGGCGCCCCCGAGCGGACCGGCGTGGCCCCCGACGGACGCGGCGACCCGGCCGCCCAGTGGGCGGACTACGCGCTGCGGGGGCCGGTGATGCTCGTCGCCGCGGAGCCCCCCGGACCGTCCGGACCGACCGGCGACGTCCGCGCCGTGCGTGAGCGGGTGACCCTGGCCGACTGGCTGTCCGGCGAGGTCGACCTGGGGCGACCCGCCACCGCGGCCGACGTCGACTACCACCTGTCCACGCTGTTCCCGCCGGTGCGCCCCCGGGGGTACCTCGAGGTGCGCAGCCTCGACGCGCTGCCGGCGCGGTGGTGGCCGGCCGTCGCCGCCCTCACGGCGACCCTCGTCGACGACGCGGTCGCCGCCGACGCCGCCCGCGCGGCCACGGAGCCGGTCGCCGGCGAGTGGGAGGCCGCCGCGCGGCTGGGTCCCGGCGACGCGTCCGTGCACCGGGCCGCGCTGCGGTGCCTGGAGGTCGCGGCCGACCGCGCGCCGGCCCCGTTCGCCGACGACGTCGGCGAGCTCGCCCAGCGCTGGCGCGACGGGCACACGCTCAGCGGGGCCCTGCGCGACCGCATCGAGCGCCAGGGTCCCGTCGCCGTGCTGCTCGACGAGGCCCGCACCACCCCCGCGCCCGTCCCGGGCGCGACCACGACCCCTGCCCAGGGAGGACAGCGATGACGACGCACCCATCCCGGCCGACGCCGGGCGACACGGGCCCGGCCGGCACGCCCCGCAGCCGGGTCGCCGGCGTGGCGGCCGGCCTCGAGACGGCGCGGCGACGCACCCTCGCGCTCACCGACGCCGAGGACGCCGAGCTGACCCGGCAGCACAGCCCGCTGATGAGCCCGCTCGTGTGGGACCTCGCGCACATCGGCCAGCAGGAGGACCTGTGGCTGCTGCGGCACGGCGACGCCGGGGCCCAGGGCCTTCTGTCCGCCCACGTCGAGCGCCTGTACGACGCGTTCGAGCACGCCCGGTCCGAGCGGGTCACCCTGCCGCTGCTCACCCCGGCGGAGTCGCGCGTCTTCGTCGCCGACGTGCGCGCGCGGGTCCTCGACGACCTCGACCGCCTCGAGGAGCGCGACGACCGCGGCGACGACGCGCTGTTCCCCCACGTCATGGTCGAGCAGCACGAGCAGCAGCACGTCGAGACCATGCTCGCCACGCACCAGCTGCGCGAGGGCGCCCCGCTGCTCGGCGTCGGTGCCGCGCTGCCGCCGGGCCGTCCGCTGCCGTCGGGCGCGACACCCGAGGGATCGGTCCTCGTGTCGGGCGGACCGTTCGTCCTCGGGGTCGACGGGGTCGACGAGCCCTGGTCGCTGGACAACGAGCGCCCGGCCCACGTCGTGGACCTGCCCTCGTTCCGGATCGGGCGCGTCCCGGTCACCAACGCCGACTGGCAGGCCTTCGTCGACGCCGGCGGGTACGACGAGCCCCGCTGGTGGTCGGAGCGGGGCTGGTCGCACCGCCGCGAGGTGGGTCTGACCGGACCGCAGTTCTGGACCGGCGACGGCTCGCGCCGCCGTTTCGGGCTGCTCGAGCCCCTGCCGCCGGACGAGCCGGTGCAGCACGTCGACTTCTTCGAGGCCGAGGCGTTCGCCCGGTTCGCCGGGGCCCGGCTGCCCACCGAGCAGGAGTGGGAGAAGGCGTGCGCCTGGGACCCCGTCGCGCAGCGCCGGCGCCGCTGGCCCTGGGGCGACTCCGCGTGGACCCCGGCCCTGGCCAACCTCGGCGGCGAGGCGCTGCGCCCGGCGCCGGTGGGTGCCTACCCGGCGGGCGCGTCGGCGTACGGCGTCGAGCAGCTGGTCGGCGACGTCTGGGAGTGGACCTCGTCAGGGTTCGAGCCGTGGCCGGGCTTCCGCCCGATGGTCTACGCGCAGTACTCGGCGCCCTTCTTCGGTGGGGACTTCCGCGTGCTGCGCGGCGGGTCGTGGGCGGTCGGCGGCTCCTCGATCCGCCCGTCCTTCCGCAACTGGGACCTGCCGATCCGCCGGCAGATCTTCACCGGGCTGCGGCTGGCCTGGGACGTCGACCCGGGCGAGGGTGCCTGAGGATGTGCCGCCACCTCGCGTGGGTGGGGGAGCCCCGCTCCCTCGCCGACCTGGTCCTGCGCCCCGAGCACGGGTTGCTGCGCCAGTCGTACCAGCCGCGGCGCCAGAGCCGGGGGCTGGTCAACGCCGACGGGTGGGGCGTGGGGTTCTGGTCGGCGGACGCACCGGACCCGGCCGTCCCGGTGCGCTGGCGCTCCTCCCGGCCGCTCTGGGGGGACACCGCGTTCGGCGCCGTCGCCCCCGTGCTGCGGTCGGGCGCGGTGCTCGCCGCCGTGCGCTCCGCCACCGTGGGGATGCCGCTCGACGAGACCGCGTGCGCGCCCTTCACCGACGGCCGCTGGCTCGTCTCGCACAACGGCAGCCTCGACCGCACCGTGCTGCCCGCGCGGCACGAGGCGGAGTCCGCCTGCGACGCGGCCCTGCTCGCCGCCCACGTCCTCGCCCTCGGTGACGACCTCGGCGGGCCCGCGCTCGCCCGGCGGGTGCGCGAGGTCGCCGCGCTCGACCCGGGGGCACGCCTGTCGCTCCTGCTGACCGACGGCACCCGGGTGCTCGCCGTGACCTGGGGCGACGGCCTCTCCTACCGACGGACCGCCGACGGCCTCGTGGTCGCCAGCGAGCCGTGGGACGACGACCCGGCGTGGGTCGACGTGCCCGACCACCACCTGCTCGAGGCGACCCGCGACGCGGTCGCCGTGACCGCGATCGAGGACCACCCGTGACCCAGACCGCCCCCGCCGTCCACCTCGACCCGCAGGACCTCGCGCGCCAGATGGCCGTCGACGTCCGCGCCGGTCTGACGGCGACGCCCAAGGTGCTGCCGCCCAAGTACTTCTACGACGGCCGCGGCAGCGAGCTGTTCGACGAGATCACCCGGCTCCCCGAGTACTACCCGACCCGGGCGGAGTGGGCGATCCTCCAGGAGCACGCCGACGACGTGGCCTCGGTGACCGGCGCCCCCACCCTCGTCGAGCTCGGGTCCGGCACCTCGGAGAAGACCCGGCTGCTGCTCCAGGCCCTCACCCGCGGCGGCATCCTCGAGCGCTTCGTCCCCTTCGACGTCGACCCGGTCGTCCTGCGGGAGGCGGCCGAGGCCGTCACCGCCGAGCTCCCGGGGCTGGTCGTCGCCCCCGAGGTCGGGGACTTCGAGAAGCACCTGCGCGAGGTGCCCCGCCGCCCGGGGCAGCTGGTGGCCTTCCTCGGCTCGACCATCGGCAACCTCGACCCGGGCCAGCGGGCGGTCTTCCTCGCCGACGTGCGCAGCCTGCTCGGTGACCACGGCTGGCTCCTGCTCGGCACCGACCTGGTCAAGGCCCCGGAGCGGCTCGAGGCGGCGTACGACGACGCGCAGGGCGTCACCGCGGAGTTCAACCGCAACGTGCTGCGGGTCATCAACCGCAGCCTGGGGGCCGACTTCGACGTGGACGCGTTCGTCCACCGCGCCGTGTGGGACCCGCGCCACTCATGGGTCGAGATGCGGTTGGTGTCGCAGCGCGAGCAGGTCGTGCGGCTGCGCGACCTCGACCTCGAGGTGCCCTTCGCCGCGGGGGAGGAGATGCGCACCGAGATCTCGACGAAGTTCACCCGCGAGGGCGTCACCGAGGAGCTGGCCGCCGCCGGCCTCGGGGTGACCCACTGGTGGACCGACCCCGCCGGCGACGTCGCCCTGTCGCTCTCGAGGCCGCTGCCCTCCTGAGGGCCGGGGCGTCAGCCCCGGGTGGCGTCGGCGATCGCCTCGTGGTGCCGGATGACCTCGGCGACGACGAAGGCGAGGAACTTCTCGGCGAAGACCGGGTCCAGCCCCGAGTCGAGGGCGAGGTCGCGCAGCCGCTCGATCTGCTGCTCCTCGCGACCCGGGTCCGCCGGCGGCAGGCCCTCCTCGGCCTTGAGGATGCCGACCTTCTGGGTGGCCTTGAACCGCTCGGCCAGGAGGTGGATGAGGGCCGCGTCGATGTTGTCGATGCTGCGGCGCAGCGCCGCCAGCTCCGGCGGGACGTCGCGCCGGACGCCGGGTCGGGCAGGGCGTGCCTGGGTGGGGGTCGCGTCGGGATCGGCCACGCGACCAGGCTAGTTCGCCGGGTGGGCGTCGGGCCGTACGTCTCGCAGCCCGGACCCGGCGTTCGCGGGACGACCCGCCGCCCTGCGGTCAGGCCGAGCGGGCGGCGATCTCGTCGAGGAAGTCGAGGGTGAGGGACAGGTCGTGCGGCTTGATCCAGACCTGCTCGGCGCCCGCCTCGAGCAGGGGTCGCTCGCCCCCGGGCGGACCCGCGGTGAGGATGACGACCGGGATCCCGCTCGTGGCGGGGTCGGACCGGAGGGCCGCGAGGCCGTCCGATCCCGTGCCGTCGGGCAGCCGCATGTCGAGCAGCACGAGGTCCGGGTGCTCGGTGCGGGCCAGCACGAGGCCGGCGTCGAGGCGGGCCGCGGTGAGGAAGCGCCACTGCGGGCGCAGCTCGAGCAGCGAGCGCATCACGCTGACGCTCGCCGGGTGGTCCTCGACGTAGAGCAGGGTCGGGCGCGGGTGCGCGCCACCGTCCAGCCCGCTCGTGGTGACCTCACCCATCGACGTCCTGCGCGCTCGTCGCGGCCCGCTCCGCCCCCGCCCGCACCGACGTCACCGCCGGCGCCACCGCCGGCGCCACCGCAGGCGCCCCCGCGTCGGCCCCGTCCGCGGCGTACCGGTCCAGGAGCCCGAACACGCGGGCGATGTCGAGCGGCTTGGTGAGGTAGCCGTCCGCGCCGGCCTCGGTGAGGCGGTCGACCTGGTGCTGGTTGGCGTCGGCGCTGACGACGACGACGTGCAGGTGCGCCGTGCGGGGGTCGGCGCGCAGCCGCCGCAGGACGTCCAGACCGTTGATGTCGGGCAGGTGCAGGTCGAGGAGCACCAGGTCCGGCGGGGCCGCGGTCGCCAGCTCGAGCCCGAGGCCCCCGTGCCCGGCGTGGACCAGGCTCCATCCCGGGCGCCGGTCGACGAGCGCCTGCATGAGCCGCACGTTCGGGAGGTTGTCCTCGACGTAGAGCAGGGTGGAGGACCGGTGGGTCGCGGGCGCCTCGCCGACCTCGGCTTCCTGCGTGTCGGCGACCACGGGCACCGTCTCGACGGGGAGGACGACCGTGAAGGTGCTCCCCACGCCGCGCTCGGAGACCACGTCGAGCCGCCCGCCCATGATCGCGGCGAGCCGCTGCGTCAGCGCCAGACCGATGCCCGTGCCCTCGATCTCGGTCGCCTCCTGCCCCAGCCGGTCGAAGGGGGTGAAGAGACGGGCCTGGGCCGCCTCGCCGATGCCGATCCCGGTGTCGGCCACCGCGATGGCGACGTGCCCGTCGTCGACCGCGGTGCAGCTGATCCGGGCGGTGCCGTGGGGGCGGTTGTACTTGATGGCGTTGGACAGCAGGTTGAGCAGCACCTGCCGGAGCCGGCGGCGGTCCGCGCGCACGACGTCGCCGCCGTCGCCGGACGGGGGAACGACCTCGACGGTCACGCCGTGGTCGGCCGCCATCGGGGTGAGCAGGGCGACGGCCTCGTCGATGATCTCGGCCGCGAGGACCGGCTCGATCGAGACCTCGAGCTGGTCGGTCTCGATCCGGGAGATGTCGAGGATGTCGTCGATCATCCCCAGGAGGTGGCGACCCCCGGAGAGGATGTGGGTGACCGCCTCGTCCTGCGCGGTGCTGAGGGCGCCGAGCTTGAGCAGCTGACCGAAGCCGATGACGGCGTTGAGCGGGGTCCGCAGCTCGTGGCTCATCCGGGAGAGGAACTCGCTCTTGGCGAGGTTGGCCCGCTCGGCCTCGGCCTTGGCCGACATCACGGCGGCGGCCGCGTGCTGGCGGGCGGTGACGTCCTCGACGGTGCTGGCGACGAGGTTGGTGCCGATGGGGTTGCTCTGCAGGCGCAGCCAGCGCACCCCGTGGTCGTGGTCGACCAGCCGCAGCTCGATCCGGGCCGACCGACCCGCGGCGACCGGTCCCCAGTACTCGGCGTCGAACCGTTCGCGGTCCTCGGGGTGGACCCGGTCGACCAGGGAGCGCACGTCGGTGCTGCCGTCGACGGACTCGTGCCCGACGATCCTCAGGTACTCGGTGTTGGCGTAGAGGAACCGCGGCGGGTCGATCTCGCGCAGGTTGACCCCCACGCTGAGCCCCTCGGACAGCTGCCGGAAGAGCTGCTCGCTCGCGCGGAGCTCCTCCGCGGCGAGCGAGCGCGCGGTGACGTCCTCGAAGATGCCGGTGATGCGTCGTACGCCGCCCTGCTCGCCGGCGACCGGGGTGAGGGTCGCGTGCACGAGCCGGGTGCCCTCGGGGGTCTCGACCCGCACCTCCTGCTCGACGGGGGTGCCGGCGGCGAGTCGGCTCAGGGCCTCGCGCGACGCCTCCGGGTCGGTGGGGAGCAGCGCACTGAGCGCGTCCGCGCCGTCACCGGGGCTGCCGGCCCGGGCGAAGAGGCGCCGGTAGGCGGCGTTGACGTAGGCGTCACCGGCGTCGGAACCGTCCACGGGGAGCAGCGCGATGCCGAGGGGGGCGTCGGTGAAGGCGGCCCGCCACTGGCGGTCCAGCGCCCGCTGGTCCTGCGCCATCGCCTTGCTCTGGATGCTCACCTCGAGCCGGCTGCGGGCGATACCGATGAACAGCGCGCCCCCGATGGCCTGCGCGAGGTGCGGCACGACCATGGTCACGAGCTGGGCGGTCACGCTGTTGTCGGCGCGGGAGTGCTCCATCGTGCCGCCGAGGAGCTCCGGCACGAAGCTGTCCACCGCGATCGAGGCGTGGGTGACGGCGCACCCGATGAAGAAGGCGGCCGCACCCCACCGTGCCACCGAGATGAGGCGGCCACCGTTCTGGGCCAGCCCGGCGAGCCGGGGCACGATGACCACGGCGATGACGAGGTACTGCGTCATCACGACGAGGGCGAGGACCCCGATCAGAGCGTGCACACGGTCACCCCGGTTGGCTGGTGTCGCACGAGGGTGAGGACGAGGGGCCCCGACCCGCCGTGGAGGCGGCACACGGCCGTCTCCCGCCCGAGCATAGTGTCGCTCGTGTCCCGGATGTCAGCACTTGTCACCCACCCCGACCGCGGACGGCCGGGGTGGGTGGGGTCAGCGCGGGTCGACGACCGCGGCGGCGCCACCCCCGCGACGGGTGGGTTCGGCGGCCGCGTGCATCGTGCCGTCCTGGCGCAGGACGATCGCCGTGGCCGCCCCGATCTCGGGGGTGGACACGAGCTGGTGACCCATCGCCTGCAGCGCCGTCCCCACGGCGCTGTCGAGGAGGGCCGGCTCGGCCTGCTCGGCCCCGTTGCGCGAGCTGAGCCGCGCGGCGGCGATCGCGTCCTTGAGGGACAGACCGCGGTCGAGGTACTCCGTGACGACCTGGGCCACGGTCGTGATGATCGTCGCCCCCCCGGGAGAGCCGACCCCCATCACGGGGCGGCCGTCCTGGGTGATGATGGTCGGGCTCATCGACGAGCGCGGCCGCTTGCCGGGGCCGGGGAGGTTCGGGTCGGGGACGCCGGGCGTGATCGGCACGAAGTCGAAGTCGGTCAGCTCGTTGTTGAGCAGGAAGCCGTATCCCGGGACGGTGATGCCCGAGCCGCCGGTCTGCTCGATGGTGAGGGTGTACGACGCCACGTTCCCCCACCGGTCCGCCACGGTCAGGTGCGTCGTCCCGTGCTCGATGCCGGCCGGGGTCTGCGCCGCCGTGGTCGGCGTGCACGAGGAGGAGCCGTCGGGCTGCCCGAAGGGGAGTGGGCGGGCGTGGGCCGTCATCGGGTCGAACAGCTGGCAGGCGCGCTCGTTCGCGAACGGCTGGGACAGCAGGGCCTGCGTCGGCACGTCCGGGACGCTGCCCACCCAGCGGTTGCGGTCGGCGAAGGCGGTGGCCGTCGCCTCGCTGAAGCGGTGCAGGTACTGCACCTCGTCGACCTTCGACAGCGGCGTGCCGGTCTGCCGGTCGTAGGCCTCGAGCAGGTTGAGGGTCTCGCCGACGGCGATGCCACCGGAGGACGGGACCGGCATGCCCCAGACGTCCAGGCCCCGGTACGTCGTGCGCGTGGGCGCGAGCACGCGGGCGTCGTACGCCGCCAGGTCGCCCATCGTCAGCTGGCCCGGGTAGACGGTGCTGCCGTCGGTGGTGACCGGGTGCTGCGCGGTGGCGACGACGGCCTGACCCATCGCCCCGTGGTAGAGGGTGTCGACGCCCAGGGTCCGCAGCGCGTGATAGGCGTTGGCCATCTGCGGGTTGCGGAAGACCGAGCCGACCGCCGGGGCGCTCCCACCGGGGAGGAAGACCGAGGCCGTGGCGGGGAACCCGGCGAAGCGGGCGGCGTTGTCGAGGGTCTGCTGCCGGTAGGTGTCGTCGACGACGAAGCCGCGTCGGGCGACCTCCTCGGCCGGGGCGAGCAGCTGCGACAACGGCCTGGTGCCGTACCGGCGGGCCGTGAGGTCCCACAGCGCGGGGGTGCCGGGAACGCCGACCGACAGGCCCGACGTCACGGTGGTGAAGAAGTCGAGCGGGGTGCCGTCGGGCTTGGTGAAGGTCCGCGAGGTGAAGGTCGCCGGTGCCGCCTCGCGGCTGTCGACGGTGGTGACCTTCGTGGTCTTCGCGTCGTAGTAGACGAGGAACCCTCCGCCGCCGATCCCCGAGGAGAACGGCTCGGTGACGCCGAGGACGGCGGCCGTCGCGACGGCCGCGTCGGCGGCGTTGCCGCCCGCCTCCAGGACCTTCAGACCCTCCATGGTCGCCACCGGGTCGACCGACGCGACCGCGCCCCCCGTGCCCACCGCGGTGGCGTTGCGCGGGGCCGTCACGGGTCCGCGACCGGCGGCGCTCGAGACCGCGGCACCCGAGGACGCCGCACCCGGGGGAGCGCCGGACGCCGCGGCGGCGCTCCCGGCCACCGCCGGGACGAGCATGGCGGCGACGAGGCCGGCGGTCAGGGCGGGACGCGTCATGGCGGGTTCCTCCGGTCGGGTCCTCGCGACGCTAGACCCGCGGCGCGCCCGTCGCACCCGGAGAGGGGCCGGGCCCGAAGGCCCGGCCCCTCTGGGGTGCGACGGGTGGCACTGCAGGTGCTCGCCGCACCCGTGGCCGTCACCGGTCGGGAGGGGCTCGGGGGATCCGTCCCGACCGGTGACGGCGGTCTGGTGGGCTGCTCAGCCCTTGACGACGTCCTTGACGTCCTCGCCGGTCTGCTTGGCGTTCGCCTTGGTCTGCTCGGCCTTGCCCTCCGCCTCGAGGCGCTCGTTGTCGGTCAGCTTGCCGACCGTCTCCTTGGCCTTGCCGGCCGCCTCGTCGACGGCGTTGTTGGCCTTGTCCATGAGACCCATGGTCGTTCTCCTTCGTTGTCGCGGATCAGGTTGACCGGTGATCAGGTTCCGGAAAAGCAGGTGGTGCTCAGGCGACGCGCGGCTCGGTCGGCTCCTGCTCGGCCCTGTCCTTGCTCAGCTCGCGGGCGGCGGCGGTGGCCGGGGCGTCGTCGTCCTCGATGTGCACGTCGGACACGGCGATGTTGACCTCGGTGACCTGCAGGCCGGTCATCCGCTCGACGGAGGCGATGACGTTGCGACGGATGCCGGAGGCCAGGTCGGCGATACCGACGCCGTACTCGGCGATGATCGTCAGGTCCACCGCAGCCTGCTTCTCGCCCACCTCGACCGAGACACCCTGGGAGAGGTTGGTCGAGCCGACCGGGATGCGCTCGCGCAGCAGGCCCACGGCGCGCTGGACGTTGCCGCCCAGGTCGTAGACCCCGTCGACCTCGCGGGTGGCGATGCCGGCGATCTTCGACACGACGGTGTCGGCGATCGTGGTCTTGCCCTTCTCACCGGAGGTCGGGGCCACGGTGGTCGAGCCGGTGGTGTGCGGGGTGGTCGTGGAGACGCTCATGGGTTCGTCCTTTCCTCGGCGGCTTCGTGCTGGCACCCAGTAGGTCGGGACGAGGACGGCGATCCTCACGGTCGGCCGGCACTTTCCTGGTGTGAACAGGGTCACGCCGCGACGCCCCGCCTGTGACGTCCCACCCGCCCCAGGGGCCCCGTACGTCGCTCGCACCACCGGCCCCCTGCGCCTCCCGGGGGGCGTGCCCCGCCGCGGGTAGGGTGGCGCGCGATCCACCCAGGGTCCGCCGGCCGCCCGACCACCTCGCCCGCCGCCGGCCCGCCCCCGCCCGGAAGGCCCCGTCACCGTGTACGTCAAGAGCCTGACGCTCAAGGGATTCAAGTCCTTCGCGTCCGCGACCTCGATGCGGCTGGAGCCGGGCATCACCTGCATCGTCGGGCCGAACGGCTCGGGCAAGTCCAACGTCGTCGACGCGCTGGCCTGGGTGATGGGGGAGCAGGGCGCCAAGAGCTTGCGCGGCGGCAAGATGGAGGACGTCATCTTCGCCGGGACGGCGGGGCGTGCCCCCCTCGGCCGCGCCGAGGTCACGCTGACCATCGACAACACCGACGGCGCGCTGCCGATCGACTACACCGAGGTGACGATCTCGCGGACGATGTTCCGCAACGGTGGCTCGGACTACGCCATCAACGGCACCAGCTGCCGGCTGCTCGACGTGCAGGAGCTGCTCTCCGACAGCGGGATCGGCCGCGAGATGCACGTCATCGTCGGCCAGGGCCAGCTCGACACGGTCCTGCGGGCCACGCCCGAGGAGCGCCGCGGTTTCATCGAGGAGGCGGCCGGGGTCCTCAAGCACCGCAAGCGCAAGGAGCGGGCGCTGCGCAAGCTCGAGGCGATGGAGGCCAACCTCACCCGGGTCAACGACCTCACCACCGAGATCCGCCGCCAGCTCGGCCCGCTCGGCCGGCAGGCCGAGACCGCGCGCCGGGCCGCCGTCGTCCAGGCCGACGTCCGCGACGCCCGCCTTCGTCTGCTGGCCGACGACCTCGTCCAGCTGAGCTCCACCCTCGAGCAGGAGGTCGCCGACGAGACCGCGCTGCTCGCGCGCCGGGCCGAGGTCGAGGAGGCCATCGCCGACCTGGCCGGCCGTCTGGCCCACCTCGAGGCGGAGGCCGAGGAGGCCCGCCCCGAGCTGTCCCGGGCCCAGGAGCGCTTCGTCGGCCTCTCCCGCCTCACCGAGCGGCTGGCCTCCACCCGCAACGTCGCCACCGACCGGGTGCGCCTGCTGTCGCAGGATGACGGCGCCGATGCCACCGACCCGGGCCGCGACCCCGACGCCCTGCGGGCCCAGGCCGCCGACCTGCGCGAGCAGCACGCCGTCCTCACCGACGAGATCGCCGCCGCGCAGGAGACGCTGCAGGCCGCCGTCACGGCCAAGGCCGACGCGGAGAGGGCGTACGCCGCCGAGCAGCAGCGCCTCGCGCGGGTCGCCCGCGCCGTCGCCGACCGCCGCGAGGGCCTGGCCCGCCTCCAGGGCCAGGTCGGCGCCAAGGCCTCGCGGATCGAGGCCGGGGAGGCCGAGATCGAGCGGCTGCGCGGCTCCGCCGGGGCGGCCACCACGCGGGCCGCCGAGGCCGAGCGCGAGTTCGCCGCCCTCGAGGCGACGATCGCGGTCGACGAGGAGGGCGAGGAGGGCCTCGACGAGGCCTACGAGCGCGCCGCGGCCGAGCACGAGCGGCTCGAGGCGGAGGTCGACGCGCAGCGCGACGCCGAGCGGGCGGCCGACCGCGACCGCCAGTCCGGCACCGCCCGCGTGGAGGCGCTCGAGCTGAGCCTGCGCCGCAAGGACGGCGCCGCGGCGCTGCTGGCCGCCGGCGACGAGGCCCACGCGGTCTCCGGGTCGGTCGCCGCCCTGCTCCAGGTCGACGACGGTCACGAGGCGGCGCTGGCCGCCGCCCTCGGCTGGGCCGCCGACGCCCTCGCCGTCGGCACGGTCGACGGCGCGGTGGCCGCCCTCGCGACCCTGCGCCGGGAGGACGCCGGCCGGGCCGCCCTGCTGGTCGGGGCCACCGCCCGTCCCGTCGACCCCACCGGCTGGCCCGCCCTGCCCGCCGGCGCCCGCTGGGCGCGCGACGTCGTCCGCTGCCCCGACGACCTGCGGCCGGCCGTCGAGGTGCTGCTGGAGCGGGTCGCCCTCGTCGCCGACACCCAGGAGGCGGCCCGCCTCTGCGAGCAGGGCGTCATCGGGGTCACCCCCGAGGGCGACGTCGTCGCCCCGGGCTGGGTGCGCGGTGGCTCGTCGGCCGCGCCGAGCCTCCTGGAGATCCAGTCCGCGCTCGACGCCGCCCGCGAGCAGGTCGCCGAGGCCACCGCCCGCGGCGAGCAGGCCCGCTTCGCCCTCGCCGCCGCCCAGGCCCGGGCCACCGAGGCCGCCACGGCCGTCGAGGCCGCCCTCGAGCGGTTGCACGACTCCGACGCGCGGATGTCCGCCGTCGCCGAGCGCCTCGGCAGCCTCGGCTCCGCCGCCCGTACGGCGCGCGCCGAGGCCGAGCGCGCCCAGGCCGCCATCACCGCGGCGGAGGCCACGCTGGCGACCAACCGCGCGGAGCACGACGAGCTGCGCGCCCGCCTCGAGGCGGCCGCCGAGCAGGGCGACGAGGCCGAGAGCGCCGACCCGGCCGAGCGGGACCGGCTCGACGCCGCGGCCACGGCCGCCCGCACCCACGAGATGGAGGTCCGGCTCGGGCTGCGCACCCGCGAGGAGCGCGCCCGCGCGCTCGCCGACCGCGCGACCTCGCTGGAGACCTCGGCCCAGGCCGAGCTCGTCGCCCGCGAGCGACAGGCGGCGCGGCTCGAGCGGCGCCGTCGCGAGGCCCAGGTGGCCGAGGCGGTGCGGGTCGCGGCGACGTACGCCGTCCAGCAGCTCTCGGTCGCTGCGGAGCGGGCCGACACCCTGCGGCAGCGGGCCGAGGCCCAGCGCACTGAGCGCGAGAGCGAGCTGGCCGTCGTGCGGCGAGCGCTCGCCGCCCAGCAGGAGGAGCTGCGGCTGCTCACCGACACCGCCCACCGCGACGAGGTCGCCCGCACGCAGCAGCGGCTGCGGATCGAGCAGCTGCAGACGCGGGCGGTCGAGGAGCTCGGCGTCGACCCCGAGGTCCTCGTCGACGAGTTCGGCCCCGACCGTCCGATCCCGGTGGTCGTCGACCCGCACGCGCCGCAGGACGAGCGGCGCGCCGCCGAGGAGGCGCCGCCGCGGCCGTTCGTGCGCGAGGAGCAGGAGAAGCGGCTGCGGTCGGCCGAGCGGAAGCTCGGCGCGCTGGGGCGGATCAACCCGTTGGCGCTGGAGGAGTTCGCGGCGCTCGAGGAGCGGCACACCTTCCTCACCACCCAGCTCG
The DNA here is from genome assembly GCF_006715055.1 of Lapillicoccus jejuensis. Taxonomy (NCBI): domain Bacteria; kingdom Bacillati; phylum Actinomycetota; class Actinomycetes; order Micrococcales; family Intrasporangiaceae; genus Lapillicoccus; species Lapillicoccus jejuensis. The sequence continues at coordinate 3,123,879 of NZ_VFMN01000001.1, forward strand.
AGGACCTGCGCTCGTCCAAGCGCGACCTGCTCGACATCGTCAAGGAGGTCGACGAACGCGTCGAGCAGGTCTTCGCCGAGGCGTTCCGCGACACCGCCGAGCAGTTCGAGCAGGTCTTCGGGAGGCTCTTCCCCGGTGGCGAGGGCCGGCTCGTCCTCACCGACCCGAGCGACATGCTCACCACGGGTCTCGAGGTCGAGGCCCGGCCGCCGGGCAAGAAGATCAAGCGGCTGTCGCTGCTGTCCGGTGGCGAGCGGTCGCTCGTCGCGGTGGCGCTGCTCGTGTCGATCTTCAAGGCCCGGCCGTCGCCGTTCTACATCATGGACGAGGTCGAGGCGGCGCTCGACGACGCCAACCTCGGCCGGCTCATCACCCTCTTCGAGGAGCTGCGCGGCAGCAGCCAGCTCATCGTCATCACCCACCAGAAGAAGACGATGGAGATCGCGGACGCCCTGTACGGCGTGACGATGCGCGGCGACGGCGTGACGACGGTCGTCTCGCAGCGGATGCGCGACGTGCAGGACCCGGCGGTGGCGCAGCCGGCCTGAGTCCCGGACCGGTGGCGGTCGAACGGTCACATGGGGCCTGGGACGGCCGATGGGACGGACGTCCCGCCGTCCACCTCACCAAGGACCCGCGTACCGTGCGTCGCACCCTCACCGACCTGCCCATCGGCCGCCGCCTCGGCGTCGCCTTCACCGTCATCGTGCTCCTGCTCGCCGTCGTGGCTGCCGCGGGCCTGACCGGCTCGTCCGCCCAGCGCACCGTGGCCGAGGACACCGCCGGCCTGCACGCGGTGCGCGACGTCGTCCTCGAGCTGCGCTACCTCGACGCCGACGTCAGCGGGTGGCAGGGCTACATCTACACCGAGGCCGTCGTCGAGGGGTCCGCCAAGGCGGTCCGCCCCGACGACTACAACATCACCGGGCTGAACGAGTCGCGGGCCAAGGGCTTCGAGCTCATCAAGGACCTCGGTGGGCGGGCGCTCGACCCGCAGGAGCAGGCCGTCCTCGCGACCATCGGGAAGCAGTGGACCGACTACTTCGTCGTCACCGACCGCATGCTCGCCCTCATCAAGGAGGCGACGCCCGCGTCGATGGCCAAGGCCTACGACATCCTCAACAACGACCTGGACACCGCCTGGAGCGCCCTGCTCGACTCCACCTCGTCCCTGCAGAAGCTCGTCGAGGCCCGGATCGCGGTCCTCGACCGGGAGGCGTCGGCGGCGTCCGGGCGCTCGCGGGTCATGGTGCTCGGCGCCGGGGCTCTCGCTGCGCTGCTGGCGCTGTTCCTCGGGGTCGGGACCACCCGCTCCGTCGTGCGCCCGCTGCGCCGGTGCGTGGGCGCGCTCGAGGCGATGGCCCGCGGCGACCTCACCGCGGACCCGCAGGTCGAGCGCGGCGATGAGGTCGGCCAGCTGGCCCGGGCACTCGGGACCGCCCAGGGCTCCCTGCGCTGCATCCTCGCGCGGGTCGTCGACACGGCCGACCGGGTGGCGGCCGAGGCCGCCGAGCTGTCCGGGGCCAACGTGCAGGTGACGGCGACGTCGGCCGAGACCAGCGCACGCGCCGACGTCGTGGCCACGGCGGCCGCGCAGGTGAGCGAGAACGTCCGCGCGGTGGCCACGGGCACCGACCAGCTGGGCAGCGCCATGACCGACATCGCGCACATCGCCCAGGAGGCGGCCCAGGTCGCGGGCGAGGCCACCGAGGTGGCGGCGACGACCAACGAGACGGTCGTCCGCCTGGGCGAGAGCTCGGCCGAGATCGGCGACGTCGTCAAGGTCATCACCTCGATCGCGGAGCAGACCAACCTGCTGGCCCTCAACGCGACCATCGAGGCCGCGCGGGCCGGCGAGGCGGGCAAGGGCTTCGCCGTCGTCGCGGCCGAGGTGAAGGAGCTCGCCCGGGAGACCGCCCGGGCCACCGAGGACATCGCGCGACGGGTGCAGACGATCCAGGGCGACACCTCCGGCGCGGTCGCCGCCATCGGGCGGATCGCGACCATCATCGCGACCATCAACGACACCCAGCTGAGCATCACCTCGGCCCTCGACGAGCACACGGGCACCAGCCAGGCCATGTCCGTCGGCGTGCAGGAGGCGGCCCGCGGCAGCAGCGAGATCGCCGAGACCTCGGACGGCCTGGCCGTCTCGGCGGTCGAGAGCACGCAGGTGCTGGCGCGGATGGGCGGCTCGGTGGAGCGGATGGGCCGGTTGGGGGAGGAGCTGCGCAGCGAGGTGGCGACCTTCACCTACTGACCACCCACCGCGCGCCCGCGCGGAGCACGCCGTCCGGTGTGCGAACCTGGACGCATGCTCGCGCTCGTCATCGCCCTCGTCCTGTGTGTCGCCCTCGGGACCGCGGTGGTCGTGGTCGTGGCGATGCCCGCGCGACGCGAGGGCCGCCAGCTGCTGGGCCCCGCCGGCGAGCAGGTCGTCGAGCGCGTGCGCGACGTCGCCCACGCCACCCGCGGGCGCACGGCCGACCCCGCCACCCGCGAGGACTGACCCGGGCCGACCGGGAGCACCCCGCCGGTCCGGGCCGGGGCCCGGTCCGTGACAGGATGAGGCACGTGCTGGACCAGGTCTGGGAAGTCGTCACCCTCGTCGTCGTCATCGCCCTCGTGGCGGTGGCCGGAGTCGTCGGGCTCGTCCGCGGGCGCCGTACGGACACCGAGCAGCTGCCGTCGCAGCGGCCCGGCACCACGAGCGTCGAGCCGCGGCCGCGGGCCGCCGACGACGTCGACGAGCCCGACCGGGGCTCGGTCGCGACCGCCCCCGGCGCGCCCGTCGAGACGCCGCCAGCGACGGTCGACGAGACGCAGCTCGTCGAACCCGAGCCCACCCCGCAGGTCGAGCGCCCGGAGTCCGCCCGCGGGCGGCTGGCGCGGCTGCGTGCCCGGCTGGCCCGCAGCAACACCGCCATCGGGCACGCCCTGCTCGGCCTGCTCTCGCGCGGCTCGCTCGACGAGGAGGCGTGGGAGGAGGTCGAGGACACCCTCATCCAGGCCGACCTCGGCGTCCAGGCCTCGACCGAGCTGGTCGACCGGCTGCGCACCCGGCTCAAGGTCGACGGCAGCGGCCGCACCGACGAGGACCAGGTGCGCGAGTGGCTGCGCGAGGACCTGCTCGAGCTCGTCGGGCCCGACCTCGACCGGCGGATCGCCTCCTCCCGGGTCGGGGACCGGCCGGCCGTCATCCTCGTCGTCGGCGTCAACGGCACCGGCAAGACGACGACCGTCGGCAAGCTCGCCCGCGTCCTCGTCGCCGAGGACCGCGACGTCGTGCTCGGGGCGGCCGACACCTTCCGCGCCGCCGCCGCCGACCAGCTGGAGACCTGGGGTGGGCGCGTCGGCGTCCCGACCATCCGCTCCGAGCGCGAGGGCGCCGACCCCGCCGCCGTCGCGTTCGACGCCGTGCAGGCCGGGGCCGAGATGGAGGCCGACGTCGTCATCCTCGACACCGCCGGCCGGCTGCACAACAAGGTCGGGCTCATGGACGAGCTCGGCAAGATCAAGCGCGTCGTCGAGAAGAAGAGCCCCATCGACGAGGTCCTGCTCGTCCTCGACGCGACCACCGGGCAGAACGGCATGCGCCAGGCCGAGGTCTTCTCGCAGGCCGTGGACGTCACCGGCATCGTCCTCACCAAGCTCGACGGGACCGCCAAGGGCGGCATCGTCGTCGCCGTCCAGCGCGCGCTCGGCGTCCCGGTCAAGCTCGTCGGGCTCGGCGAGGGCCCGGACGACCTCGCGCCGTTCGACCCCAAGGCGTTCGTCGACGCCATCGTCGGCTGAGGTGCCGCAGGTCTCCGTACGGCGCGCCGGTGCGGCGGACGCCGGGGCCTGGGTCGCCTGCTACCTCGACGCCCTCGAGGCGGCGTACGGCGACCTCATGCCCCCGGCGTTCGGGCCGGTCCACCGGGCCCGCGAGGCCGAGCTCGTCGCGGCCAAGGAGGTCGAGCTGGCCGACGGCTCGCCCCTCGCGCCGGTGCGCGGGTGGGTCGCCGAGGACGAGCGCGGCGTCGTCCTCGCCGTCGCCTGCGTGCGCGACGGCGCCAACGGCTGGGAGCGCGACCGGGGCCTGCCGCCCGCGACCGCGACCCTGCAGCTGGAGAAGCTGTACGCCGTCCCCGCGGCCCTCGGCACCGGCGCCGGCCCGGCCCTGTTCGCCGCGGCGGTGGGCGATGCGGCGTCGTACCTCTGGCTCGTCGAGGGCAACGAGCGGGCCGAGCGGTTCTACCGGCGCCGCGGCTACGTCCCCGACGGCGTGAGGACCCTCGGCGGTCCGACGTGGTTCGAGCGCACGATGGTCCGCCTCGCCCGGACCTGACCCGAATCGGATTCGGCCCACTCGGCTCGGGTCGTGACCCGAGCCGAGCGCCCCGAATCCGATTCGGGTCGACTCAGAACGCGTCGGGGTCGCCGTCGGGGAAGAGGTCGGCCGCGGCCCCGACGACGAGCGGGTCGGGCCGGCCGACGAGCTCCTCGTCCTTGTCCGCGTAGTCGAACCGCGCGAGGACGTGCCGCATCGCCTCGAGCCGGGCGCGCTTCTTGTCGTTGGACTTGACCACCGTCCACGGCGAGCGCGTCGTGTCGGTGCGCCGGAACATCTTCTCCTTGGCGTCGGTGTACTCGTCCCACTTGTCGAGGCTGGCCAGGTCCATCGGGGACAGCTTCCACTGCCGCACCGGGTCGACCAGCCGGATGGTGAAGCGGGTCAGCTGCTCCGAGCGCGACACCGAGAACCAGAACTTCACGACGTCGATGCCGTCGGCGATGAGCAGCTTCTCGAAGGCCGGCGCCTGCTTGTAGAACTCCGTGCACTGCTCGTGGGTGGCGAAGCCCATCACCCGCTCGACCCCGGCCCGGGTGTACCAGGAGCGGTCGAAGAGGACGAGCTCACCGGCCGTGGGCAGGTGGGCGACGTAGCGCTGGAAGTACCACTCGCCCTTCTCGCGCTCGCTCGGCTTCTCCAGCGCGACCACCCGCGCCCCGCGCGGGTTGAGGTGCTCGGTGAACCGCTTGATCGTCCCGCCCTTGCCGGCGGCGTCGCGGCCCTCGAAGAGGATGACGATCCGTCGGCCCTCGGCCTTGGTCCAGTTCTGCAGCTTGAGCAGCTCGATCTGCAGCCGACGCTTCTCGTGCTCGTAGGTGTCCCGGTCGAGCCGGGCGTCGAACGGGTAGCCCTCGCGCCAGGTCTCGACCGGTTCGCCGTCCGGCCCGAGCAGCACCGGGTCGTCGTCGTCGTCGACGACCGAGTAGCCCTGCGGCACCTGCCCGGCCGCCAGCGACCGGGCGTCCAGCGGGGCCGTCGTCGTCATACCGGCGACCCTAGGGGCGGCGGGTGACCGGACGGTGAACGCGGCTCAGCGCGCGGCGGCCCGCTCCCGGGCCCGCCGCGCCGCCTGCACCTTCGGGTTGCGCGGGTCGGTCAGCGCCCAGCGGATCGTGCCGACCGCGAGCGCCCCCACCTGGCGGGTGACGACCCGCTCGGTCACCGGCAGCGCCGGGAGCCGCAACATCGCCTTGGCCCACACCGGCAGCGACGCGACCGCACCGGCGGCGAGGGCGGCGTACCCGACCTTGCTCAGTCCCTCGACCGGCGGGTGCAGCAGCAGGAACCGGGTGGCGTCGTGGCAGGCCGCCGTCGCCCGCAGCTCGGGGCGGAAGAGCGCGAGCGTGCCCTCGAGCTCGGCGACCGTGCGTGGCGGGTCGAGCACCCCCAGCAGCCGGGCCGAGCGGCCCGCCTGCTCGACGTAGGTGTCGGCCTCGGCGGCGGTCAGCGGGGCGGCGCCGTACCGCTGGTGCGTGGTGAGGAAGCTGTCGACCTCGGCCGCGTGGACCCAGGCGAGCAGGTGCGGGTCGGAGGCGGCGTACGGCGTCCCGTCGTCGGCCTTGCCGCGCACCCGCTCGTGCACGCCGCGGATCCGCGCGATGACCTCCTCGGCGACCTGCACCGTGCCGAAGGTCGTCGCCGCGAGGTACTCCGACGTGCGCTGCAGCCGGCCCCACGGGTCGGACTTGTAGCCCGAGTGCCCGGCCACGCCGGCCATGGCCAGCGGGTGGAGCGACTGCAGCAGCAGCGCCCGGATCCCGCCGACGAACATCGCCGCGTCGTCGTGCACGCGCCACACCGGGTCACCGGGGGTGAACCAGCGCTCGCCGTCGGCGAGCCAGATGGCGGCCGCCTTGGTCTCCGCCTCGGGCCCGGCCACCTTCTCGCGCAGGCTGTCGGCCAGGCCGGTGCGCAGCACCTGGGCGGGGTCGGGCAGGGAGCGCAGCGACGGGACGGTGAGGGTCACCCCTCCATGGTGCGTCGCCCCACCGACACCCGTCCCGCGGGGTACGACGAGGCGTCGGTCACCGAGCGACGTGCTCCAGCTCCGCGACGAGGGCCGCGCCGGCGGCGCGGGTGTCGCCGTACGTCCGGGCCCAGTGGGCGCCGAGGTCGTCGCGGTCGTCGGGGACGCCCGTCGCCACGACGAGGGCGTCCGGGCGCGCGGCGACGAGCGCGGCGAGCCGGGCGGCGACGTCGGGGGAGCGACGCGGGCTACCGACCACGGCGAGGACCTGGCCACCCGTCGGCACGTCCGCGCCGCTCGTGACGACGACGTCCTCCCGCCAGGCGCGCAGGGCGGCGACGACGCCGGACTCCCGCTCGCCGGCGGCCATCCCCACCGGTCCGCGCAGGTCGAGCACGTGGGCCGGGCCGGGCAGCGCGTCGAGCGACCCCAGCCCGTGCGTGCGCAGGGCACCGGCGGAGACGGTGCGCACGACCTCGCGCACGTGCTCCTCGGCGCCGTCGTCGACGGGCGCCGCGGCCCGCGTCTCGCCGACCCACCACGCCAGCTCGCCGACCCGGCGGGCGGCCTCCTCGAGCCGGTCGACGCGCAGGTCGCCGGCGTCGACGGCCGCGAGGACCGCCTCGTGCACCTCGTGGAAGGCGGCCTCGTCGTCGTACGGGTCGGGGTGGCTGGGGTTGCCGATGCAGACGAGGTCGACGCCGGCGGCCAGCGCCCGCGCCGCGCCCGGGCCGCGCCCGACCCCGGCGGAGATCGCGCGCATGTCGACGGCGTCGGAGACGACCAGCCCGCTGAAGCCGAGGTCGCCGCGCAGCACCTCGAGCACGGTCGGCGACAGCGTCGCCGGCCGGTCGTCGAGCGCCGCGACGACGAGGTGCGCCGTCATGACCGCCCGCACGCCGGCGCGGACGACCGCCTCGAACGGCACGAGGTCGCGCCGGGCCAGGGTGTCGCGGTCGACGTCGACGACGGGCAGCGCGAGGTGGCTGTCGGTCGTCGTGTCCCCGTGCCCGGGGAAGTGCTTGGCGCAGGCCGCGACCCCGACCGACTGGATCCCCTCGACCGCAGCGGCGGCGTGCCGGGCGACGAGCTGCGGATCGGCGCCGTACGACCGCAGCCCGATGACGGGGTTGTCGGGGTCGGCGTTGACGTCGACGTCGGGCGCGAGGGCCAGGTCGACGCCGTGGTCGCGGCACAGCCGCCCGATGGCCGCGTTGACCGCGGTGGTCGCCGCGACGTCGTCGACCGCCCCGAGCGCCGCCGCCGTGGGGTACGGCGACCCGTGCGGCACCTGCAGCCGGGTGACCTCACCGCCCTCCTCGTCGCTGGCGACGACGAGGTCGTTGCGCAGCCCGTGCAGCTCCCAGGTTAGCGCGGCGACGTCGCCCCGCCCGTGCTCGTCGCGGACGTTCGGCGCGAAGAGGCAGACCCCGCCGAGACCGTCCTGGACCTCGCGGCGCAGCCAGTCGGGGGCGCGGGTGCCGCGGAAGCCCGGCAGGAGCACGGTGCGGGCGAGGCGTCGTACGCGCGGGTCGGTCGAGGGGGTCCCGGAGGCCATGCCGACGATGCTCCCAGCCTCGCCGGGGAGCCGATCGAGCGGGGGAGCCCACGGGGTGAGACGCCCGCGGACCCGTGCAACACGATCGTGACGGGCGGGCCCAGGAGTTGACGCCGCCGTAACACGAGCGGAGCGGACGCGAAACGACGGACGGCGACAGTTGTCCACCATGAGCGCACTACTCGTCACGGCGGACACGCCGTTCGCGGACTCGGGCAACACGGCGTGGGTGCTGGCCGCGGCCGCCCTCGTCCTGTTCATGACCCCCGGCCTCGCCCTCTTCTACGGCGGCATGGTCCGGACCAAGAGCGTCCTCAACATGATGATGATGTCGTTCATCACGATGGGGACGGTCGGCACCGCCTGGGTGCTGTGGGGCTACAGCCAGACCTTCGGCCCCGACCTCGGCGGCGGCCTGCTCGGCAACCCCTTCACGCACTTCGGCCTCAACGGCGTCATGGACGCCATCTACGGGTTCGTCCCGGCCGACGCGGCCACGGGCACGGCGGCCGCCGGCGGCATCCCCGGACCCGCCTTCGTCGCCTTCCAGGTCGTCTTCGCCATCATCGCCGTCGCCCTCGTCTCGGGCGCGATCGCGGACCGCGCGAAGTTCACGACCTGGACCGTCTTCACCGTGGTCTGGGCCACCCTCGTCTACTTCCCCGCCGCCCACTGGGTCTTCGCCTTCAACGGCTACGCGGCCGAGGTCGGCGGCTGGATCGCCAACAAGGGCGACGGCCTGTTCCTCGGCGGCGTCGGTGCCTACGACTTCGCCGGCGGCACCGCCATCCACATCAACGCCGGTGTCGCGGGTCTGGCCCTGGCCCTCGTCCTCGGCAAGCGCATCGGCTTCAAGAAGGACCCGATGCGGCCGCACAACCTCACGCTCGTCATGATCGGCGCGGGCATCCTGTGGTTCGGCTGGTTCGGCTTCAACGCCGGCTCCGCCCTCGGCGCCGGGGTCCAGGCCGCCGGGGTCTGGGTCAACACCCTCGCCGCCACCTGCACCGCGATGCTCGGCTGGCTCATCACGGAGAAGGTCCGCGACGGGCACTTCACCTCCCTCGGTGCCGCCTCCGGCATCGTCGCGGGCCTCGTCGCCATCACCCCCGCCTGCGCCACGGTGTCGCCGATCGGCGCCCTCTGGGTTGGCCTGCTCGCCGGCATCGGCTGCGCCCTCGCGGTCGGCCTGAAGTTCCGCTTCGGCTTCGACGACAGCCTCGACGTCGTCGGCGTCCACCTCGTCGGCGGTCTCATCGGCACCCTGCTCATCGGCCTCTTCGCCGACGCCAAGAGCAGCCCGGCGGCCTCGGCCGGCCTGTCGATGAACGACGGTCTCCTCAACGGCGGCGGGTTCGCCCAGCTGGGGGCCCAGGCGGAGGGCGCGGTCGCGGTCCTGCTCTACTCGTTCGTCGTGACCTTCGCGATCGGCTGGGTCCTGCACAAGACGCTCGGCTTCCGGGTCAGCGAGGACGACGAGGTCGGCGGCATCGACCTCGCCGAGCACGCCGAGACCGGCTACGACCTGGCCAGCTTCGGCGGCTCGCGGTCGGGCTCCTCGTTCGGCCACGGCCTGCTGCACCAGTCCGCGACGTCCGCCCCGCGCGAGCCGCTGGTCGAGACCCAGAAGGAAGGAGCCTCCTCGTGAAGCTCATCACCGCCATCATCAAGCCGCACCAGCTCGACGAGGTGAAGGAGGCCCTCGAGGCCTACGGCATCTCCGGCATGACGGTGAGCGAGGCCAGCGGTTACGGCCGCCAGCGCGGTCACAGCGAGGTCTACCGCGGCGCCGAGTACACGGTCGACTTCGTGCCGAAGGTCCGCCTCGAGGTGCTCGTCGACGACCTCGACGCCGGGAGCGTCATGGACGTCATCCTCAAGGCCGCCCAGACCGGGCGGATCGGCGACGGCAAGATCTGGTCCACCCCGGTGGACGACGTCGTCCGGGTCCGCACCGGCGAGCGCGGGCACGACGCGCTCTGACGGCGCACCCGCCCGCACCACCCGCACCATCCCGCCGTACGGCGCCCTCCCCGGCGCCGTGACCAGCCCCACCGGGGACGACGCGTCCAGCGGACGTCAGCGACGCGTCGTCCCCGGCGGCGGGGCGGCGGCACCCCACCCGCCCCCCGGCAGCGCTCGTGCGCCGGGACCGCGGACAGCACGCGACCGCAGGGAGAGACCGTGCCCGACGTGAAGCCCGACGTGACCACCCGCCGGCTGGACCTCGCCGGCACCCGCAGCTTCGCCGCCCCGGGCGCCGGGACGGCCCGCCGTACGGCGCTCGCGCGGTTCGGCCACGAGTGGCTCGGCGAGCTGTGGTCGGCCGCGACCGACGGCCGGGTCGTCCCGGGCGTCGCGCTCGCCGCGGTGGGCTCGCTCGCCCGCCGGGACGGCGGCCCGCTCAGCGACTACGACCTCGTCCTGCTGCACCAGACCCGCGCCCTCGGCGGGGCCGACCTCAACGCCCTCGCGGACCGGCTCTGGTACCCGATCTGGGACGCCGGGGTGAAGCTCGACCACAGCGTGCGCACCGTCAACCAGTGCCGCACCGTCGCCGGCGCCGACCTGTCCGCCGCCGTCGGTCTGCTCGACATCACGTACGTCGCCGGCGACGAGGAGGTCGTCAACGCGGCCCGCTCGACCGTCGCCCACGACTGGCGCGGCAACGCCCGCACCCGGCTGCCGCAGCTGCAGGAGGGGATCGTCGCGCGGCACGCCCGGCAGGGCGACCTGGCCCACCTCATCGAGCCCGACCTCAAGGAGGCCCGGGGCGGGCTGCGCGACATGACGGTGCTGCGGGCCCTCACCGCCGCGTGGCTCGCCGACCGCCCGCACGGCGAGGTCGACGACGCGTACGCGCGGCTGCTCGACGTGCGCGACGCCGTCCACGTCGTCACCGGCCGCGGCCGCGACCGGCTCGGCCGGGAGGACCACGACGCCGCCGCCGCGCTGCTCGGCTACCCCGACTCCGACCTGCTGCTCACCGACGTCTCCGCCTCCGCGCGGACCATCGCCTACGCCCTCGACGGGACGCTGCGCCGGGCCGCGCAGAGCCAGCGCGCCCGGACCCTGCGGGTCGGCCCGCGCCGGCCGCGGCTCACCCCGCTGGGCTACGGCCTCTTCCTGCACGACGGCGAGGCGGTCCTCGGCCCCGGCGTCGACCCGCGCAGCGACCCGCTGCTCATCCTGCGGGCCGCGCTCGTCGCCGCCCGCAACGGCGTGACCATCGCGCCGACGACCCTGGCCAACCTCGCCGCCCACTGCCCGCCGCTGCCCGAGCCGTGGCCCGAGCAGGCGCTCGCCGTCCTCGGCGACCTGCTCGCCACCGGCCCCGGCCTCGTCGCCGTCTGGGAGGGCCTCGACCTCGCCGGCGTCGTCGAGCGGTGGATCCCGGAGTGGTCCGCGGTGCGCAGCCGCCCGCAGCGCAACGCCGTCCACCGGCACACCGTCGACCGGCACCTCGTCGAGACGGTCGTGCGGGCCAGCGGGCTGCTGCGCGAGGTCGCCCGCCCCGACCTGCTGCTGCTCGCCGCGCTGCTGCACGACATCGGCAAGGTCGCCGGCTCACGGGACCACTCCGAGACCGGCGCGCCGATCGCCGACCGGGTCCTGGCCCGGATGGGGGTCGTCGACGCCGACCGCGAGCTCGTCGTCCGGCTCGTGCGCGAGCACCTCACCCTCATCGACCTCGCGACCCGCCGCGACGGCGACGACCCGGCCACCGTCGCCGCCGTCTCCGACGCCGTCGGCGGCGACGTCGCCACCCTCGACCTGCTGCGCGCCCTCACCGAGGCCGACGCGTCCGCCGCCGGCCCGGCCGCCTGGACCGACTGGCGGGCCAGCCTGCTGGCCAAGCTCGTCGGCACCGCGCGCACCGCCCTCGAGCAGGGCGCGCCCCCCACCGAGGGCTACCGCCCGCCCGACCCCGTGCCGGACGAGGTGCACCTCCGGCTGGCCACCGGGCAGCCGTACGTCGTCGTCACGCCGCTGGGCGGGGCGCACCGGGTCGACGTGTTCGACCGCGACCGGCTCGGTCTCTTCGCCGACACCGCCGGGCTGCTCGCCGCCCAGGGGCACATCGTGCGCTCCGCCGTGGTGCGCACCGTCGACGGCGTGGCCGCCAACGAGTGGCACGTCGAGACGCCCGGCGGCGACGCCCCGGACGAGGGCGCCGTGATGCGCGGGCTGATGCGCCTGTCCGAGGGGGACCGGGAGCCGATCGCGGTGCTCGAGCGGCGGCGTCGTACGCCCGCGGACAGCTCGCGGGCGACCTCCGGGTCGCCCGGCCAGACCCGCGCGATGGTCATCTCGCACGCCTCGGACACCGCCACGGTCATCGAGGTCCGCGCGGGCGACCGCCCCGGGCTGCTGCACGAGATCGGGATGACGCTGGCCCGGGCGAGCCTCAGCGTGCGCTCGGCCCACATCGCGACGTACGCCGGCCAGGCCCTCGACACCTTCTACGTCACCGAGTTCGGGGGCCGGCCGCTGCCGCCCGCCCGGGTCGCGCAGGCGGTGTCGATGATCATCGACACCTGCGACGGCGTCGGCTGACCTCACGGCCGGCGGTTAGGCTTCGGGCGTGTTCACCTCTCTGTCCGACCGGCTGACCGAGACCTTCAAGGGCCTGCGCGGCAAGGGCAAGCTCTCCGAGTCCGACGTCAACAAGGCGCTGCGCGACATCCGCCTCGCGCTGCTCGACGCCGACGTCGCCCTGCCGGTCGTGCGCGCCTTCATCGGGCAGGTGCGCGAGCGCGCGCTCGGCGCGGAGGTCAGCCAGGCGCTCAACCCGGCGCAGCAGGTCGTCAAGATCGTCAACGAGGAGCTCGTCGGCATCCTCGGCGGCGAGACCCGCACGGTGCGCTACGCCAAGACCCCGCCGACGGTCATCATGCTCGCCGGCCTCCAGGGGTCGGGCAAGACGACGTTCGCCGGCAAGCTCGGGTACTGGCTCAAGGAGCAGGGGCACACCCCGCTGCTCGTCGCCGCCGACCTGCAGCGCCCGAGCGCCGTCACCCAGCTCGAGGTGACCGGCCAGCGCGCCGGCGTCCCCGTCTTCGCGCCCGAGCGCGGCAACGTCGGCGGCCACGACGCCGTCCTCGGCACCGGGGAGGGCACCCGCTCCTTCGGCGACCCCGTCGCCGTCTCCCGCGCCGGCATCGCCGAGGCCCGCGCCAAGCAGTACGACGTGGTCATCGTCGACACCGCGGGCCGGCTCGCCGTCGACGAGGACCTCATGCAGCAGGCCGCCGACATCCGCGCGGCGATCCAGCCCGATGAGGTCCTCTTCGTCATCGACGCGATGATCGGCCAGGCCGCCGTCGAGACGGCGCTGGCCTTCCAGCAGGGCGTCGACTTCACCGGCGTCGTCCTGTCCAAGCTCGACGGCGACGCCCGCGGTGGCGCGGCCCTGTCCGTCGCCACGGTCACCGGCCGGCCGATCATGTTCAGCTCGGTCGGCGAGCAGACCAAGGACCTCGAGGTCTTCCACCCCGACCGGATGGCCGGCCGGATCCTCGACATGGGCGACGTCCTCACGCTCATCGAGCAGGCCGAGAAGGCGTTCGACCGCGAGCAGGCCGACGAGATGGCCCGCAAGTTCCTCGCCGAGGAGGACTTCACCTTCGACGACTTCCTCCAGCAGATGGCCGCCATCAAGAAGATGGGGTCGCTGAAGTCGATGCTCAAGATGATGCCGGGCATGCAGCAGATGCGCGCCCAGCTCGACGCGCTCGACGAGCGCGAGTTCGACCGGGTCGAGGCGATGGTGCGGTCGATGACGCCGTACGAGCGCACCCACCCCAAGCAGATCGACGGCTCGCGCCGCGCCCGCATCGCTCGCGGCTCCGGCGTCACCGTCAGCGAGGTCAACCAGCTGCTCGAGCGCTTCCGCGAGGCGCAGAAGATGATGAAGTCGCTCGCCCGCGGCGGCGGTGGCGGCCTGCCCGGCATGCCGGGGATCCCCGGCACCGGCAAGAAGGGCCGCGCCCAGCAGCCGCAGCGCAGGAAGTCCAAGAGCGGCAACCCCGCCCGCCGCGCCGCCGAGGAGCGCGAGGCCGCGCAGAAGGCCGCCGGCGCCCGCACCGGCGCCGCCCGCAGCGCCTTCGGTCTCGGGGACGACGCCGACGGCGGTCCCGCCGGTCTGGACCCGGCGAACCTGCCGAAGGGCTTCGAGAAGTTCCTCGGCCGCTGACGGCCCGCACACCGTCGTCACGCCCCGCACACCGTCCACGGTGCCCGCACCGTGACGAGCGTGCGCTGATCGCCTCCGGGACCGCGGTGGGGCGCTCGGCGACCGCCGCCGGGGCGCCGTAGGGTCGGGGTCATGGCGGAGGACGTCCTGCACCTGGCCGGGCCGGTGCTCACCGGACCCCACGAGGAGCGCGCCGAGGCGTGGGTCGTGGGCGGGCTGATCACCTACGAGCGGCCGCCCGCGTCGGTGGGGACGACGACGGTCCGCGGCTGGGTCGTGCCCGGGCTCGTCGACGCGCACTGCCACATCGGGCTCGACGCGCACGGCGCCGTCGACGAGGCGACGACCGAGCAGCAGGCCCTCACCGACCGCGCCGCCGGGACGCTGCTCGTGCGCGACGCCGGGTCCGCCGCCGACACCCGCTGGGTCGACGAGCGCGAGGACCTGCCGCGGATCGTCCGCGCCGGGCGGCACATCGCCCGCACCCGCCGCTACGTGCGGAACTTCGCCGCGGAGGTCGAGCCCGACGACGTCGTCGCGCAGGTACGGCGCCAGGCCCGCGCCGGTGACGGGTGGGTCAAGCTCGTCGGGGACTGGATCGACCGCGACACCGGCGACCTGGCGCCGTCGTTCCCGCGCGAGACCGTGGTCGCGGCCGTCGCCGCCGCCCACGAGGAGGGCGCCAGGGTCACCGCGCACTGCTTCGGCGAGGAGTCGCTGCACGACATGGCGGCCGCCGGGATCGACTGCGTCGAGCACGCCACCGGCCTCGACGAGGAGACCACGCGGCTGTTCGCCGAGAAGGGGATCCACGTCGTCCCGACCCTGGTCAACATCGCGACCTTCCCGCAGATCGCCGAGGCGGCCCGCGAGAAGTTCCCCCGCTACCACGCGCACATGCTCGCCCTGCACGCCCGCCGCCACGAGACCGTCGCCCGCGCCCACGAGGCCGGGCTGCCGGTCTGGGTCGGCACCGACGCGGGCGGCAGCCTCGCCCACGGGCTCGTCGTCGACGAGGTCCTCGAGCTGACCCGCGCCGGTCTCACCCCGCTCGAGGCGCTCGACGCCGCCACGTGGGGAGCGCGCCGCTGGCTCGAGCGGCCGGCCCTCGAGGAGGGCGCCCCCGCCGACCTGCTCGTCCTCGAGACCGACCCGCGCACCGACGTGCGGGCGCTCGCGGCGCCGTACGCCATCGTGCTGCGCGGCGTCACCGTCGGGTGACCCCGCCGGCCGCGCGCCCCGCCCTCGAGCGGCGCGGCGCCCGGGTGCGGGTCGCCCCGGTGCAGCCGGGCGACGAGGCGCCGTACCGGCACGCGGTCGAGCTGTCGCGCGCGCGGATGCAGGAGTGGAACCCCGTCGACCCCGAGGGCGCGGCGGCCGCCCTCGCGCACCCCGGGCGCGACCGGCACGCCTTCCTCGTCCACGCCCTGCACCCCGACCCCGACGCGGGTCACGACCTCGTCGGCAGCGTCAACGTCAACTCCGTCGTCCTCGGCCGGCTGCGCGGGGCGACGTTGGGCTACAACGCCTTCGACCCGTACGCCGGTCACGGCCTCTTCGCCGAGGGCCTGCGGCTCGTCGTCGACCTCGCGTTCGCGCCGACGACGCAGGGCGGGCTGGGGCTGCACCGGCTCGAGGCCAACGTGCAGCCGCGCAACGTGCGCTCGGCCGCCGTGCTGCGCCGGCTCGGCTTCACCCGGGAGGGCTTCTCACCGGGCTACCTGTGGATCGCCGGCCCGACCGGTCACGAGTCGTGGCGCGACCACGACCGGTACGCCGTCCTCGCCTCCGAGTGGCCCGCCGCCGCCTATCTTCAGCGTCGCCGCCGACCCGTCGTGGCGCTCGTCAACGGTCTGCCGGGCAGCGGCAAGACCACTCTGGGCCGGGCGCTCGCCGACGAGCTCGGTGTCCCCTTCCTGGGCAAGGACCTGCTCAAGGAGGGGATGGCGGACGGGCTGGGGGAGCACGGCACGGCCGCCGGGTCGGCGCGGCTCGGGGCGACGGCGAGCGAGCTGCTCTGGAGCCTCCTGGCCGCTTCGCCCGGGGGAGGGGTCGTCGAGAGTGTGCACCTCCCCGGCCGCGACGAGGCGTACGTCGCCGCCGGGCTGCGCCGGGCGGGCCACGACCCGGCCGACGTCCCCGAGGTCTGGTGCGACCTGCCGCCCGAGGTGGCGCGCGAGCGCTTCGAGGCCCGGGCCCGGCGCGGGCGACGGCACCCGGTCCACGGCCCGCAGCAGGGGCTGGACGCGCAGTGGGAGCGCTGGTCGACGGCCGCGCCGCTGGGGCTCGGTCCGGTCCTGCCCGTCGCGACGGGGGAGCGGCTCACCCCGGCCGACCTGGCGCGCCTCGCGCTCGCCGTGCGCGCCGTACGCGCCTGAGGCCCTCCTCGGTCCTACCGATCCGACCGGGCCCACCGGGCCCACCTGGGTGCGGACTGTCCGCGGGCCGGACGAGTTCCGGGCATTCGGGGTCCCATGTCCCCTATTCCTGCTAGACATGTGGGAGAGGAAGCCACCGTCGTCCCTCTCTCTGGTTGCCCCATCTCGCACACATCCCTCCCAGGAGTCCGCATGTCGTCCATCCGTGCTGCCCGTCGGGCGTCCCGCACCGCCGTCGTCCTGCTCGCCGCCGCGTCCCTCACCGCCCTGGCCGCCTGCGGGGGCGGCGGTGCCAGCGACGTCGCCGGCGGCGCCGCGAGCGCCGGAGCCGCCGACGGCTCCGGCGGAGCGCTCAACCTCTACGGCTTCTCGGTCGCCAAGACCGGCTTCGACGCCGTCATCCCGCTGTGGAACGCCACCGCCGACGGCAAGGGCGTCTCCTTCCAGCAGTCGTACGGCGCCTCGGGCGACCAGTCCCGCAAGGTCGTCGCCGGCGCCGCGGCCGACGTCGTCTCCTTCTCGGTCGAGCCCGACATGACCCGCCTGGTCAAGGCCAACCTCGTCGCGAACGACTGGAACGCCGACACCCACAAGGGCATCGCCTTCGGCTCGGTCGTGACGATGGTCGTGCGCAAGGGCAACCCCAAGGGCATCAAGACCTGGGACGACCTGCTGAAGTCCGGTGTCGAGGTCGTCACCCCGAACCCGTTCAGCTCCGGCTCGGCGAAGTGGAACCTGCTGGCGCCGTACGCGGTCAAGAGCGACGGCGGCAAGAACCCCCAGGCGGGCCTGGACTACCTCACCAGGCTCATCGGCGACCACGTGAAGATCCAGCCGAAGTCCGGCCGCGAGGCCTCGGACGCGTTCCTCCAGGGCCAGGGCGACGTCCTGCTGTCCTACGAGAACGAGGCGCTCTTCCTCGAGAAGGGCGGCGACCCGGTCGAGCACATCGTCCCGGACCAGACCTTCAAGATCGAGAACCCCGTCGCCGCGACCACCTCGAGCAAGAACGCGGCCAAGGCCAAGGCGTTCGTGACCTGGCTCTACTCGTCGGAGGCGCAGACCGCGCTGGCCAAGGTCGGCTACCGCCCCGTCGACACCAGCGTCCTCTCGCAGTTCTCCTCCACCTTCCCGACCCCGCAGAAGCTGTGGACGATCGCCGACCTCGGCGGGTGGAAGAGCGTCGACTCGAGCCTGTTCGACAAGGACAAGGGCTCCGTCGCCAAGATCTACGACGCCGCCTCGAAGTGACCCGCGGATGACCGCCGTCACCGACCGCCCCGGCGTCGCCGACGCCGGGGCGCCCCCGGCGCCCCCGGCGTCGGGTGGCCCCGGCCCCGAGCGCCCGCGCCGTCGGCGCGGACGCCTCAAGGCCGCGACCGGAGGGGTCGGCCCCCTCGGTCTCGGCCTGGCCTCGCTGTGGATCAGCGTCATCGTCCTGCTGCCGCTGGCCGCCCTCACCGTCAAGTCCGTCTCCGGCGGTCTCGGCGGGTTCTGGGAGGCCGTCACCGCGCCGGCGGCCCTCGGCTCGCTGCTGGTCACCATCGGCGTGTCGGTGGTCGTCGCCCTCATCAACGTCGTCATGGGCACCCTCGTCGCGTGGGTCCTCGTCCGCGACGACTTCCCGGGCAAGGGCTTCGTCAACGCCGTCATCGACCTGCCGTTCGCGCTGCCGACGATCGTCGCCTCGATCGTCATGCTCGGCCTCTACGGGCCCGCCAGCCCGATCGACCTCGACCTCAGCGCCACCAAGCCGGGCCTCATCGTGGCCCTCACCTTCGTCACGCTGCCGTTCGTCGTCCGCTCGGTCCAGCCCGTCCTCATCGAGGTCGACCGCGAGGTCGAGGAGGCAGCCGCGTCGCTCGGGGCGTCCAACGTGACGATCTTCCGCCGGGTCGTGCTGCCGACGCTGCTGCCGGCCGTCCTCAGCGGCGGGGGCCTGGCCTTCGCGCGCGCCATCGGCGAGTACGGCTCGGTCGTCCTCATCGGCGGCAACATCCCGAAGGACACCCAGATGGCCTCGCAGTACATCCAGCAGCAGATCGAGATCGACCGGCCGGTCAACGCGGCCGCCGTCTCGGTGGCGCTGCTGCTGGTCTCCTTCGCCACGCTCTTCGTGCTGCGCGTCGTCGCCGCCCGCAGCGCCGCCCGCGAGGAGCGTGCCGCGTGAGGACCTCGACCGCCGCCCGGCTCGGGCTGCGCACCGTCGCGCTGGCCTACGTCGTCGGCCTGCTGCTCGTGCCGATCGGCGTCATCGCCTGGAAGACCTTCGGTCCCGGCGTCGGCGCGTTCGTGCAGTCGATCAGCACGCCGGCCGCCATCTCCGCGCTCAACCTGTCGCTGCTCATCATCGCGATCGTCGTCCCGCTCAACGTCGTCTTCGGCGTCGCGGTCGCCCTCGCGCTGGTCCGCGGGAGGTTCCGCGGCCGCGGTCTGCTCCAGGCCGTGGTCGACCTGCCCTTCGCCCTCTCGCCGGTCGTCATCGGCGTCGCGCTCATCCTGCTGTGGGGCGTCGACGGCTGGTTCGGCGGCCTGGCCGGCGCCGGGATCAAGGTGATCTTCAACCTGCCCGGCATGGTCCTGGCGACGATCTTCGTCACGCTGCCCTTCGTCGTCCGCGAGGTCGAGCCGGTGCTGCAGGAGATCGGCGACGAGCAGGAGCAGGCCGCCGCCACCCTCGGGGCCAACGGCTGGCAGACCTTCTGGCGGATCACCCTCCCGGCCATCCGGTGGGGCCTGACGTACGGCGTCGTGCTCACCGTCGCCCGCTCGCTCGGCGAGTTCGGCGCCGTGATCATGGTCAGCTCCGGCTTCCCCGGCGTCTCGCAGACCCTCACCCTCCTCGTCCACGCCCGCTACGTCGACGACCACAACACCTACGGCGCGTACGCCGCCGCCACCCTCCTCATGCTCGTGGGTCTCGTGACCCTCCTGCTCATGACCCTCCTCGACCGGCTCCGGAGGACCCGATGACCGACGCCACGCCCATGATCTCGGTGCAGCACGCGCACCGCCGCTTCGGCACCTTCGCCGCCCTCGACGACGTGTCGCTCGACATCCCGCGGGGTCAGCTGACCTCGCTGCTCGGCCCCAGCGGCTCGGGCAAGTCGACCCTGCTGCGCGCCGTCGCCGGCCTCGACGACCTCGACGACGGCACGGTGACGATCGCGGGCCGCGACGTCACCGGCGTCTCCCCCCAGAAGCGGGGGATCGGCTTCGTCTTCCAGCACTACGCCGCCTTCAAGCACATGACCGTGCGCGACAACGTCGCCTTCGGCCTGTCGATCCGACGCCGCCCCAAGGCCGAGATCGCCAAGAAGGTCGACGACCTGCTCGAGATCGTCGGGCTCGCCGGGTTCCAGCACCGCTACCCGGCGCAGCTCTCCGGCGGCCAGCGCCAGCGGATGGCGCTGGCCCGCGCGCTCGCCGTCGACCCCGAGGTGCTGCTGCTCGACGAGCCGTTCGGCGCCCTCGACGCCAAGGTGCGGGCCGAGCTGCGGCTGTGGCTGCGCCGCCTCCACCAGGAGGTGCACGTGACGACGGTCCTCGTCACGCACGACCAGGAGGAGGCGCTCGACATCTCCGACCGGATCGCCGTCCTGCACCAGGGCCGCATCCAGCAGGTGGGCACGCCGGAGGAGCTCTACGACCACCCGGCCTCGACGTTCGTCATGACCTTCCTCGGTCACGTCTCGACCATCGCCGGTCGGCTCGTGCGCCCGCACGACGTCGTCCTCGAGCGGCTGCCCGAGGGCACCGCGACCCCGGCGCTGCCCGAGCTGGCCGCCGTCGGCACCGTCCGGCGGGTCGTCCGGCTCGGCTTCGAGGTCCGCGTCGAGCTCGTCGACGAGGCGACCGGGGGAGAGCTGGTCGCCCAGCTGACCCGCGGTGAGGTCGACGACCTGCACCTGCTCGAGGGCGACCGCGTCGTCGCCCGCGCCACCCGCGTCCCCGACCTCCCGCCGGTGGACACCCGGACGGCGACACGGACCGCCCCGGCCGAGACGACCGCGCAGGGGGCGGTCGCCGACCCGGGGCCCCCGGTGGCGGTGGGCGTCGGCGCCTGAGCCGACCCACCGTCACGGACGGGACCGGCGGGGCGGGGGGTTCCTGGGAGGGAGGCCCCCCGTCCCGCCACCTCGCCGCGCCCCGTCGTGACCCGAACCGGTCACGGCGCGATATCGCCGTGGGACAGAATCACCCCGTGGACATCTCGGCGAAGACGGACTACGCGGTGCGCGCGCTGCTCACCATCGCCGCGGTGCAGGGCGGGCACCCCGTGTCCGCCGACACGCTCGCGCAGGAGCAGCAGCTACCGCGCAAGTTCCTCGAGTCGATCCTCGGGGACCTGCGCCGCGGTGGGCTCGTGGTCAGCCAGCGCGGCGCCGCCGGCGGCTACACCCTGGCCCGCCCGGCGGACGAGATCGCGGTCGCCGAGGTGTTCCGGGTCGTCGCCGGGCCACTGGCCGAGGTCCGCGGCCTGCGGCCCCACGAGACGTCGTACGACGGCGCGGCCCAGCACCTACCGACCCTGTGGGTCGCGGTCCGGGCGTCGCTGCGCGACGTCCTCGACGAGACCAGCCTCGCCGACCTCCTGTCCGGCGAGCTGCCCGCGCACGTGCGCGAGCTGGCCCACCGGCCCGGGGCCTGGCAGAGCCGCTGAGCGGGCGGGTCGCCGTACGGCCGTTGGTCGGGGGCACCCTGGCGGTCTGGCAGAATGGTCCGCCGTACCCGTCTGCCGTATGGCCGTCCCCGGCCGGTGAGCGGATGCCTACGCCCGAGCCACGGCTCCCCGACCGTCACGAGGTCGGTCTCGCCGTGCTCACGACCAGAACAAGGAGACCACGCACCGTGGCCGTCAAGATCCGTCTGAAGCGCATGGGCAAGATCCGTGCCCCGTTCTACCGCGTCGTCGTCATGGACTCGCGCACCAAGCGCGATGGCCGGGCCATCGAGGAGATCGGCAAGTACCACCCGACCGAGGAGCCCTCGGTCATCGAGATCGACTCCGCGCGGGCCCAGCACTGGCTGACCCAGGGCGCCCAGCCGACCGAGGCCGTCGCCCGCCTGCTCGAGATCACCGGCGACTGGCAGAAGTTCAAGGGCCTCGACGGCGCCGAGGGCACCCTCAAGGTGGCCGCGCCGAAGAAGTCCAAGCGCGAGCTGTACGACGCCGCCGTCGCCGCCGCGGGTGGCAGCACCTCCTTCGCCCCGAAGGACGCCGACGCCCCGCGCAAGAAGGCCGCCAAGAAGGCCGAGCCCGAGGCCCCGTCGGCTGACGCGGCGACCGAGGCCCCCGCCGAGCAGGCCGCCGCCGCCGAGACCGCCGAGGCCTGACGTGCTGGAGGAGGCTCTCGAGCACCTCGTCAAGGGCATCGTCGACCACGCCGACGAGGTCGTCGTGCGGCGCAAGGAGCTGCGTCGCGGTGAGCTGCTCGAGGTTCGGGTGCACCCCGACGACCTCGGCCGGGTCATCGGCCGCTCCGGCCGGACGGCCAGCGCGCTGCGCACCGTCCTCGGCGCCCTCGCCGGTGGTCACCCCGTGCGGATCGACATCGTCGACACCGACCGGGTCTGAGCCGCTGGCACCAGCAGCACCACCGGCAGCACGCCGTACGGGAGCCCCGTCACCCACCCGGGTGGCGGGGCTTCCTGCCGTTCACCGAAGCGTCGCCGTGGGTTCTTCCCACTCGGCCTGGACCGGCCTAGCGTCGGGAGGGTGACCACCGAGGAGAACCGCACCCGATCCCCGCTCGCCCGCCGGGACCTGCTGCGCGCCGGAGGCGCCGTCGCCGGCGTCGCCGGGCTGCAGCTGCTGGCGCCCGTGGCCTTCGCCGGGGCGGCCGGCGCGAAGTCGCCCGACGCGCCACGCGCCCCTGAGACGCGGACGGTGACCGGGACCTTCCCACCCGGCGTCGACGACTTCTGGTACCTGCCCGTCGACGTGCCGCGGGGGGTGCGTCAGATCGACGTCTCCTACACCTACGACAAGCCGACGGTGCCCGCCGGGGTGCGCGGGAACGCCTGCGACCTCGGCGTGTTCGGGCCGGGGAGCCTGGCGGCCGGGAACGAGAAGGCCTTCCGCGGCTGGTCCGGCGGCTTCCGGACGTCGTTCTCCATCAACGCGACCGAGGCGACGCCGGGCTACCTCGCGGGGCCGGTGACCGCGGGACGCTGGCACGTCGTCCTCGGGCCGTACACCGTCGCGCCGCAGGGGATGCACTGGTCGGTGACGATCACGCTGACGTACGGCGCCGACGGCCCCGCGTTCCGCCCGGACCCGGCACCGACCCACGCACCGGCCAAGGAGCGGGGGACGGCGTGGTACCGCGGCGACTGCCACCTGCACACGGTGCACTCCGACGGCAGGCGCACCCCGGACCAGCTCGTCGCCGACGCCCGCGCCGCGGGCCTGGACTTCATCACCTCGACCGAGCACAACACCCCGAGCGCCCAGCTCGTCTGGGGTGGCTACGCGACCGACGACCTGCTGATCCTCAACGGCGAGGAGGTGACGACACGGTCCGGGCACTGGCCGGCGATCGGGTTGCCGGCCGGGACCTGGGTCGACTGGCGCTATCGCTCGAGCGAGCCCGCCGCGTTCCGCCGGTTCGTCGACGAGGTGCACGCGAAGGGCGGGCTGGTCACGGCGGCGCACCCGTTCGCGGCGTGCTTCGGCTGCGCGTTCGAGTACGACTACGAGCCGGTCGACCTCGTCGAGGTCTGGAACGGGCCGTGGGACGCCGGCGACGACGCCACCGTCCTCGCGTGGCACTCGATGCTGCGCACTGGCACCCGGATCCCGGCGATCGGCGACTCCGACGCGCACAACCCCGACCAGGTCGTCGGCCTCCCGCAGACCGTCGTCCTCGCGAGCGCCCTCGAGCGCGGGGCACTGCTGCGGGGCCTGGCCGCCGGGCGGTCCTGGCTCGCGGAGTCCTCCGCGGTCGACCTCACCCTCACCGCCTCGACCCTCGGGCGGTCGGTGACGATGGGCGGCACGCTGAAGCCCGGTGCGGGGGCCGACGTCGTCGTCGAGCTCGCCGTCTCCGGGGTGCCCGGCACGACGACGACGATCATCGACCAGACCGGTCCGGTGGCGTCCGGCGCGGTCGACTCCTCCGGCCGCGGCACCCTGACGTGGACGACCCGCAGCCGCTACTCGACCTTCGTGCGTGCCGAGGTGCGCCGGGCCCCCACCGTCGGTGCCGCGGGCGCGATGGTCGCGATGACGAACCCGATCTACGTGGAGGTCGCCGGCTCCTGACCCGGGCCGGTGAGTCCGCCCGTCCGCCCGTCCACCCGTCCACCCGTCCGCCCCGCCGCGTCGCCGTACGGCGGCATGCGCCCGGTCTGGGAGGATCGGTGGGTGGACACCCAGCTCGTCGTCGCACGGATCGGCAAGCCGCACGCGCTGCGGGGAGAGGTGACCGTGCAGCTGCACACCGACGACCCGGAGAGCCGGTTCGTGCCCGGCGCGACCTTCCCGACCCAGGCCGCGGCCGGCAGCGGCGTGCCGCGTGAGCTGACGCTGCGCTCGGCCCGCCTGCACCAGGGCACCTGGCTGCTCGCCTTCGAGGAGGTGCCGGACCGCACCGGCGCCGAGGGGCTGCGCGGCACCCGCCTGCTCGCCGACGCCGCGCCCGCCGGAGCGGGCGACGACGCCGACGACGCGGGGGAGTCCGAGGAGGGTTTCTACGAGGACGAGCTCGTCGGGCTCGACGTGCTCGACCCCGCCGGCGCCCGGCTCGGCCGGGTCAGCGGCCTCGAGGTCGGCGTCGCCCAGGACCTGCTGCGGGTCACCCTCGAGGGCGGCGACCGCGACGGCGCCGAGGTCCTCGTGCCGTTCGTGCGCGCCATCGTCCCGAGCGTCGACCTCGCCGCTCGCCGCGTCGTCGTCGACGCCCCGCCCGGCCTGCTGGAGCTCGAGGCGTGAGCGCCGCCCTGCGCGTCGACGTCCTGACGATCTTCCCCGAGTACCTCGCGCCGCTCGGCCTGTCGCTCATCGGCAGGGCGCGCGAGCAGGGGCTGCTCGACGTGCGCGTCCACGACCTGCGCGAGCACGCCCACGACCGGCACCGGACGGTCGACGACACGCCGTACGGCGGCGGGGCCGGCATGGTCATGAAGCCGGAGCCGTGGGGCGAGGCCCTCGACGCCCTGCTCGCGTCCGCCGGGACGCCGGGCAGCGTCCCGCACCTGCTCGTCCCCACCCCGTCCGGTCGCCCCTTCACCCAGGCCCTCGCGCGCGAGCTGGCGACCGAGCCGTGGCTCGCCGTCGCCTGCGGACGCTACGAGGGCATCGACGAGCGGGTTCTGGAGGAGGCCGCGTCCCGGATGCCGGTCACCCTCGTCTCGCTCGGCGACTACGTCCTCAACGGCGGCGAGGTCGCCGCCCTCGCGATGACCGAGGCCGTCGCCCGGCTCGTGCCCGGCGTCGTCGGCAACGCCGAGAGCCTCGTCGAGGAGTCGCACGAGGACGGGCTGCTCGAGTACCCCGTCTACACGAAGCCGCCCGTGTGGCGCGAGCGCGAGGTGCCGGCCGTCCTGCGCTCCGGCGACCACGGGGCCGTCGCGCGGTGGCGCCACCAGCAGCGGCTCGAGCGGACCGCCGTACGGCGCCCCGACCTCCTCCACGCGTCCGCCGCCCTCCCCGTCCTCACCGGCGCGGACGGGCTCGAGGAGGTCGCGGGGCTGGAGGTCTCCGTCGGCACCGCCGCCGACGCGGGGGAGCTGCTCGTGCTCCAGCGCGCCTGCTGGCTGCCCGAGGGCCGGCTGGCGGGGGACTTCGACATCCCGCCGATGCGCGAGTCCCTCGAGGACGTCGTCGCCGGGCTGACCGGCGCCGACGGCGCCCGCTGGACGACGTGGGTGCTGCGCGCCGGCGGCCGGCTGATCGGGTCGGTGCGCGGCCGCCTCGCCGACGACGACCCCACGACCTGGGAGACCGGCCGGCTCATGGCCGCCGCCGACCTGCAGGGTCGCGGTCTCGGCCGGGCGCTGCTCGACCTGTCCGAGCGCGCGGCGCCCGCCTCGGTGCGCCGGTTCTGGATCAACACCGGGGTGCGCTCGGAGTCGAACCTGCGCCGCTACAAGCGCGCCGGGTACCGCCAGGTCCCCGGGCCCGGGCGCTACCCCGGCACGGTCGACCTCACCAAGCGGCGCTGACCGCCCGACCAGGGCGGATTTCCTCGTCCGGGCCCCGCTCTGGCAGACTTGACCCTCGGCGTCCGGCCATGACGCGCCCCTGCCGCAGGGGGAGGGTCCGAGCACTCCGCTCACCCGTGGCCGACCGGACCCATACGCGTACCTGACGGACCCGACCGGGTCCCCGACCCGTGGTGACCTGTGGCACCACAAGGAAGCGACACCCCATGCACAAGCTCGACGCCGTCGACCACGGCTCGCTGCGGGACGACGTCCCCGCCTTCCGCGCCGGTGACACCCTCAAGGTGCACGTCAAGGTCATCGAGGGCACGCGCTCGCGCGTCCAGGTCTTCCAGGGCGTCGTCATCCGCCGCCACGGCGGTGGCATCGGCGAGACCTTCACCGTCCGCAAGGTGTCCTTCGGCGTCGGCGTGGAGCGCACCTTCCCGGTGCACACCCCGATCATTGACCACATCGAGGTCGTCACCCGCGGTGACGTGCGCCGCGCCAAGCTGTACTACCTGCGCGGGCTCCGCGGCAAGGCCGCCAAGATCAAGGAGAAGCGCGACTCGATCCCGGTCAAGGGCGAGGCCAGGAAGTGACCCGGGCCTGAGCGCCTCCACGCACCACCACGACGAGCCGACGGTGGGCCGCAGCAGCGGCCGCCGTCGGCTCCCGTACGTCGCCCTCGTGGTGCTCCTCGTGCTGCTCGTCGCCCGGGCGGCCGTGCTGCCGGCCTTCGTCGTCCCCTCCGGGTCGATGGAGCCGACCCTGCAGCCCGGTGACCGGGTGCTCGTGCTCCGGCTGCCCGGGGGCGCCGGGGCCGGGCTGCACCGCGGCGACGTCGTCGTGTTCGACGGGCGCCGCGCGTTCCTCGACCAGCCGGACGGCACGCCGCTGCAGCGGCTCGGCCGCGAGGTCGCGTCCTTCCTCGGCGTCGGCGCGGGGACCGACTACGTCAAGCGCGTCGTCGGCCTGCCGGGCGACCGGGTGCGCTGCTGCGACAGCGCCGGCCGGCTGGTGGTCGACGGCGTGCCCGTCGACGAGCCGTACCTGTTCCCGGGGGACCGGCCGAGCGAGGTGGGCTTCGACGTCGCCGTACCGCCGGGGCGGGTGTGGGTGATGGGCGACCACCGGCGCGTCTCGACCGACTCGCGCGGCTACCTCGGCGCGCCCGGCGGCGGCCTGGTGCCCCTCGATGACGTGGTGGGCCAGGTCGTGGTGCGATACTGGCCGCCCGGTCGGGCCGGAACCACCGGTGGACCCGGTCCGTTGTCCGACGTCCCCGCCCGCTGACCGAACGTCCCCTCCTGGAGCTGGTTCCTGACGATGTCGCCCGAGCGTCCCGAGGCCGAGGCCTCCCCGAGGTCCGCCGGCGTCGGCGACGAGTCGTCGTCCACCCACGAGGAGCCGGAGTACCTGCGCGACGACGGCCTCGACGACGGTGACGACGGTGACGACGGTGACGGGTACGACGACCGCCGTGACGGCGGCTTCCTCGCCAACCTGTGGGGCGGCGTCAAGGAGATCCTCATCATCGCCGTCATGGCGATCGTGCTGTCGTTCGTCGTCAAGACCTGGCTGATCCAGGCGTTCTACATCCCGTCCGAGTCGATGGAGAACACCCTCGTCAAGGACGACCGCGTCATCGTCAGCAAGCTGACGCCCAACCCGGTGCACCTGCAGCGCGGCGACATCGTCGTCTTCCAGGACCCCGACCACTGGCTCCCGCAGGTGCCCTCGCCGTACGACGCCCCCGGGTTCGGCAACACCGTCCACCGCGGGCTGCAGTTCGTCGGCCTGCTGCCGGACGACTCCGACGACCACCTCATCAAGCGGGTCATCGGCCTGCCCGGCGACCACGTCGTCGGCAAGGCGGGTACCGACCGGATCACGGTCAACGGCGTGCCGATCACGGAGAACTACGTCAAGCCCGGCGACCAGCCCAACGGCAACACGCAGGCCTTCGACATCGTCGTCCCGCAGGGGCGGGTGTGGGTGATGGGCGACCACCGCGGCGACTCGGCCGACTCGCGCTACCACGACGACGGCACGGGGGCCACCGGCTCGGTGCCGATCAAGGACATCACCGGGCGGGCCGTCATGGTCGTCTGGCCGCTCGACCACGTCACCTGGCTGTCCGTGCCGTCGAGCACCTACTCCGGCATCCCGGCCCCGTCGTCGACGACGACCCCGAGGACGACGGCCACCAGCTCCGCCCCGTGACGCGCGGGTCGCAGGGGGCCGGGCGGTGAGCCCGGTCCGCAAGCCGTCGCTGCGGGTCGAGCGGGCCCTGCAGCGCTCGGGGCACCGGGTGCTGGCCGGGATGGACGAGGTCGGCCGCGGCGCGCTCGCGGGCCCGGTGACCGTCGGCGTCGTCCTCATCGACGAGACCTGCCGCAGCGCCCCCGCCGGGGTGCGCGACTCCAAGCTGCTCTCGGCGCCGCGCCGCGAGGCGATGGTGCGGCCGCTGCAGCGCTGGGCGCTCGCCCACGCTGTCGGGCACGCGTCACCGACCGAGATCGACGAGCTGGGGATCATGGGCGGGCTGCGGCTGGCGGGCATGCGCGCGCTCGCCGCGGTCGCGGCCGCCGGGCACGTGCCCGACCTCGTCGTCCTCGACGGCAACCACGACTGGCTGACCCCGCCGGGGGAGGTCGGGCTGTTCGCCTTCGTCGACGGCGGCGGGCCGTCGGCGCCCCCGGTGACGACGATCGTCAAGGCCGACATGACCTGCTCCTCGGTCGCCGCCGCGTCGGTGCTGGCCAAGGTCGAGCGCGACGGGCTCATGGTCGGCCACCACGTCGACCACCCGCAGTACGGCTGGGACGTCAACAAGGGGTACGCCGCCCCGGAGCACATGGCCGCGCTGCGCCGGCACGGGCCGAGCATCCACCACCGGCTGTCGTGGCGGCTGCCGGAGCAGGTGGTAGAACTTGAGCACGCCACCCTCGTCGACGTGCCCGTGCCGGGCGCGGAGCACGCGGGGTCGCCGACGGACGGGGCCGCGACGGTCCCGATGCCCACCGATGATGAGGTCATGAGCACCAGATGAGCAGCGAGGACCTCGAAAAGTACGAGACCGAGATGGAGCTGCAGCTCTATCGCGAGTACCGCGACGTCGTCGGTCTCTTCACGCACGTGGTCGAGACCGAGCGCCGGTTCTACCTGTGCAACTCGGTCGAGATGAAGGTCCGCTCCGAGGGGGGCGAGGTCTTCTTCGACGTGACGATGAGCGACGCGTGGGTGTGGGACATCTACCGCCCCGCCCGCTTCGTCAAGAACGTGCGCGTGGTGACGTTCAAGGACGTCAACATCGAGGAGCTCCCCAAGGCCGACCTGCAGCTGCCCTCCTGACAGGACGCCGTACGGCGCGTCGTCCACAACCCCCCGGGCCGTCGGGGGCGGTGCGCCGGGCTGTGGAGGAGCGGCGGGTGGTGGGCTCGGCTGCGGCCATCGTGGCGGCATGGACCCGACCACCCCGCCCCGCACCACCCTCGCCCGGTACGGCGAGCGCCTGGCCGAGCGCTACCTGCGTGAGCGCGGCCTGACCGTCCTCGCCCGCAACTGGCGCTGCGCCGCCGGCGAGCTCGACATCGTCGCTCTCGACGGCGACTGCCTCGTCGTGTGCGAGGTCAAGACGCGCCGCACGACGGTCTTCGGCTCGCCCGTCGAGGCGGTCACCCTGGCCAAGCTGGCGCGGCTGCGGCGCCTGGCCGCGGCGTGGATGACCGAGCACGACACCCACGTCGCCGACGTGCGGATTGACGTCATCGGGATCCTGCGGCCCCGACGCGGCGAGTGCCGGCTGCAGCACCTCGTCGGGGTCGTGCCGTGACCCTCGGCCGCACCCGCGCGGCGGGGCTGCTCGGCCTGCGGGGCTTCGTCGTCGAGGTGGAGGTCGACGTCGCCCAGGGGCTGCCGGCCTTCACCGTGGGCGGCAACCCGGACCGCGCCTGCAAGCAGTCGGCCGACCGGGTCAAGGCGGCCGCGGCCAACACGGGGCACCAGGTGGCGCAGCGACGGGTGACCGTCAACCTCTCCCCGGCGGCCGTCCCCAAGACGGGGTCGGGCTTCGACCTCGCCATCTGCGTGGCCGCGCTCGTCGCGAGCGGGGTGCTGCGGCCGCACGTCGTCGAGCGCGTCGTGCACATCGGCGAGCTGGGGCTCGACGGGACGGTGCGACCGGTGCGGGGCGTCCTGCCCCTCGTGCGCGCCGCCGCCGACGCGGGTCTACGGCACGTCGTCGTCCCGGTCGCCAACGCCACCGAGGCGGGTCTCGTGCCCGGCGTGCGGGTGCACCCCGTGGCCCACCTGGCCGAGCTCGTCGGGCGCTACCGGCAGCTCGCCGACGGACTGCGGCCCGAGCCCGTCCCCGTGCCGGCCACCGTGCCCGACCCGCCGCCGGAGCTGCCCGACCTCGTCGACGTCGTCGGGCAGGTCGAGGCCCGGCACGCCCTCGAGGTCGCCGCCGCTGGTGGGCACCACCTCTACCTCGTCGGTCCGCCCGGAGCGGGCAAGACGATGCTCGCGGAGCGCCTGCCGGGGCTGCTGCCGCTGCTCGACGAGGAGCAGGCCGGCGAGGTCACCGCCGTCGCCTCGATCATGGGGACCCTCGGCGCCGCCACGGACCTCATCCGCCGACCGCCCTTCGTGGCGCCGCACCACGCGACCTCGGCGCCCGCGCTCGTCGGCGGGGGCAGCGGTCCGTCGCTCAGCCCCGGGGCCGTCACGCAGGCGCACCACGGGGTGCTCTTCCTCGACGAGGCCCCCGAGCTGCGCCGCGACGCGCTCGAGGCGCTGCGCCAGCCGGTCGAGTCCGGGGTCGTGTCGGTCGCGCGGATGGGGGCGACGTACCGGTTCCCGTGCCGGTTCCAGCTCGTGCTCGCCGCGAACCCCTGCCCCTGCGGCATGGGGTGGGGCAAGGCCGAGCGGTGCCGCTGCTCACCCCTGCGCCGCACGACGTACGGCAACCGGCTGCGCGGCCCGCTGCTCGACCGGGTCGACATCCAGGTGTTCGTCCCGGCGGCCTCGCGCCGGACGCTGGCCCTCGAGCCGGGGGAGCCGACCGCGGTCGTCGCCGGGCGGGTCGCCGCGGCGCGGGCGGTCGCCGCCGGTCGCTGGTCCGGGACGGGGGTGCGGGTCAACGCCCACGTCCCGTCGCCGGTGCTGCGCCAGGCGCGCTTCCGGCTCCCTCCGGCGGTGACCCGCGACCTGGACCGCGCGATGGACCGGACGCTGCTGACGATGCGCGGCTACGTGCGCTGCCTGCGGCTGGCCTGGACGGTCGCCGACCTGCGCGGCGCCGACCGGCCCGGGCGCGACGACGTGGGCCTCGCCCTGCTGCTGCGCCACGAGGACACCGAGGTGGCGGCGTGAGCGCCACGGCGGCCGCGCCGTCCGCCGGGGTCGCGGACGACGAGCGCTGGGCCCGGGCGGCCTTCACCCGGTGGAGCGAGTCGGACGACGAGCGCGTCCGCGCCCTCGTCCGCGACGTCGGCTGGGTCGTCGCCGCCGAGCTCGCCCTGGCCGGTGATCCGCTCGTCCCCGAGGTCGTCCGCCGCCGGGCCGACCGCGCGGACGTCGAGCGCGACCTGCAGCTCGCCGACGCCCTCGGCGCCCGGCTGCTCTGCCCGGGCGACCCGCAGTGGCCGGTCCTGCTCGACGACCTGGCGCAGCCGCCGGTCTGCCTGTGGGTCCGGGGCCCGCTCGACCTGGCCGAGCACGCGGGGGAGCAGCCCCGGTCGGTGTCGGTCGTCGGCGCCCGCGCCTCCACCCGGTACGGCGAGCAACAGGCGTCCGACCTCGCCGCCGGGCTCGCCGAGCGCGGCTTCGCCGTCGTCTCCGGGGCGGCCTTCGGCATCGACGGCGCCGCGCACCGCGGCGCGCTCGCGGTCGGTGGGGCCACCGTCGCCGTGCTCGCGGGCGGGGTGGACCGGCCGTACCCCGTGGCGCACACCCGGCTGATCTCGGCGATCGCCGAGTCCGGGGCGGTGCTCAGCGAGGTGGCGCCCGGGTCGGCCCCCACCCGGCCCCGGTTCCTGCTGCGCAACCGGGTCATCGCGGCCCTCGGGGCGGGCACGCTCGTCGTCGAGGCGGGGCTGCGGTCGGGCTCGCTGCACACGGCCGGGGTCGCGAGCCGGCTCAACCGCCCGGTCGGCGCGGTGCCCGGGCCGGTGACGTCGATGGCCTCGGCCGGGTGCCACGAGGCCGTCCGCAAGGGGCTGGCCCAGCTGGTCACCGACGTCGACGAGGTGGCCGAGCTCGTGGGCGGCTACGGGGCGGACCTCGCCCCGGTCAAGCGGGCCCCCTCCCGACCCGAGGACGCGCTGGACCTGCTCGAGACCCAGATCCTGTCCATGGTGCCCGTACGACGCCCCGCGGACGCCCCGTCGATCGCCGTCGCCGCCGGGGTGCCGCTGTCGGCGGTGCTCACCGGCCTGCCGCGGATGGAGCTCCTCGGGCTCGTCCGGCGCAGCGCCGGACGCTGGCGGCGAGTGCCGCCCGACGACGACGGAGCGGGGACAGGGTCGTGACGGCCCCGCCGGTGGACCGGCGGGGGGCGGGTCGCTGCGGCCGTCGCCGTCCTGGGTGTGCCACCGTGACGAGGTGTCCCACCCCGAGCGGGCCCCCGAGCCGGCCCCCGAGCCGGCCCCCGACGCCAGCGTCCTGCCCGACGAGGCGGTGGTGCGCGACTTCGAGCGGCACCTGCGCTCGGAGCGGGGGCGTTCGGAGCACACGACCCGGGCCTACCTCGGCGACGTGCGGCACCTGCTGGCCTGGGCGCAGGAGTCCGCAGGGGTGCAGCGGGTGGGCGAGCTGTCGCTGGCCGACCTGCGCGCGTGGCTGGCCGACCTCTCCCGGGCCGGGGCGGCGAGGACGACGGTCGCCCGCCGCGCGGCGGCCGCCCGCACGTTCCTGCGGTGGGCCACCCGCACCGGGCGGATCCCCACCGACCCGTCGCTGCGACTCACCGCGCCGCGACGGCACCGGACCCTGCCCGGGGTGCTGCGGGCACAGGAGGCCGCCGAGCTGCTCGACGTCGCCTCCGTCGCCGCCGACGACGACGACCCGCTGCACGTGCGGAACCGCGCGGTCCTCGAGCTGCTCTACGCCAGCGGCATCCGCGTCGGCGAGCTCGTCTCGCTCGACGTGGACGACGTCGACCTGCGCGAGGGACTGGTCCGGGTCCTCGGCAAGGGCGCGAAGGAGCGCACCGTCCCCTTCGGGGTCCCCGCCCGCGAGGCGCTGCAGGCCTGGCTCGGGCGCCGGTCCGAGCTCGTCCGCGAGGGGAGCGGCCCGGCGCTCTTCCTCGGTCGCCGAGGGCGCCGGGTCGACGCCCGCCAGGTGCGCGAGCTCGTCCACGTCCTGCTGCGCCACGTCCCCGACGCCCCCGACCTCGGCCCGCACGGTCTGCGGCACAGCGCCGCGACCCACCTGCTGGAGGGAGGGGCCGACCTGAGGATGGTCCAGGAGCTGCTGGGGCACGCCAGCCTGGCCACCACCCAGATCTACACCCACGTGTCGGTCGACCGGCTGCGCCGCAGCTACGAGCAGGCCCACCCGCGGGCCTGACGAGGACACCCGCGTGGGCGTGTCCCGGGGCGCGCGGCGCGGGTGGCGGGCGCGCGGCACCATGATGGGACGCACCACGAGGCGGAGGGACACCAGCACGTCATGACGACGACCACCCAGCGGCCGGACCCGGCCGTGCGGCAGCGGTCGGCCGCCGCGCGCCGCCGCCGGATGCGGCTGCGGCGCACCGTCGTCGTCGCCATCCTGCTGCTCGTCGTGGGGACGGTCCTCGCCCGCCGGTTCGAGGACGCCGGGACGACGACCGCGGCGACCGCGCTGGGGTCCGCGCAGGTGCTCGCGGGGACGTCGTCCGCAGCGGCGGACGGCGTGGTCGGTGGAGCCGGCGCCGCCCGCGCCTCGGGGTCCGGTGCCGCAGGCGCCTCGTCGGCCCTCACGCCCGCCCCGTCGGCCGGTGCGTCGGCGACTACCGCACCGCGCGCGTCCGCCGCGGCCCGCGCCGACGACGGACCCCCGGCGCCGACCCCGTCGCCGGCGTCGACCGCCACCGAGGTCGCGGTCCCGGCGAGCGGCAACGGCGTCGTCACCCCGCTGGAGATCCCGGCGGGCCCGGTGGCGACGGCGGGGCGCACGGTGCGCTACTCGGTCGAGCTGGAGGGTGGGCTGCCGGTCGCCGGCGCCGACGTGGCGCGCACGGTGATGACCGTGCTCACCGACCCGCGCGGGTGGCAGGCGCGGGACGGGGTGCGCTTCGTCCCGGTGAGCCCGGCGGAGCTGGCCCGCGGAGCCGGTGTCGACATCCGCGTGACGCTGGCCAGCCCGTCGCTGACGGCGCGGCTGTGCGCCCCGCTGGACGTGACCCTCCAGCAGGTGTCGTGCTGGAACGGCAGCCGCTCGGTCCTCAACCTCACCCGCTGGATGCTCGGCTCGAGCACCTACGGCTCCGACCTGGCCGCCTACCGGATCTACCTCGTCAGCCACGAGGTGGGGCACGGCCTGGGGCACAACCACGTGCACTGCCCGGGGCCGGGCCGCCCGTCACCGGTCATGGTGCAGCAGACCAAGACGCTCGAGGGCTGCACCGCCCAGCCGTGGCCGACCGGCGCCTGACG
The DNA here is from genome assembly GCF_006715055.1 of Lapillicoccus jejuensis. Classification (NCBI taxonomy): domain Bacteria; kingdom Bacillati; phylum Actinomycetota; class Actinomycetes; order Micrococcales; family Intrasporangiaceae; genus Lapillicoccus; species Lapillicoccus jejuensis. Next base: position 3,158,105 of record NZ_VFMN01000001.1, read on the forward strand.
CGCCGCGGCCCGGCCGCCGACGGCGGGCCGGGCCACGGGAGCACCTGCACCGAGGAGACGTCGCAGAGCCGCGGACGGCTCAGCGCGTGCAGGTCTTGATCTCGGTGACGAGGGTGTCGGGGCCGTAGTAGACGGCGCTCTGGAAGGCCTCGATCTGGACCAGGTCGTGGGCGCGCTGCCACTGGACCTGCACCTTCGGGCCCGAGCGCAGCTCGACCGCGGTCGTCCAGCCCGTGGCGGCCGTGGTGCGGCGCACGATGAGCGCGTCGTTGGCGGCGTCCCGCTTGAGGGTGACGGTGCCGACCTGCAGGACCGAGAAGCTGGCCCGGGTGGTGATCCCGGGCAGCACCTGACGGGCCACGAGGGTGCAGGTGGGCTTGCCGCCGGAGGCGGATGCGGGGGCGGCGGCGGCGAGCGGGACCGCCACGGCGGCCACGGCGAGGGCGCCGCCGGCGAGGGCGCGGACGGTGCGAGGACGGCGGAGGGGGACGGACATCGGGGGTCCTTTCGGAAGGGCCACCCGGGGTTGGTGGCGTGCTCCGAGAGTCCTCGCTGCGCGGTCGGGCCGACCAGTGCCCGGTGGTACTACGACCAGGGCAGCAGGACCACCCGCGGTGGCCGCAGCAGCGCCGACGGGTCGAGGTACGTCGTCCCGCGCAGCACCCCCCAGTGCAGGCAGCCGGCGGGCGCGCAGTGACCCGCGTCCCCGCTCAGCACCGCGACGGGGTCGCCGGCCCGCACGGTGGCGCCCACCGGCACCGTCGCGGCCACCGGTTGCAGGGTGCTGCGCAAGCCGCCGGCGTGCGCCACGACGACGACGGGCACCCCGGCGACGCGGCCGGCCACCGTCACCGTGCCGGCGGCGGGCGCCAGCACCACCGCCCCGACGGCCGCGCCGAGGTCGACCCCCCGGTGGCCCGGCGCGTACGGGCCCGGCGGCGGCACGAAGGCGTGGACCACCGGCGGGGTCCCCGCGAGCGGCCACCTCCACGCGACGGACGGGGAGCGCAGTGCTCCGGTGCCGGACCGGTCCACGACGGTCGACGAGGAAGGCCCCGGCGGCGCCGGCGGGGCCGACCCGACCGCGGCCAGCGCCGCCCCGGCGACGGCGGCGGCGACCTTGAGGAGGGCGGGCTCGAGCAGCATCCTGCGAGCCTGCCGCGCCCACCGGGGCGCGACCGCCCGCCGCCGAGGGGCCCTGTGGACAGCCCGGTCGTCCGGCCGACTGTGGACAGCCGCTGGACCCCGTCCATCGATGGCCTCCAGCACCGAGTGCGCGGAGCGGGCTGCTGGAACCCATCAATTGATGGCCTCCAGCACCGGGTGTGCGGGGCGAACTGCTGGAACCCATCAATTGATGGCATCCAGCACCGGGTGTGCGGGGCGGGGTGCTGGAACCCATCAATTGATGGCATCCAGCACCCGCGTGGCGGCGGGCCCGACCTCAGCCCAGGGTCGCGAGCCTCCGGGCCGCCTCGGCGAGCACCTCGTCCTTCTTGCAGAACGCGAAGCGCACGAGCGTGCGGGCCGCGTCGACGTCGTCGTGGAAGACCGACACCGGGACCCCGACGACGCCGCAGCGCTCCGGCAGCTCCCGGCAGAACTCGAGCGCGTCGACCGCCCCGAGCGGCGCCGCGTCCGCGATGACGAAGTACGTCGCCGCCGGCCGGGACACGGTCAGCCCGGCCGCCTCCAGCCCGGCGACGAGCAGGTCGCGGCCGTGCTGCAGCCGGGAGGCCAGGCCGTCGTACGTCGCGTCGGGAAGGCCGAGGGCGGTGGCGACGGCCGGCTGGAAGGGGCCGGAGGCGACGTACGTGAGGAACTGCTTGACGCGTCGTGCCGCGGCGACCGCCTCGGCCGGTCCGGTGAGCCAGCCGACCTTCCAGCCCGTCGCCGAGAAGGTCTTGCCGGCCGAGCCGATGGTCAGGGTGCGCTCGCGCATCCCCGGCAGCGTCGAGATCGGCACGTGCTGCGCGCCGTCGAAGAGCAGGTGCTCGTACACCTCGTCGGTGACCACCCAGGTGTCGTGCTCGTGGGCCAGCTCGGCGACGAGCTCGAGCTCGTCGCGGGTGAAGACCTTGCCCGTCGGGTTGTGCGGGGTGTTGAGCAGGACGACCTTGGTGCGCGGGGAGAACGCCGCCCGCAGCGAGGCCTCGTCGACGGCGAAGTCGGGGAAGCGCAGCACCGACGTGCGGCGCTCCGCCCCGGCGAGGGCGATCGTCGCCGCGTAGGAGTCGTAGTACGGCTCGAAGGTCACGACCTCGTCGCCCGGTTCGCACAGCCCGAGGACCGCCGCCGCGATGGCCTCGGTCGCGCCGGCGGTGACGAGCACCTCGCGGGTGGGGTCGAGCTCGATCCCGTAGAACCGCCTCTGGTGCGCCGCCACGGCCTCGAGCAGCTCGGGCACCCCGGGGCCGGGCGGGTACTGGTTGCGCCCGCCCAGGATGGCCGCCACCGCCGCGTCGAGCAGCTCGCGCGGGCCGTCGGTGTCGGGGAAGCCCTGGCCGAGGTTGATCGCCCCGGTCCGCACGGCCAGCGCCGACATCTCGGCGAAGATCGTCGTCCCGAAGGGCGACATCCGGGGGTTCTCTCCGCGCGGCATGACCCCGACCCTACGACGACCCCCCGGCAGGGCGCGGGGAGCCGGCGGTGAGCCCGTCCGTCCGAGGGAGCACCGCCGGCTCGTCGCCCCCGCTGGGGGAGGGGCGACCGCCGGGGGTCGTTGCCGCTCCGCCTCCCGTGGGGGCGACGAGAGGACGGCGGCGGCCCCCTACCGTGTCGTGCGGGCCCGCCGAGCACCAGCGGCGGACCAGGACCAGGATACGACGACCCTCGAACATGTCGTCCGACGTCGGATGACAGGAACGTGCCATCCCGCGTGCGGACGCCCGGCTCAGGGCTGCGTCGCGGCCTGCGGGACGTCGTCGCCGGAGGCCTCGGCGTCGAAGCCGCAGGCGTCGATCCGCCACAGCGTGTAGCGACCCTCCTGCGCGACGCGCGTGAAGCCGGGGGTCGCCGCGGTGATCCGGCTGATCCCCAGCGTGCGGTCGTCGAGGCTGAGCCAGTAGCGGACCGACCCGGTGATGGCGTAGCGCACGCCCAGCCGCCGGGCGGAGTCGCACACCGCGGGGTCGCTCGTCGCCTGGTCGAGCCGCTCGGCGACGACCTGCCGGTCGGGGTCCGGGTCGAGCAGCAGCGAGGTGAAGAGCAGCTTGCGCCCGTGCAGCGCGTAGAGCAGGCCGCTGCCGTTGGCGGGCACGTCGGCGACGACGGCGTCCGGCGGGATGACGCTGGCCAGCCGGGCGAGCTGCGCGTCCTCGGCCGGCAGCAGCAGCGTGTGGTCGGCCTCGGGCGGGTGGTAGTAGCGGTGCACGAGCTCGGAGGTCTCGGTGTGCGCCAGCGCGCCGGTGGCCGCGACGAGCAGCACGAGCACGCCGGTGGTCGCCGTCGTGCGGCGCAGCCGGGCCGGTGACCCCCACGACGCCGTACGGCGACCCGTGGCCGCGGTGGGCGCCCCGCCACCGGCGGGCGGCCGCGCCGGCCCGGGCGGTCCGACCGCGGCGAGGGCGCGGGCCACCAGCCGGGCGAGCCAGGCCAGGGCGACCGTGACGAGCAGGACGGTCGGCACCGCGGCGAGCGAGGCGAGTCGGACCTTGTCGTTGTACCAGTAGCCGGTGAGCAGGACCCCGAGCGCCGTCCGGCTCGTGGCGGCGAGGACGAAGAGCAGCACGCAGAAGGCCCAGACGGCGACGAGCCAGCGCAGCCGCCGCATCCGCGAGCAGACGAGCAGCCCGACGAGGGTGAGCAGGGCGAGGGGGAACTGCGGGTGCACCTGCAGCCCGAGCAGCGTCACCTCCTGCAGCGCCGTCGTCACGGGGACCCCGCCCGACCAGTCGTAGCTCTGCGTGTCGGCGACCTGGCGCGAGAGGCGGGGGACGAGCAGCAGCCCGGCCACGGCGACGACGGCCAGGGCCGCGGCGCCGCCGAGGGCGCGGCGCCGTACGGGCCCGGTGGTGCTCGTGCCCCGCACGAGGAGCGAGGCGAGGACGCCGACCCCGACGAGCATGACGAGCGAGACGAAGGCGTTGGGGTGGGCCAGGAGCAGTCCGGGCAGGGCCAGCAGGGTGGCCGCGGTCAGCCCGGTCCGGTCGACGGTGACCGCCCCCGTGCCCGGCCCGCGCACGACCCGGGTGACGATGAACGCCGGGCCGAGCACCCCGGGCAGGATCGCCGTCCCGAGCAGGTTGGGCCACAGCACGCCCCAACCCATCAGCACGAAGGGGAACGTCGTCAGCGCGGCGGACGCGAGGCCGGCGCCGAGCAGGACGACCGGGCGGCGGCCGAGGGTCTGGCGGGCGAGCGCGACGCACCCCAGCGGCCAGAACACCGCGGCGGCGGTGACGGCGGTGACGTTGCCGAGCCCGATGATGCCGGTGCCGGGCAGCAGGATCTGCGCGGTGCCGGCCAGGTCGTGGAACCCGCTGGGGTAGCTGCTCGGCGGGCCGATCGAGGAGAACGACCCGCTGTCGAGGAAGGCGCGCAGCCGGTTGAGGTGGGCGACGACGTCGGTGGAGTCGACGAGCTCGTCCGGGGAGCCGATGGCCGGCAGCACCGCCCACAGCGTCGCCGCCGACCCGAGCACCACCGCCACCGCGGCGGTCGCCAGCGTCGCGGTCCCGTCGCGGCGCGCCTTGGGCGGGCGCGGACGACGGGCGGCCTGCCACCACAGCCGCAGGCACAGCCCGAGGAACCACGCGAGGACGACGAAGGCCGCGGCCCCCGCCGCGAACGCGCCGCGCGACCAGGTCACCCCCCAGAACCGCGCGAGGACCGGCGCCACGCCGAGCACGGTGAGCCCGAGGGCCGGCGCGAGGCCCCAGGCGACGAGCCCGCGCAGGCGCAGGGCGTAGGCCATGAGCAGGCCCGGGACGAGGGTGATGGCGACCAGGACGCCGAAGAGCGGCGCCACCGGCCACCACGCATGCATGGGCTGACCCTAACCGCCGGGGGAGGGACGATTTCCGGGGTGCACCCGGCACGCCGTACGATGTCCCTACGGCAACCGGGCTCCTCCTGCGAGGGAGGTGGACGGGGGCCGAATTCGCGCGTCAACTCCGACTGACGAGGCCCCGCCTCCGAAGCCGGCGCGCACCGTGGAGGTCCGTCCGGCTCGGCCGGGCGGCTGTGGTGCGTCGTGACGCCAGGCAGGGACCCGCCGACGTGGCGTGGTCCCGACGTCAACCACCACCCCTAGGGAAGGACCTCGGCATGGCCGTCGTCACCATGCGCCAGCTCCTCGAGAGCGGCGTCCACTTCGGGCACCAGACCCGTCGCTGGAACCCCAAGATGAAGCGCTTCATCATGACGGAGCGCAACGGCATCTACATCATCGACCTGCAGCAGTCGCTGACGTACATCAACAACGCCTTCGAGTTCGTCAAGGAGACCGTCGCCCACGGCGGCACCATCCTCTTCGTCGGCACGAAGAAGCAGGCCCAGGAGCCGATCGCCGAGCAGGCGACGCGCGTCGGGATGCCGTACGTCAACCACCGCTGGCTCGGTGGCATGCTCACCAACTTCCAGACGATCTCCAAGCGCCTCACGCGCCTCAAGGAGCTCGAGGAGATCGACTTCGACGACGTCGCCGGCTCGGGCCGCACGAAGAAGGAGCTCCTCATCCTCCAGCGCGAGAAGGACAAGCTGGAGAAGACCCTCGGTGGCATCCGCACGATGGCCCGCGTGCCCTCGGCCGTGTGGATCGTCGACACCAAGAAGGAGCACCTCGCCGTCGACGAGGCGCGCAAGCTGGGCGTCCCGGTCATCGCGATCCTCGACACCAACTGCGACCCCGACGAGGTCGACTACAAGATCCCGGGCAACGACGACGCGATCCGCTCCGTCACGCTGCTGACCCGCGTCGTCGCCGACGCCGTCGCCGAGGGCCTCGTGGCCCGCGCCGGTGGCGGCTCGTCCGAGACCGGTGCCGAGGAGCCCCTCGCCGAGTGGGAGCGCGAGCTGTACGCCGACGCCGCCGCCACCGAGGCGCCCGCCACCGAGGCGCCCACCGCCGACGCCGCTCCGGCCGAGGCCGCCGCCGAGGCGCCCACCGCCGAGGAGGCGCCGGCCGCCGAGGCCCCCGTGGCCGAGGACCAGACCAGCAACGCCTGAGCCGAAGAGAAGCGAGAACAGACACTGATGGCGAACTACACCGCCGCTGACATCAAGGCGCTCCGGGAGAAGACCGGCGCCGGCATGCTCGACGTCAAGAAGGCCCTCGACGAGGCCGACGGCGACCAGGCCAAGGCCATCGAGGTCCTGCGCATCAAGGGCCTCAAGGGCGTGAGCAAGCGCGAGGGCCGCACGACCTCCAACGGTCTGGTCGTCGCCAAGGCCGAGGGCGGCGTCGGCACCCTCGTCGAGATCCTCTGCGAGACCGACTTCGTCGCGAAGTCGGCCCCGTTCGTGGCGCTGTCCGACCAGGTCCTCGCCCAGGCCGTGGCCGTCAAGGCCGCGTCCGCCGAGGAGCTGCTCGCCAGCACCCTCGAGGACGGCCGCACCGTCCAGGAGCTGCTCGACGAGGCCAACGCCACCATCGGCGAGAAGATCGAGATCAAGCGCGTCGCCCGCCTCGAGGCGCCGACCGTCGTCTCGTACCTGCACAAGACCAACCCCGACCTGCCCGCGCAGATCGGTGTCCTCGTCGCCACCCAGGGTGGGGACGAGCAGGTCGCCCGCGACGTCGCCATGCACGTCGCCGCGTTCAGCCCCACGGTCCTGCACCGCGACGAGGTCCCGGCCGAGACGGTCGAGAACGAGCGTCGCGTCGCCGAGGCCACGGCGAAGGAGGAGGGCAAGCCGGAGGCCGCCCTGCCGAAGATCGTCGAGGGTCGTGTCAACGGCTTCTTCAAGGAGAACGTCCTGCTCGAGCAGGCCTTCGCCAAGGACCAGAAGAAGTCCGTCGCGCAGGTGCTCAAGGAGGCCGGCTGCGAGGCGAGCGGGTTCGTCCGCTTCCGCGTCGGCGCCTGAGGCTCCACAGCACGTCGTACGACAGGACGCCGGTCGCCCCACGGGGTGGCCGGCGTCCTTCGTCGTCCCTCCCGTACGGCGGACTGCTGCGGGGAGGTGACGTCGACGTCCCTCCCGTACGGCGGACTGCTGCGGGGAGGTGACGTCGACGTCCCTCCCGTACGGCGGACTGCTGCGCAGGGGTGATGTCCCGCGTCCGCAGCAGTTCGGGTCGGGGAGGGACGTCGAGGTCTCGTTCCCGCAGCAGTCCGGGTCGGGGAGGGACGTCGACGTCCCGTCCCCGCAGCAGTCCGGTCAGGTGCGCGCCGTGACCGGCGGCAGCGTGCTCCACGGGAAGTTGATCCAGCGGTCGGTGCGGCGCCAGACGTAGTCGCACCTCACGAGCGAGCGCGGCTTCTCGTAGATCACGGCGGTGCGGACCTCGCCGACCCGGCCGGCGACGAACTCCTGCACCGAGAGCAGCGTCGCGCCGGTGTCGGCGACGTCGTCGGCGACGAGGACCTTGGCGTCGGCGAGGTCGACGAAGTCGGGCACCGGCGGCAGGATCCGCGGCATCTCGAGGCGCTGGTCCACCCCGGTGTAGAACTCGACGTTCATGACGAACGTGTTCTTGAGGTCCAGCGCGTAGCCCAGCGCGCCGCCGATGAGCAGCCCGCCGCGGGCGATCGACAGGACCATGTCGGGTCGGAACCCGTCGTCGACGACGGCCTGGGCGATGTCGCGGACGGCCTGACCGAACAGCTCGTAGGTGAGGACCTCGCGGTCCGCGGCGTCGGTGGCCTCGCTCGTGCTCATGACCGCGACTCTAGGGCGGTGGTCGGTTCCCGGTCACCCACTGCACCGGCAGAGTTCGCCTCCGCGTCACCGTCCTCGCAGGGTCCTTCGACCTTCGGGGGGTCGGATGGGCGGCGCGCCGGGCCAGGGCGGCGCACCCGACTCCCACCCGACCGATCGAGAGGTCATCATGCGCAGCACCACCCTCCGCGGGCTCTCCGCGGCCACCGGCGCGCTCGTCGCCGGCGCGCTCGCCGTGCCCGCGGCCAGCGCCGGCCCGTCGCACCGCCCCGCACCCGGCGCCCACCGCCCGCAGCAGCACGTCCTGCTGCTCTCGGTGGACGGCCTGCACCAGAGCGACCTGTCCTGGTACGCCGCGACCCACCCCACGTCCGCGTTCGCCTCCCTGCTGCGCGGCGGCGTCGACTACGACCGGGCCTCGACGCCCGCGCCGTCGGACTCCTTCCCCGGCATGGTCGGACAGGTGACCGGCGGGAACCCGCGCTCGACCGGCATCTACTACGACGTCACGTGGAACCGCGCGCTGCTGTCCGCCGGGACGACGCAGTGCACCGGGGTCGCCCCCGGCGCCCCGGTCGCGTACGACGAGTCGGTCGACAAGGACCCGAGCCGGCTCGACGCCGGGCAGGGCCTCGCCGGGCTGCCGGCGTCCATCCTCTCGATGACCGTCCAGCCCCGCGACGTCATCGACACCGCCGAGCTGCCCGTCGACCCCGCGACCTGCACGCCGGTGCTGCCCCACCAGTACCTCGAGGTCAACACCCTCTTCGAGGTCGCCCACCGGGCCGGCCTGCGCACCGCCTGGTCCGACAAGCACGCGGCCTACGAGATCCTCGACGGCCCCTCCGGGCACGGCGTCGACGACTTCTTCACCCCGGAGATCAACTCCGACGCGCCCGCCGGCGGCGACTGGACGACCGACAACGCCGCCACGCAGCAGTACGACGCCTACAAGGTAAAGGCCGTGCTCAACGAGATCGACGGCTACGACCACTCGCGCACGAGCAAGGTCGGCACCCCCGCCGTCTTCGGCATGAACTTCCAGTCGGTCTCGACCGCCCAGAAGCTGCCGACCTCCGGCGGCCGGGCGGGCGGCTACCTGCCCGGCGGCACCGTCCCGGGACCGGTCCTGTCGTCGGCCCTCTCCTTCGTCGACGCGTCGGTGGGCTCGATGGTCCGGCAGCTGCGCGGGGACGGTCTCGCGTCGAGCACGACGATCGTCCTGTCCGCCAAGCACGGTCAGTCGCCCACCGACCCGACCGCGTTGACCCGCATCGACGACGGCGCGATCATCGACGCGATCAACGCCGACTGGGCCGTGTCGCACCCGAGCGAGACCCGGCTGGTGACCTTCTCCGCCGACGACGACAGCATGCTGCTGTGGCTGAGTGACCGGTCGCCGGCCGCCACCCGCTTCGTCCAGCAGTGGCTGCTCAGCCACCCCGCCACCGGCAGCACCATCTCGCTGACCAGTCGGACGGTGCCCGCCTCGGGTCTGACGAAGGTCTACGCCGGCGCCGACGCGGCGTCGTACTACGGGGTGTCGGTGGACGAGCCGCGTCACCCCGACGTCGTCGGCGTCGCGCAGGACGGCGTCGTCTACACCGGCGGCACGAAGAAGATCGCCGAGCACGGCGGGATGAACGCGCAGGACCGGCACGTCCCGATCGTCGTCGCCCGCGCCTCGTCCGTCGGTCTCGGGAGCTCGCGCGGCTCGGTGGTCGCGAGCCCGGTCGAGACGACCCAGATCGCCCCGACGATCCTCGCCCTCCTCGGCCTCGACCCGCGCGCCCTGCAGGCCGTGCGGCTCGAGCACACCGCGGTGCTGCCCGGCGCGCTGCGCTGAGCCGGCCGCGCGGCGGGCCCCCTCCACCCCGGGTGGACGGGGGCCCGTCGCCGGTGTTGACTCGGGAGCGGTCGGGGGACCACGACGAGAGGGACACCATGGAGTACCGCCGCCTCGGACGGCTCGGCCACGAGAGCAGCGTGCTGCTGTACGGCGCCGCGGCCCTGTCCGGTGTCGACCAGCAGACCGCCGACCGCTCGGTCCAGGAGGCGCTCGACGCGGGGATCAACCACCTCGACGTCGCGGCGTCGTACGGCGACGCGGAGCTGCGCCTGGGGCCGTGGATCCCGCGGATCCGCGACAAGGTCTTCCTCGCCAGCAAGACCGGCGACCGCACCCGCGACGAGGCGTGGGCGAGCATCAACCGCTCGCTCGAGCGGCTGCAGACCGACCGGCTCGACCTCATCCAGCTGCACGCGGTCGGCGACCTCGAGGAGCTCGACAAGGTGACCGGACCCGGTGGGGCGCTCGAGGCCGCCGTACGGGCGCAGGAGGAGGGCCTCGTCGGCGCGGTCGGCATCACCGGCCACGGCACCCAGGCGGCCGCGACCCACCTCGAGGGGTTGCGGCGCTACCCCTTCGCGACCGTCCTCACCCCGCTCAACCCCGTGCTGTGGCGCGAGGAGTCGTTCCGCGACGCCTGGGCTGCGCTCGTCGACGAGGTGAGGCGCCAGGACGCCGGCCTCATGACGATCAAGACCGTGGCCCGGCGCAACTGGCCGGAGCGCGCGGACGGCGAGCGCCGCGGCGGCTACGACACCTGGTACGAGCCGTACGACGACGCCGGGCGCATCCGCGCCGCGACGTCCTGGGTGCTCGCGCACGAGGAGGTCACCGGCCTCGCGACCGCCGGCGACGTGCGGCTGCTGCACCACCTCGTCGCCGCCGAGGCCGACCGGATGGACCCGGTCGACGCCGAGGCCGCGCTCCAGGACGACGCCGAGTACTCCTCGCCCTTCCTGCACTCCATCTGACCCCTGCTGCGTCCGCACCTCTGTGGCACCGGTGCCCCAGCGGTGCGGACGCAGGGGTCCCCGGGTGGGGCCTAGGTGCGGCTGCGCGACCGCGCGCCCGTGCCGAGCTCGCGCCGGAACCCGTCCGGCACGACGACGTCGTCCGGGGTGAGGTCGTGGATCGACCCGTGCCCGAGCCCGAGCAGGCACGAGTCGACCCCGCGCCGCAGGATGTCGAGGACGTTCTCGACGCCCGGCTGGCCGTTGGCCGCGAGGCCCCACAGGTAGGCGCGGCCGATCATCACCGCGCGGGCGCCGAGGGCGACGGCCTTGACGACGTCGGACCCGCGCCGCACGCCCCCGTCGAGCAGCACCTCGACGTCGTCGCCGACGGCCTCGACGATGCCCGGCAGCAGCCGGATCGTCGCCGGCGTCGTGTCGAGGTTGTTGCCGCCGTGGTTCGACACCGAGATCGCCGTGACCCCGGCGTCGACGGCGCGACGGGCGTCGTCGTGCCGCGAGATGCCCTTGAGCATGAACGGCCCGCCCCAGGTCTCGCGCATCCACGCGATGTCCTCCCACGTGGGCGGCGGGGTGGTCATCCACTCGCCGTACGCGCCGAAGAAGGTCGGCGCCGGGCGCCCGCCGTCGGTGAGGTTGGGGGTCGTGAGGTCGGGCAGCGCGCCGCTGCGCACGTAGTCGAGCAGCCACTTCGGGCGAAGCAGCCCCTCGTGCGCGAACCCGAGCATCGCCTTGAGATCGAGCTTCTCCGGGATCTTCGGGCTGCCCCAGTCACGGCCGTAGGAGAACGTCCAGTCGAGCGTCGCGATGAGCCCCACCGCTCCGGCGGCCCGGGCCCGCGCCATCCGCGCCTCCATCACGTCCCGGGAACCCATCCAGTACAGCTGGAAGAACGTCTGCGGGTTGGCGGCGACGACGTCCTCGACCGACCGGGACGCGAACGACGACAGCCCGATCGCCGTCCCGCGCGCCGCGGCCGCGCGGGCCACGGCGACCTCGCCCTCGGGGTGCACGGCCTGCACGCCGGTCGGCGAGATGATGACCGGGAAGGAGATCGGCTGGCCCATGACCGTCGTCGCCTGGTCCCGCTCGGCCACCAGCCCGGCGACGTGCGGCGCGAACCCCACCTCGCCGAACGCGTTCATGTTGTCCTCGTAGGTCACCCCCTTCTCGGAGCCCGCCAGCAGCGCGCTGTAGACCGACGCGGGCAGGCGGCGTCGGGCACGGCGCTGCGCCTCGGCGACGGTCTCCATCCACAGGTTCTTGGCCATCGGGGGTCCTCTCGGTCGGGCTGTCTCGGTGCTCGAAGAAGCGTGCTCAGGAAGGCTTCGCGTCGGCGTCACGGCGGCGGGTGAACCCGCGCAGGGCCGGCCGCAGCGCCCGTACGGAGCGCCCGCGCCAGGCCCCCGCCCACACCCCGGCGCCGTACGCGAGGTCGTCGAGCCGGCGGGCGACGACGTACCGGACCGGGTCGAGGTCGGCGCCGGTCCGTCGGTGGTCGAGCAGCCCGTCGGCGACCGCGGCGAGGGCCACGGCGCGCCGGGCGCGCCGGCTGACCAGGCAGCCGAGCGCGGCCAGCGGCCAGTAGTGGCGGGTCAGCGCCGCGCTGGTCTGCCAGACGGCGCCGACGAGGCCGACCGCGGTCATCGACGCGGCCGCGGTCCACGGCCGGCCCCCGGGAGGCAGCCGGCGGCGCACCCCGGCGGTCGCGACGACGTACGCCCCGGCGGCCACCGGCAGCGACCACCGCCGCTGCGCGAGCAACGCGACCGCGACGACGGCCGTCCACGGGGTGAGGACCATCGGCGCGACGGCGTCCCCGTGCCGCGCGGCGAGCAGGTCCGCGCTCGTGCCGTAGAACGCCTTGCGCGACAACCAGCCCGAGACCTCCGTGCGGTGCTCGTGGCGGACGACGGCGGCCGGCTCGAAGCGCAGCCGCCAGCCCGCCGACCAGGTCCGCCACACGAGGTCGACGTCCTCGCCGACCTGCAGGCGCTCGTCGAACCCGTCGCCCCAGGCGGCCGCCCGGACGAGCAGGGCGGCGCTCGGCAGGTAGGCGACCTGCCCGTGCGGCCGGACGCCGGCCGGTCGCGCACCGAGGTCGAGCGACGAGCGCACCGCCTCGTAGCGGTGCAGCCACCCGCCGCGACCGCCCTCGTCGGGCAGGCCGAGCACCCGCGGCGCGACGACGGCCACCGCGGGGTCGTCGAGGTGGCGCCGCAGCCGCGCGAGCCACCCGGGGTCGGGGACGACGTCGGAGTCGAGCAGGGCGACGTACGGCGTCGTGGCCTCCGCGGCGCCGGCGTTGCGGGCCGCGGCGGGGCCGCGTCCCGGGTCGAGGCGGACCACGCGGGCGCCCGCCGCCCGGGCGACGGCGCCGGTGCGCCCGTCGACCGACCCGTCGTCGACGACGACGACCGGCAGCCGCGGGGGGAGCGCGGCGAGCAGCCGCGCCAGCGCCTCCGGTCGGTCGCGGACGGGCACGACGACGGTGACGTCGTCGACCGCGGCGTCGTCGGAGGCGTGGTCGGAGGCGTGGTCGGAGGCGTCGTCGCAGGCGTCCCCGGCCGGGTCCGGGTCGGCGAGGTCGCGGTCGAGCAGGAGCCGCGCGAGCGCGGCCGACGCCGCATCGGTGACCGTGACCCGCCTCCCGACGAGCAGCGGCCTGGCGGCCGGGCGCAGCCGCAGGTACCGCCCGGTCGTCGTCCCCAGCAGCGAGGCCCCGTCCTCGCCGACCGCGGTCGTGGCCGACAGGACGACGGCGAACCCGTCGGGCAGCCGGGTGCTCGCCGGCGCCGGCGGGGCGGCCGCCCGCGGCGGCGCGGGGCGCGGTGCGTGACGCAGCAGCATCATCCGGCGAACCCGCCCGTCGCGGTGAGCACGGCGCCGGCGAGCACCGGCCCGGCGGTGCAGGCGTGCACGACGACGCCCGCGACCTCGTCGGGGTCCAGGGCCCGGCCGACGGCCTGGTGCGCGACCAGGGGTGCGACGTCGTCGAGCCCGTAGAGCCGGGCCGTCTCGGCGAGCATGGGGGTGTCGGTCGACCCCGGGCAGACGGCCGCGACGGTGACGCCGGTCCCGGTGACGTCGGCGGCCAGCCCGCGCACCAGCCCGACGACCGCGTGCTTGACGGTGCAGTAGGCGCTGAGGTGGTACAGCCCCTGCAGCCCGGCGGCGGAGGCGACGGCGACGAAGGCCGGGCGCGCCGCCGGGTCGCGGCGCAGCAGCGACGGCAGGCTCGCGTGCGCGGTGCGCCACACGGTGAGCAGGTCCTCGCGCCACAGCCGGTCGAGGACGTCGTCGCCGGTCTCCCACTGCGCGTCGCCGCCGGCGATGACGGCCGCCGCGGCCACGACGCTGGTCAGGTCACCCCGCTCGGACCCCACCCGGGTGACGAGCTCGACCATCGCCGCCCCGTCCGCGGCGTCGGCGACCACGGGGGTGACCCGTCCCGGGTGCGCCGCCGCCACCGCCTCGAGGTCCTCCCGGCGCCCCAGGGGGTACGACGTCCCGCCGTCCTCCCCACGGCAGGTGTCCACCGCGTAGACGTGCCGGCCGGCGGCGGCGAGGCGGGCGGTGACGGCCGCCCCGATCCCGCGAGCGGCGCCGGTGACGATGGCGCTGCCCCCGAGCCCCCCGCCCCCGAGCCCGCCGCTCCCGAGCCCCCCGCCCCCGAGCCCGCCGGCCCCGGGTTCGCTGCTCACGCGGGCACCTCGACCGGCCGCGCCAGCCGGCCGTCGTCGAGGACGTCCAGGGCCCGCAGCTCGTGCACGAGGGTCCGGACGAGGGCGACGTGCAGCGCCCGGCCCTCCTCGGCGCTGGCTCCCGTCGGGTCGCCGAGCACCCCGTTGGCCGACACGGCCCGGACGCCGTCGCGGCGCAGCCGGGGGAGCAGCTGCGCCAGCGGCAGCGTGCACCCGGGCTCGGCGAGCGGTCCGCGGACGGCCCCCGGCATGAGCTCGAGCGCGAGCGAGGTCTCGGTCCGCCCCGCGTGCGCGTCGCCGTCCGGGACGTCGCACACCGTCCACGCGACCGGGCGGCCCTCGTAGCGCAGCAGGGACACCGCCCCGCGCAGCGTCGCGACGTTGCCGCCGTGCCCGTTGACGAAGATCACGCCCTGCGCCCACCGGCAGGCCGACCGGCCGAGCTCGACCAGCACCGCGTGCAGCGCCTCGTGGCCGATGGAGACCGTTCCCGGGAAGCCCTCGTGCTCACCGCTGTTGCCGTAGGACACCGCGGGCGCGACGAGGACCCGCCGGCCCTCGGCGACGAGCGCCGCGGCGGCCGCGCGGGCCACCGTGGTGGCGACGACCGTGTCGGTCGCGAGGGGCAGGTGCGGGCCGTGCTGCTCCACCGACCCGACCGGGACCAGCAGCAGCGCCTCGCCCTCGCCGACGCCCGGCGAGGTCTCGGTGGCCAGGTCCGGGCGCGGGTTCGGGGGGCGCGGGCTCGGGGCGCGGCCGGTCACGGTCAGCCCGGGAACCCGGCCAGCGGGCTCTCGTCGCAGGAGCGGTCGGGCCGCCGGGTCGGCAGGGGGAGCAGGACGGGGGCGTTGCGGACCGGCCCGGTGTGCGAGTGGTCGCCGCTCGGGGCCGGGCGTGCGGCCGCGCTCGGCTCGGCGGCGTGGCCCTTGACGCACTCGGGGTCGGGTCCGTCGAGCGGGAGGCCGGTGAAGAACTTGGCCGCCATGCACCCGCCGCGGCAGGCGTCGTACGCCGAGCAGCGGGTGCAGGCGCCGCCCGTCTGCGGCGAGCGGAGCTCGGTGAAGAGCGGCGAGTGCTTCCAGACCCGGTCGAAGCCGCCGTCGTCGCGCACGTTGCCGGCGAGGAACTGGTCGTGGATGGCGAACGGGCACGCGTAGACGTCGCCGACCGGGTCGACGAGGCACACCACCCGCCCCGCACCGCACAGGTTGAGCCCGGGCAGGGCGTCACCGTACGCGGAGAGGTGGAAGAACGAGTCGCCGGTGAGGACCCGGTCGCCGTGCGCGACGAGCCAGTCGTAGAGCTCGCGCTGCTGCTCGGGCCGCGGGTGCAGGTCCTCCCACACGTCGGCGCCGCGGCCCGAGGGGCGCAGCCGCGTGAGGCGCAGCTGGGCGCCGTACCGCTCGGCGATGGCCTGGAACTCGTCGAGCTGGCCGATGTTGTGCCGGGTGCAGACCACCGACAGCTTGACGTCCTGCATCCCCGCGTCGGAGAGGTGCTCGACGGCGCGCAGCGCCGCGTCGTACGTCCCGCGGCCGCGGACCGCGTCGTTGACCTCCGCGGTCGCGCCGTCGAGCGAGACCTGCACGTCGACGTAGTCGGTCGCGGCGAGGCGGCGCGCGCGCTCGCGGGTGATCCGGAAGCCGTTGGTGGAGAACTTGACCCCGACGTGGTGCTCGACGGCGTGGTCGAGCAGCTCCCAGAAGTCCGGCCGCACCGTCGGCTCGCCGCCGCCGATGTTGACGTAGAAGATCTGCATGCGCTCGAACTCCTCGACGAGCGCCTTGGCCTCGGCCGTGCTGAGCTCGTGCGGGTCCCGCCGCCCGGACGAGCTGAGGCAGTGCACGCAGGCGAGGTTGCACGCGTAGGTCAGCTCCCAGGTCAGGCAGATCGGCGCGTCCAGCCCGCGCTCGAACTGGTCGACCAGGCGGCCGGGACGTGGGCGCTCGACGATGGCGGTCATGCGGGTCTCCTACCGGGTGGGGGTGGGGGCGGGGTCGTGCGCAGGACGCCGTACGACGACGCCGCTGCCGGCGAGGGTGCGCAGCGCGGCGACGTACGCGGGGTGGTCCGGGGCCTCGACCCCGGCCCGCCGCAGGGCGTCGGCGACGGTGGGCTCGCCCTCGAGCCGCCGCACGACGTCCACGAGGGCCGGGGTCTTGAGGAAGCTCAGCCGCCGCGTGTGGAAGTCGTAGGCCAGCGCCCCGAAGGGCTCGGGCCGCAGCGCCACCGACGGGCTGAGCGCCCAGGCCTCGTCGAGCATCGGTGCTCCTTCAGTAGACGCCGCACATGCCGTCGATGGAGACCTCCTCGACGAGGGCCTCGGCCAGGTCGGTCTCGGCGGGCTCCGGCTCGGGGGCGGCGTGGGTCTCCACGGTGGGGGCGGTGGGGGCGGTGGGGGCGAGCGTGTCGGGCATGCGGGTGCCTTCCGGTCGGGGCGCCCCGGGTCCTGCCGACGGCGCCGTCGTGCTGGGTGCGGTCCCCGCTGCTGCGGGGTGCAGCCGACGTTAGGAGCGTCGCCCGTCGCCCTCGCCCCCCGTCCGGGCGCACCTGACCTGCCCATCCGGGCAGGGCCGGGCCCGGAGCGAGCGCGCCCTGCCCGACCGGAGGGGCCGTCCCCCGGCCGGCCGGACCGGCCCGCGCACCCGGCCGCACAGTCTTGCCGGCCGTGTCTTGGGCTCGCAGGTCCCCCGCTCCTAGCGTCCGGTCGTCACCGCCGGCCGCGGCCCGAGCCGGGCGGCACCCGAGGCAGCGTCATCACCACCGCGACAAGGAGGTCGTCCGATGCAGGTCGACGAGTTGCTCAAACCGTTCCCCATCAAGGAGTTCCACCCGTTCCCGCGCGCCCTGATGGGTCCTGGGGCGCACGAGATGATCGGGCCGGAGGCGCTCAAGCTGGGCTTCCGCAAGACCCTCATCATGACCTCGGGCCTGCGCGGGACCGACGTCGTGCACAAGATCGCCGAGTCGATGAAGTACCACGGCCTCGAGGTGGTGATCTACGACAAGGTCGAGTCGAACCCCAAGGACTACAACGTCATGGACGCCGTGTCCATGTACCAGGAGAACGAGTGCGACTCCTTCGTCTCCATCGGCGGCGGGTCCTCGCACGACGCGTGCAAGGGCGCCCGGGTCTCGGTCGCCCACGACGGGCGCAACGTCAACGAGTTCGAGGGCTTCAACATGTCCGAGAACCCGAAGAACCCGCCGCACATCGCGGTCTCGACGACCGCGGGCACAGGGTCGGAGACGTCGTGGGCCTACGTCATCACCGACACGACGACGGACCCGGGCAAGCCGCACAAGTACGTCGCCTTCGACGACGCGTCGGTGACGACGCTCGCCATCGACGACCCGGTGCTCTACTACGACCTGCCGGTCGACTACACCGCCCAGTGCGGGTTCGACGTGCTCGCGCACGCCAGCGAGCCGTACGTCTCCCGGCTCAACTTCGAGCCCTCGCTCGGCAACGCCCTGCGGGCCATCAAGCTCACGGCGGAGAACCTGCGCGAGGCGACGTGGAACGGCCAGGACCTCAAGGGCCGCGAGGGGATGATGTACGCGCAGTACATCGCCGCGCAGGCGTTCAACTCCGGGGGCCTGGGGATCATCCACTCCATCTCGCACGCGGTGTCGGCGTTCTACGACACCCACCACGGGCTCAACAACGCCATCGCCCTGCCCCGCGTCTGGGCCTTCAACATGCCCACGCAGTACAAGCGCTTCGCCGACATGGCGCAGGCCATGGGGGTCGACATCGGGGGGATGACGACCGTGCAGGCGGCGGACGCCGCGCTCGCGGCGGCGATCCGGCTGCTGCGCGACGTGGGCATCACGGAGAAGTTCACCGACGTCACGCAGGACAGCTACTCCAAGAACCGCCTCGGGCAGGGCCCGACCGCGTTCTACGAGAAGGCCAAGGTCATCACCGGCGACCAGGAGGACGTCGACCGGATCACCAACCACGTGCTCGGTGACGCCTGCACACCCGGCAACGCCAAGGAGTGCACCTTCGACACCGTGCGCCCGGTGGTCGAGCACTGCATGAACGGCGACCTGGACGACCTGCTGGGCTGACCGGCCGTCGACCCCGGGGCCGGGGCCACGTGACGTGGCCCCGGCCCGACCTCGGCTCGACCCCATCGAAGGAGCAGCGCGTGACCGACGAGATCGACGACTTCGACGACGTCGAGGACGCCCGCCGCCGTCTCGGCGACGTCGGGTACCTGGCCGACGGCCGTCTCGCGACGACCGTGTTCCTGCAGTCCCGGCTCGGCAAGCCCGTGCTCCTCGAGGGACCGGCGGGGGTCGGCAAGACCCAGCTGGCGCTCAGCCTGGCCCGGGCGACGGGCCGCCGCCTCCTGCGGCTGCAGTGCTACGAGGGCCAGGACGAGACCAAGGCCCTCTACGAGTGGGACTACGGCAAGCAGCTGCTCTACACGCAGATCCTGCGCGAGAAGATCGGCCAGATCGTCGCCGACGCGGCCGACCTGCACGAGTCGGTGGAGCGGATCGGGGCCCAGGAGAGCGTCTTCTTCTCCGAGCGCTTCCTGGCCCCGCGGCCGCTGCTGCAGGCGATCAGCTCGCCGGAGCCGGTGGTGCTGCTCATCGACGAGGTCGACCGGGCCGACGAGGCCCTCGAGGCCGTCCTGCTGGAGTCGCTGGCCGAGTTCCAGGTCTCCATCCCCGAGATCGGCACGGTGACGGCGCGCCACCAGCCCTACGTCGTCCTCACCTCGAACAACACGCGCGACCTGTCCGCCGCCCTCAAGCGGCGCTGCCTGCACCTGTTCCTCGACTACCCCTCGCCGGAGCGCGAGCTGGAGATCCTGCGCAGCAAGGACACCGGTCTGCCGATGGCGCTGGCCGAGCGGCTCGTCGAGGTCGTCCGGGGGCTGCGCGAGCTGGACCTGCGCAAGGCCCCGAGCATCTCCGAGACGATCGACTGGGCCCGCACGCTCTCCGTGCTCGGGGTGTCCGAGCTGTCCGCGCAGGTCCTCGCCGACACCCTCAACGTCGTCGTCAAGTACGAGCGCGACGTGCAGAAGGCCACCGCGGCCCTGCCGCGGCTGGTCGACCCGAACGCGACCGTCCCGGCCGCGCACGGCCACGGCCTTGGCCACGGGCACGGGCACGGGCACGGCGCGGACCACGACCACGGCGGGGACCACGACCACGACCATGACCACGACCACGACGAGCCGGGCGGTGCGGACGGGCGGGCGGTCCGGGCCGCCAAGGACGCGCCGGGTCGTCACGACACCGACTACTACGGCGCCCCCGGGCGAGGGGCCGGCATCGGCCGCCGGCCGGTGTCGCGCGAGCAGGGCGAGCGCTCCTTCACCCGCAAGCGCCCGGTCTGACCCGTGGAGGCCGCGCTGCACCGCTTCGTGCGCTTCCTGCGGCTGCGGGGCGTCCGCGTCAGCGTGGCCGAGGGCGTCGACGCCCTGCGCGCGGCCGCCCAGCCGGGCGTGCTCGCCGACCGGGAGACCCTGCGGGCGGCCCTGGCCGTCAGCCTGGTCAAGGACCGGCGTGACCTCGAGGTCTTCGACGAGGTCTTCGACCGCTTCTTCGCCCTCAGCGCGGTGGTGCCGCCCGAGGACGGGGCCGGACACTCGCACGCCCACGACGACCTCGTCGACGACGGCGAGCTGACGACCTTCACGCTCTCGGAGGAGCCGGGCGACACCCCTCAGGACGGGCACTCGCACGGCAAGCCCGAGGACCTGCGCAGCTACTTCAAGCCCGAGGACCTGGCCCAGCAGTACAACCTGCACCAGGAGGCCGACAAGATCGACATGGCCGCCCTCACCGACGAGATCGTGCTGTCCAACGACACCGCCGGCTCGCCGGGGGAGGCGGCCCGGGTCCAGCTGTCGACCCGGAGGCTGCACAACCCCGGTGCGCCCGGGCAGCTGTCCTCGCGGCCCGGTCTCGAGCTCGACGCCGAGCTCGACGTCGCGCAGGAGATGATGCTGCTGGCCTGGGTCTCCGAGGTGGAGTCCGAGCTCGAGGAGGCGGCCGGCGAGCCGCCCTCGCTCGCCGCCCTCCGCGAGGCGCTGGCACCCCTGCTGGCCGGTCTGCCCGAGCGGCTCAAGGAGCACCTCGAGCGGCTCATGGCGATGGAGCGCGAGGTCGAGACCCGCGAGGTCGCGGCCGGCCGCGCCGAGACGATCGACGAGGCCGAGCGGGCCGACCTCGAGGAGTCGCTGCGCCGGCTGCTGCGCTCGTTGCGGGGGGCGCCGCGGGCGCGTCGTACGGTCTCGGCGCGGGGGACCGTGGACGGGGCCCGGACCATGCGCGCCAACATGCGCTACGACGGGATCCCGTTCCGGCCGGTGACGGTCCGCAAGGTGCAGGACCGCCCCCGGCTCGTCGTCCTCGCCGACGTCTCGCTCTCCGTGCGCGCGACCGCGCGGTTCACCCTGCACCTCGTGCACTCGCTCCAGTCCCTGGCCGCGCAGGTGCGCACCTTCGCCTTCGTCGACGAGGCGGTCGAGATCACCGACCTGTTCGCCGAGCACCGGCTCGAGGACGCCCTGTCGCTCGTCATGGCGGGGCTGCCGGCCGGCGGGGTGCTCGACGTCGACGC
Organism: Lapillicoccus jejuensis; assembly: GCF_006715055.1. Lineage (NCBI taxonomy): Bacteria > Bacillati > Actinomycetota > Actinomycetes > Micrococcales > Intrasporangiaceae > Lapillicoccus > Lapillicoccus jejuensis. Next base: position 3,179,042 of record NZ_VFMN01000001.1, read on the forward strand.
CGACTCCGACTACGGCGCGACCTTCACCTCCTTCCTCGAGCAGCACGGGTCGGCGCTGGGGCGACGGACGACCCTCGTCGTCCTCGGCGACGGCCGCGGCAACAACAAGGACCCCGGCCTCGGCGCCTTCGAGGAGATGACCCGCCGGGTGCGCGAGACCGTCTGGCTGACCCCGGAGCCGCGCTACTCCTGGGCGCTGGGCCGCTGCGACCTGCCGCTGTACGCCGAGCACTGCGACCGGGTGCAGGTCGTGCGCGGGCTCAAGGGCCTCGACCTCGCCAGCACCCCCGAGGCGACCGCCCGGTGACCGGGCTCGTCGCAGCCCCCATCGACCCCCTCGCGCCGATGCGCACCCCGGGGGAGTACGAGGACGCGCTGGTCGTCGTGCGCCGGCGGTCCGGCGACGGGCCCGCCCCGGCGTCCCGGGTCGCGACGGAGCACTTCCGGGTCGACACCCGCGACGGCCGGCTCACCGTCACCCACCGGCTGCGCCCCGACGAGGTCGACGACGACCTGGCCGGCCTGCTCGTCGACGAGCTCTTCGGGCCCGGGTGGGTGCGCGGTCCCGAGCTGTTCGAGCGCCTCTTCACGGGGGTGGTCCGCAGCCTGGCGCCCGACCCCCTCGACGCGTGGGAGCTGTTCTACCGCAACACGACCGCGCGGCTCGAGGCCCTGCGCACCGCTCGCGGGACCGAGGTCGCGGCGGCCCACGGCTGCATCGCCGGCTACGCGCCGGTCTACGAGCGGGCCGAGGCGCTCGTGCCGGCGGGGTCGGTGCTCGAGCTCGGCAGCTGCTTCGGCTTCCTGTCGCTGCGCCTGGCCGGCCTCGGTCACGACGTCACGGCCAGCGACGTGGCGGCCGGGACGGTGCGGCTGCTCGCCGCCGTGGCGCCCCGGCTCGGCGTGCGGCTGACCACCGTGCTCGCCGACGCGGCGCGGCTGCCGCTGGACGACGGGTGCGCCGACACGGTCCTCGCGATCCACCTGCTCGAGCACGTCGACGCCGACCACGGCGCCGCCGTCCTGCACGAGGCGGTGCGCTGCGCGCGGCGCCGCGTCGTCGTCGCCGTCCCCCTCGAGGACGAGGCGGACGAGTCCTTCGGTCACGTCCGCACCGTGGACCTCGACGACCTGCGCGCCTGGGGTCGCGCCAGCGGGCTGCGGTACGACGTCGCGGAGCACCACGGCGGCTGGCTCGTCCTCGACCGCTGACCCGGTTCCGCGGCTGCCGCGCCCACGCAGCCATCACCTGATCGCTCCGTGCGGAACAGACCGCGTGCCAGCCGTCAGATGACGCCCATCTTCGAGGCGGCGTAGACCGCCTCGGCCCGGCGGCTGACCCCGAGCTTGCGCAGGATGTTGCCGACGTGGAACTTGGCCGTCGTCTCCGAGATGTAGAGCCGCTGGCCGATGTCGCGGTTGGACAGGCCGCGGGCCAGCAGCCGCAGCACCTCGGCCTCCCGCGAGGTCAGCTGGGAGACGGACGGCTGCGGCGGGGCGTTGAGACCGCGCACCATCGCCGACGCGCTGCGGGCGTCGAAGGCGCTCTCCCCGCGGCTGACGTCGCGGATGGCGCGCACGAGCCCGGTCGTGTCGACGTCCTTGACGACGTAGCCCCGGGCGCCCGCGCGCACGGCCTGGAGGACGAGCTGCTCGTCGAGGAAGGTCGTGAAGACGAGCACCGAGACCTCGGGGTGCGTCGAGGAGAGGGTCTGGCACAGCTGCAGGCCCTCGGCGTCGGACGAGGTCGACAGCTTGAGGTCGAGGACCACGACGCGAGGTCGGGTGCGGGCGACGACGGCCATCGTCTCGGGGACCGTCGCCGCCTCGCCGACGACCCGCAGGTCGTCCTCGCGCTCGAGGATCGAGCGCAGGCCCTGGCGGACGATGGCGTGGTCGTCGACGAGGACGATGTCGACGACCGGCCGCAGCTCGCCCGGACGGCGCCCCGGGGGCGGCTCGGAGGGACGGACGCTGCGCGGGACGAGGGTGGCCATCAGCTCTCCTGGGTGGTGGTCGCGGCGGGGGTGGTCGCGGCGGTGGTGGACGCGGCGGGGGTGGACGCGGGGCCGACGAGGCCCTCGATGACCCCGCGCGAGGCGGGTCGCAGCGGCAGGGGCAGGCGCAGCTCGACGCGCACCCCGCCCATCCGGGCGCGGCGGAAGACGACCGTGCCGCCCAGGTCGGCCATCCGGCTCTCGATGTTGACCAGCCCGCGGTGCCGCCCGTCGGTCGAGGACGCGCGCTCCAGCCGCAGGAGGCGGCGCAGGTGCCCGGGGTCGCCGTGGCCGTCGTCGGCGACCGAGACCATCAGCTCGTCCGGGGCGTAGCGCAGCCGGACCATGACCTTGCTCGCCTCGGCGTGGGCGGCGACGTTGAACAGCGCCTCGCCGACCGCCCGGGCGATCTCGTGGTGGGCGTCGCCGGGCAGCGGCACCGGCGCCCCCATGACCCGCAGCTGCACGTCGAGGGTGTGGTCGTGCTGCCGGCTCACCTCGTGCAGCAGCTCGGGCAGGGTGGAGACCGCGTCGCGGTGCGGCTGGTGCAGGGCGTAGATCGCCCGCCGCAGCTGCTCCACGGCGTGCCCGCTCAAGGTCTTGGCCGTGCCGAGCCGCGCCTCGAGGGGGGCCGCGGCGGGGCCGAGGGCCTCGGCCTCCCCGCGGGCGAGCTCGACCGCCATGCCGGCGGACAGCACGCACTGCGTGACGCTGTCGTGCAGCTCGCGGGCGATCCGGTGCCGCTCGGTGTCGAGCAGCTCGCGCTCGCTGGCGACGTGCAGCCGGTGCTGGGCCTGGCGCAGCTCGGCGGTGCGGACGGCGAGGTCCTGGGACTTGGCGGTCGCCTCGTCGTACAGCTGCTGGGCGCGTCGGTGCATGGCCAGCGTGGCCTGGTGCTGCTCGGAGGTGTGCAGCGACACGGCCGCCTGGTTGGCGAGGATGCGCAGCACCGACAGGTCGCTCGGCTCCGGCTCCTCGGGCAGCCGGTGCAGGCCGGCGAGCGTCCCGATCGTCACGCCCTCGAGGGTCATCGGCACCCGGACCCAGCCCTCGTCGGTCCGCGCGGGGGTGAGGCCGGCGCGGACGGCGCCCAGCTCGCGTCGTACGGGCGGGGGGAGGCGACGCTCGTCGGTCTCGGTGCGCCCGTCGGGGGTGACCGCCACGAAGCGCGGCCGCGCGCCCACGAGACACCCGTCGGCGAGGGCGAGGACGGTCCACTCGGCCTCGAGGTACGCCGCCGCCGCCGTCGCGACCTCCTCGAGGAGGCCCCGGGGGCCCTCGACCGTGCGCACGAGGGCCCGCGAGATCGAGTCCATCGCGCGGACCGCGTGCTGCAGCCGCTCGTGCGAGCGCAGGTACTCGCGGTAGAAGGAGCCCTTGCCGCTGCGGACGCCGGTGAGGCTCGCGAGGTCGGGGGAGGTCACAGGGCGTCCCGGAAGAGCCGCACCAGCTCGTCCGAGGAGGCCGACCGGGGGTTGGTGGTCAGGCAGGCGTCGTCGAGGGTCGTCGTCGCCAGCTGGGTGAGCACGGACTCGTCGACCCCCAGCTCGCGCAGACCCCGCGGCACCCCGACGTCGTCGGCGAGCCCGCGCACGTGCTCGGCGAGCAGCTCGGCCGCCTCCTCGCCGGGCAGACCGTCGACGGGCAGGCCGACGGCGCGCGCCAGGGCCACGAAGCGGTCCGGTGTCGCGCGGGCGTTGTAGCGGATGACGTGGGGGAGCAGCACCCCGTTGACGACGCCGTGGGGCGCGTCGAGCAGGCCCCCCACCTGGTGGCTCATCGCGTGGGTCGCGCCGAGGATCGCGTTGGTGAAGGCGAGGCCGGCGTTGAGGCTGGCCTGCGCCATCCCCTCCCGGGCCGACAGGTCGTCGGGCCGCAGGATCGTCTGGTGCAGGTGGCGGCCGACGAGGCCCACCGCGCTGAGCGCGTGGATGTCGGCCAGCGGGTTGTGCGCCAGCGAGACGTAGGACTCGATGCCGTGGGTGAGGGCGTCCAGACCGGTCGCCGCCGTCAGCCACTCCGGCATCGTCGACAGCAGCCGCGGGTCGACGACGGAGACGTCGGGGACGAGCGCCGCCCCCATGATCGTCACCTTCACCCGTCGGGCCGTGTCGGTGACGATGCAGAACTGCGAGACGTCGGCGCCGGTGCCGGAGGTGCTGGGGATCGACAGCAGCGGGGGGATCGGGCGCGACACCTGGTCGATCCCGGCGTAGTCGAGGACGTTCCCGCCGTTGGTGGACAGCACCGCGATCCCCTTGGCGGCGTCGATGCAGGAGCCACCGCCCAGGGCGACGAGCACGTCCGCCTCCGCCTCGCGGTAGCGGGCGTGGCCCGCGGCGATCTCGTGGTCCTTGGGGTTGGGGGTGACGTCGTGCCACACCACCGGGCGCAGGCCGACCTCGCGCAGGTGGGCGAGCAGCTCGTCGGCCCACCCCGCCTCGATGACCCCGGGGTCGGTGACGACGAAGGGGCGCCGCGCACCCAGCCGGCGGGCGACGTACCCGGCCTCGGCGAGCGAGCCGGGTCCGAAGACGATCTCGGGCGCGTGGAACTTCACCAGCCGCGGCGCGGCGGGGACCGGGTGGGCGGACGCGTCCGCGGCGTGCGTGGACGGCTCCAGTCCGGCGTGCATGCCCCTCCGCCCGACGTGCCACAACGCTGTCCGCCGAGCGCAGCAGCCCTGCACGCCACGGCGAGGGTACCCCGGCCGGTCCGGGTGCGGGCCGGGACGGCGATGACGATCCGGTCACCGCGGGTGTGGAAGGATCGAGCGACCGCCGCGCCCAGACGCACGAGCCCCGGGAGGCACCCGCATGACCGCCGACACCACCGCGCCCCCCGCCCACCGCCGGGTCCTGCTCAAGCTCTCCGGCGAGGTGTTCGGCGGCGGCGAGGTCGGCGTCGACCCGCTCGTCGTCAAGGGCATCGCCGAGCAGATCGCCGCCGCCGTCCGCGACGGCGTCCAGGTGGCCATCGTCATCGGTGGCGGCAACTTCTTCCGCGGCGCCGAGCTGCAGCAGAAGGGCATGGACCGGGTCCGCGCCGACTACATGGGGATGCTCGGCACGGTGATGAACTGCCTGGCGCTGCAGGACTTCCTCGAGAAGGCGGGCGTGCAGACCCGCGTGCAGACCGCCATCACCATGGGGCAGGTCGCCGAGCCCTACATCCCGCTGCGCGCGATCCGGCACCTGGAGAAGGGCCGGGTCGTCATCTTCGGCGCCGGCGCCGGCATGCCGTTCTTCTCCACCGACACGGTCAGCGCCCAGCGCGCGCTCGAGACCAAGTGCGACCGGCTGCTCATCGCCAAGAGCGGCGTCGACGGGGTCTACTCCGCCGACCCCAAGCTCGACCCGGACGCCGTCAAGTACGACACCCTCACCTTCGCCGAGGCCCTGCACGAGGGGCTGAGGATCGTCGACACCGCCGCCTTCAGCCTGTGCCAGGACAACCGGCTCGAGATGCTCGTCTTCGGCATGGAGGGCGAGGGCAACATCACCCGGGCCCTGCAGGGTGAGAAGATCGGCACGACCGTCACCGCCGGCTGACCGCCGCCCCCCGCGCCGCACGCTCCGCGCTCCCAACGACACCCGAGGACGTCCAGCACCGATGATCGACGAGACCCTGTTCGAGGCCGAGGAGAAGATGGAGAAGGCGGTCGACGTCGCCAAGGAGGACTTCGCCGGCATCCGCACCGGTCGGGCCAACCCCGGCATGTTCACCAAGATCCTCGTCGACTACTACGGCGCCCCGACCCCGCTGCAGCAGCTCGCGTCCTTCCAGACGCCCGAGGCGCGCACCATCCTCGTCACGCCGTTCGACCGCGGCGCGATGAACGACATCGAGCGCGCGCTGCGCGACTCCGACCTCGGCATCAACCCCAGCAACGACGGCCACGTCATCCGCTGCGTCCTGCCCGTCCTCACCGAGGAGCGGCGCCGCGAGTACGTCAAGCTGGCCAACGGCAAGGCCGAGGACGCCCGCGTCTCCATCCGCAACATCCGCCGCAAGGCCAAGACCGACCTCGACCGGCTGGTCAAGGACGGCGAGGTCGGCGAGGACGACGGCGTGCGCGGCGAGAAGGACCTCGACGCGATGACGAAGAAGTTCGTCGACCAGGTCGACGCCCTGCTCAAGGGCAAGGAGACCGAGCTCACCGAGGTCTGAGCCGGCCCCCCTCCCACCGTCGTCCCCGCGCCATGACCGACACCCCGTCCGCCGCCCCCGGGTCCGTCCCCGACGAACCCGTCGTCCTGGCCCCGGTGACGACCGAGGAGCAGGCGGTGAGCATCTCGCGCGCCGGGCGCAACCTGCCCGCGGCGATCACCGTCGGGGTCACCCTCGGCGCGCTCGTCGTCGCCAGCCTCTTCGTCCACCGCCAGCTCTTCATCCCGCTGGCGACGGCCTCGGTCTGCGTCGGGGTGTGGGAGATCGCCCGGGCGCTGCACCGCGGCGGCTTCCGCGTGCCGCTGGTGCCGGTGCTGCTCGGCGCCGTGTCGATGAACGTCGCCGCCTTCACCGGCGGCGGTCAGGCCCTCGCCGTCTGCTTCGCCCTGTCCGGCGTCGCCGTCGTCATCTGGCGCTTCGCCGACGGAGTCGAGGGCGCGGCCCGCGACGCGGCCGGCGGGATGTTCGCGCTCGCCTACCCCGCCCTGCTCGCCTCGTTCTACGCGCTGCTGCTCGCCCCCGAGGACGGCGCCTGGCGCATCTTCACGTACGTCGCCGTCACCGTCGCCAGCGACATCGGCGGCTACGCGGTCGGCGTCCTGTGGGGCAAGCACCCGATGGCGCCGACGATCAGCCCCAAGAAGTCGTGGGAGGGCTTCGCCGGGTCGGTCGCCTCCAGCGCCCTCGTGGGCCTCGGCTGCGTCACCCTCACCCTCGACGGGCCGTGGTGGGCCGGGCTGCTGCTCGGCGCGCTCGCCGCCATGGTCGCCACCGTCGGCGACCTCGTCGAGTCGACCGTCAAGCGCGACCTCGGCGTCAAGGACATGTCGAACATCCTCCCCGGCCACGGCGGGGTGATGGACCGGCTCGACTCGCTCGTCCTCGTCGCCCCGGTGGCCTGGGCGGTGCTCGCCATCCTCGTGCCCGTCGCGGGCTGAGCCCGCTCGGGCGCCACGGGGCGTCGTACGGGCTCAGCGGAGCGGGCCGCCCTCGTCGCGGACCATCCGCACGAGACGGGCGACGACGGCGGGGTCGCGCAGGCCGTCGTGCTCGTGCTCGTTGGTGACCCAGGTGCGGGTCGCGCCCATCGCGGCCGCGGTCTCCAGCTGCAGGCCGGAGTCGACGTACATGTCGTCGTGGTAGACCGCCGCGGCGACCGGGACCTCGTTGGCGGCCAACCGGTCGAGGTCGTAGAGCGGGCCCCAGTCGGCCCGCTCGTGCAGCAGCGCGGTGGCGGCGGCGTACGGGCGCAGCAGCCGGATCTCCTCCATCATCCAGGGGAACATCGTCTCGCCGGTGAAGAGCAGCGGCCGCGCGGTCTCCGCGAACTCGGGGTGCCGGCCGAGCTCGGCGGCCGCCGCCCAGCCGGTCGGGGCGCCGCCCTCGGTGCCGTAGATCGCCTCCTGGAGGACGACGTAGAGCGGGTTGCTCGCGTACGACGTCTCGCCCTGGACGTGCTCGAGGAAGGCCGGCACCGGCTCGCCGTCGTCGTCGAGCGCGTCGTCGAGGACCCACGCGAGGTGGGTCCCACCCTGGACCATCCCCAGGCGCGCGCCGAGGGTCTGCAGCCGGCGCACGGTGAGGACGTCGCCGTCGGGGAGCCGGACGTCGCCGGCGGAGAGGCGGTCGGCGACCTGCGCGGCGCGGTCGGCCAGGTGCGGGAAGCGCGCCCGCAGCGCCGCGTTCTTCGCGGCGATCCGCGGGACGGTGCGGCGGTAGACCTCGGCGGCGTCCGGGCGGGTGCTCGGCAGACCGCCGGTGACGTAGCAGGCGGCCAGGCCCTCGGGGGCGAGCGAGAGGTACGTGAGGGTGCAGAAGCCGCCGTACGACTGGCCGAGCGTCTCCCACCGGCGGCCGTCGAACAGCGTGCGGCGGGCGTGCTCGGCGTCGCGGACGATCGAGTCGGCGCGGAAGTGGCCGAGGTACGACGCCTGCTCGGCGGCGGCGCCGCGCGCGGTGATCGCGCGCGGGGTGACCGGGGTGCTGCGTCCGGTGCCGCGCTGGTCGAGCAGGAAGACCCGGTGGGTGCGTAGCAGCTCGGTCAGCCAGGCGACGTCGGCCGACGGTCGCGGCGACGCGCCGCCCGGGCCGCCCTGGAGGTAGACCAGCGCTGGCAGGTCGTCGCCGCGCCGGTCCGGGGCGACGACCTCGCGCACGAGGACGCGCAGGCTCTCGGTCGCGTCACCGCGGTCCGCCGCGGCCCAGTCGAGCGGGACGGTGAGCACGTGGTCGGTGACGTCGAGGCCCGGGAGCCGGGAGCGCGTCGGGGTGGGGGAGTCGGTCGCGGTCGCGGGGTCGGGCACCGCTTCAGCCTAGGGTCGCCTGCCCCCTGCCGTTGCGTCCGCACCACGGCGGCACCGGTGCCCCAGGGGTGCGGACGTCCGGAGGGCCGATCTCAGCGTCCGCATCATCGGGGCACCGGTGCCCTGCGGTTGCGGACGTCCGGCACGGCGCCGAGGCGGCCTGGGGGCGCCGTACGGCCGGTGGACCCGGCGGAGGTGGGACACTGGAGGCGTCATGAGCCAGCCGCAGCCCCTCCCCGAGCCGACCACCCGCCCGGCCCCGGGCGCCCTCACCTTCACCGCGCCCCGTCGCGGCAAGCCGCCGCGCCACCTGGCCGACCTCACCCTCGCCGAGCGGGTCGAGGCCGTCGCCGCGCTCGGGCACAAGGGCTTCCGGGCCAAGCAGCTGTCGACGCACTACTTCGAGCGGCTCGTCGACGCCCCCGAGGACATGACCGACCTGCCCAAGGCGGTCCGCGACGACCTCGTCCGCGACCTCCTGCCGACCCTGCTCACCCCGATGGTCCAGCGGGTCGCCGACGACGGGATGACGCTCAAGTCGGCGTGGCGGCTGCACGACGGCGCGATCGTCGAGTCGGTCCTCATGCGCTACCCCGACCGCGTGACGATGTGCATCTCCAGCCAGGCCGGCTGCGGGATGAACTGCCCGTTCTGCGCGACGGGGCAGGCGGGGCTGACCCGCAACCTGTCGGCGGCCGAGATCGTGGAGCAGGTGGTGTACGCCGCCCGCCAGCTGCGCCGCGGCGAGCTCGCCGGCGGCGGTGAGGGCGACCGGGAGACGCCGCTGCGGGTGAGCAACGTCGTCTTCATGGGGATGGGGGAGGCGCTGGCCAACTACAAGGCCGCCGTCGGGGCCATCCGCCGGCTCGTCGAGCCCGCCCCCGAGGGGCTCGGCATGTCGGCCCGCGGCATCACGATGTCGACGGTCGGGCTCGTGCCGGCGGTCGACCGGCTCGCGGCCGAGGGGATCCCGGTGACGCTCGCGCTGTCGCTGCACGCCCCCGACGACGAGCTGCGCGACGAGCTCGTCCCGATCAACACGCGCTGGAAGGTCGACGAGGCGCTCGACGCGGCGCGGCGCTACTTCGACGCGACGGGCCGGCGGGTGTCGATCGAGTACGCCCTCATCCGCGACGTCAACGACCAGGCCTGGCGGGCCGACCTGCTGGGCAAGAAGCTCGTCGAGCGGGGCAAGGGCTGGGTCCACGTCAACCCGATCCCGCTCAACCCGACGCCGGGCTCGAAGTGGACCGCGTCGCGGGCGGGGGTCGAGCAGCAGTTCGTCGAGCGGCTGCGCGCCCACGGCGTGCCGACGACGATCCGCGACACCCGCGGCCAGGACATCGACGGCGCCTGCGGCCAGCTCGCCGCCTCCACCGCCTGACCGGAGCTGCGGGGGAGGGACGTCGCCGCCCGTCCCGGGTGGGCAGCAGTCCGTCGTACGGCGTGACGTCGACGTCCCGTTCACGCAGCAGTCCGGACCCGGGGGTGACGTCCACGCCCCCTTCCCGCAGCAGTCCGGACCCGGGGTGACATCGATGTCACCCGCCGCACGCGGATCCGCAGCGACGACAACGCCTTAACCGGTTCGACACCGGACTTGCGATCGACCCCACGGGCGCACAGACTCCACCCCATGTCACCGACGACAGCGCGCGCCCGTCGCCGCTCCTCCCTGCGCCCCGCGGCCCTCGCCGTGGGGCTCGTCTCCGCCCTCGCGGCCGGCCTGCTGGCCGCCGTCCCCGCCGCCGGCGCGACGCCGTACGGCGTCCCGACCGCCCCCCACGTCACCGCGCAGGAGGCCGCCCGCGTGGCCGCCGCCCGCGCGGCGATGCCCGACCTCGGCGACCACGTCGTCGTCGTCGACCCGACGATGACCACCGCCGCGATCCAGGCGGCCGCCGACGCGATCACCGCCCAGCAGGTCGACGACGAGATGGGCCCGGGCCGCTGGGCGCTGCTCTTCCTGCCCGGCTCCTACGGCTCCACCACCGAGCCGCTGCACATCCAGGTCGGCTACGGCACGGAGGTGGCCGGCCTCGGCCGCGACCCCGGCGACGTGCAGGTGACCGGCAAGATCGAGGTCTTCAACCGCTGCCTCGCCCCCGACAACTGCATCGCGCTCGACAACTTCTGGCGCTCGCTGGCCAACCTCACGATCCACGTCGCCGGCGGCGACGGCTGCCGCGCGTCGGCCAACTTCTGGGCGGTGTCGCAGGCCTCGCCGATGCGCCGCGTGCAGGTCGACGGCAACCTGTCGCTGATGGACTACTGCACCGCCGGCCCGCAGTACGCCAGCGGAGGCTTCATCGCCGACTCGCGCACCTCGACGGTGACCAACGGCAGCCAGCAGCAGTTCCTCGTCCGCGACAGCAGCATCGGCACGTGGTCCAACGGCGTGTGGAACCAGGTCTTCTCCGGCGTCGAGGGCGCGCCCGCGCAGTCCTTCCCGAGCACCGACCCGGGCCCCTACACCACCCTCGACACCACCCCGGTCAGCCGCGAGCGGCCGTACCTCTTCGTCGACGACACCGGCGCCTGGAACCTCCTCGTCCCCGACGCGCGCACCGGCTCGCGCGGCCCGACCTGGTCGGACACCACCTCCACGCCCGGCACCGTCGTGCCGCTGTCGGCCGTCCACGTCGCCCACCCCGGTGACTCCGTCGCGTCGATGAACGCCGCCCTGCGCGCCGGCCGGCACCTGCTGCTCACCCCGGGCCAGTACGACGTCCCGCAGTCCATCACCGTCAACGGTGACCGCCAGGTGCTGCTCGGTCTCGGCCTGCCGGCCCTGACCGCCGTGGGTGGCGCCGTCCCGGTCGTCGTCAAGGGGATGGGTGCGGACGTCGCCGGGATCATGGTCGACGCCGGGACGACCACCTCGCCGGCGCTCGTCCGCGTCGGGGAGGCTCGCTCCCGCGCCAAGGGCGAGACGACCCCGCCGACCGCCCTGCAGGACGTGTTCTTCCGGGTCGGCGGCCCGCACGCCGGCCGCGCCGGCACCGCCCTCAAGGTCACCGCGGACGACGTCGTCCTCGACGACATCTGGGCCTGGCGCGCCGACCACGGCCAGGGCGTGGGCTGGACGGTCAACCCGGCCGACCACGGCGTCGTCGTCACCGGCGACCGCGTGACGGCCACCGGCCTGTTCGCCGAGCACTTCGAGAAGGACAACGTCGTGTGGTCGGGCGAGGACGGCCGCACGGTCTTCTTCCAGAACGAGCTCCCGTACGACGCCCCCGACCAGGCCTCGTGGCGGCACGGCAGGACCCTGGGCTACGCCGGCTACAAGGTCGACCCGACGGTGCAGCGGCACGAGCTGTGGGGCGGGGGCGTCTACGTGTTCACCAACGTCAACCCGTCGCTGCACGCCAGCTCGGGCTTCTCGGTCCCGGTGACCCCGGGCGTGCGCCTGCACGACCTCCTCACGGTGAACCTCGGCGCGGGCACCATCGACCACGTCGTCAACGACGTCGGCGCCCCGGTGTCGTCGGCCGCGATCGGCGTCCCGAGCTTCGTCACGTCGTACCCGTGAGGCCCGTTCCGGACTGAGGGCACGGGACGGGATGGCACCTCGGTGCCATCCCGTCCCAGGGACCCCGTGTCCCGATCTGGTACGCCACATCGCTCAAGTCGCTCGGTGAACGACCGATCTCGGGGGTGTCAGCACGCCAGCACAGCGAAGGCAGGACCGACGTGACCATCACGACCGACGCCCCCTCCCGGGCGCGCGAGGCCATCCGACCGACCGGGGTCGAGCGCTCCTTCGGCGCGGACGAGCTCATCGTCTCCAAGACCGACCGTCGCGGGGTGATCACGTACGCGAACGACGTCTTCTGCCGCGTCGGGGCCTACGAGCTCGACGAGGTGCTCGGGCGACCGCACAACCTCATCCGCCACCCCGAGATGCCGCGGGCGGTCTTCGCGCTGCTGTGGGAGACGATCTCCTCCGGACACGAGCTCTTCGCCTACATCAACAACCTGGCCAAGGACGGCGCCAACTACTGGGTGCTGGCCCACGTCACCCCCTCGTTCGACGAGCGCGGTCAGGTCGTCGGCTACCACTCCAACCGTCGCCGCCCGTCCCCGGGGGCGCTGGCCCAGGTGCGTCCGCTCTACGCCCAGCTGCTCGCCGAGGAGCGGCGCCACTCCTCGACCAAGGCCGCCGTCGCGGCCTCCTCGGACCTGCTCGCCCGGCTCGTGCGCGAGCGGGCGGCGAGCTACGAGGAGCTCGTCTGGTCGATCATCGGTACCCAGGAGGTCTGAGATGTCCCTGTTCCCCCGCCGCCAGTCCTCCGCCCAGACCACCGAGCTCGCGACGTACCGCGCGTTCGTCCACCAGCTGACGCAGGACCTGTCCGCCGCCGCGCGCGGGGACCTCGAGGCCCGGGTCGTCTCCGTCGAGGGGTCGGACGCCGTACCCGAGCTCGTCCAGCTGCGCGACGCCGCCAACCGCGTCCTCGACGTGTCCGACGCCTTCGTCCGGGAGGCCAGCGCCTCCCTCACCTCGGCCTCCGAGGGCCGCTTCCACCGCAAGGTGCTCCTCACGGGACTGCCCGGCTCGTTCCGCCGGGGCGCCTCGACGATCAACGACGCCCGCGACGCGATGAGGCGCACCGCCGACCGCGTCGACTCGGCCGCCTCCTCCCGCGCCGACCTCGCCGACGAGTTCGAGTCGATCGTCCTGTCGACGTCCGAGGGCGTCGCGGCCGCCGCGACCGAGCTCTCGGCCACGGCCGCCGGGCTCACCGACGCGGCGACGGCGGCGAGCGGCGAGATGGATACGGCCCTCGGCACCATCGATACGCTCACCCGCGCGTCGCTCGAGATCGCCCAGGTCATCTCGCTCATCGAGAGCGTCGCCGGTCAGACCCGGCTGCTGGCCCTCAACGCGACCATCGAGGCCGCCCGCGCCGGGGAGGCCGGCCGCGGGTTCGCCGTCGTCGCCGGCGAGGTCAAGGACCTCGCCGACCAGACCGGCCGCGCGACCGAGAAGGTCACCGAGCAGGTCGCGGCCATCCAGGCCTCCTGCGACAACGTCGCGTCGGTCATGAGCTCGGTCGGGGACACCGTCCTCGCCATGACCGGGCTCGTCCAGGGCATCGTCGACGCGGTCGACGGCTCGGGCTCCGTGACGGACCAGACCGGTCTGGCGCGGATGGCCGAGCAGCTGCGCTCGCAGATGTCGGGCTTCCTCTCCGAGATGCGGCGCTGACCCCGACCCCCCCACCGGTCGCGTCGACCGGGCAGGTGACCGGCCCGATGAGGTCACCTCCCCTCACATGCACGGGGGACCGGTCCCGTCCCTCGATCGGCCCGGGTGACCCTCGGTAGCGTCCGCGCCATGCCGCTGTGGAGGATCACCAGGCCGGGAGGCCGGTACGGCGTCCCGCGCAGCGAGACCCGCGACCCGATCGGTCTCGCCGTCGCCGGGCTGGGGCTGCTGGCGCGCTCCGAGGTCGTCGACCGGCTCGGGGTCCGCCGACCGCTCGAGCGGCTCGTGCACCGCACCACCCGCGACGGCTTCGCCGCCGTCGCCCGTGTCGGCGCCGCCGGCCGGGGGTTCACCCGTCGCGGCCGGCACGGCGTGGCGGGGGAGCGGGTGCCCGACGTCGCCCCCTCCGGCGTCCTCGACCTGACCCCGACCGAGGACCAGCAGCAGCTGCTCGACGTCGTGCGCGAGCTGGCCGCGGAGGTCGTGCGCCCCGCCGCCGAGGCGGCGGACGAGGCCTGCGCGACCCCGGCCCACGTCCTGGACGCCGCGAACGAGCTCGGCCTGCCGCTGCTCGGCGTCCCGGAGTCCCTCGGCGGCATCGTCGAGGAGCGCTCCGCGGTCACCGGCGTCCTCGTCGCCGAGGCCCTCGCGCACGGCGACCTCGGCATCGCCCTCGCCACCATGGCCTCCGGGTCGGTGGCGACGGCCATCGGCCTGTGGGGCGACGAGGCCCAGCAGCAGACCTACCTGCCGGCCTTCACCGGCGACACCCCACCCGTGGCGGCCCTGGCCCTCGCCGAGCCCACCATCCTGTACGACGCCCTGCACCCCGCCACCACCGCGCGGCGCGACGGCGGCGAGCTGGTCCTGTCCGGGACCAAGAGCCTCGTCGTGCGCGGCTGCGAGGCCGAGCTGCTGCTCGTCGGTGCGGTCCTCGAGGGCCGGCCGGTGCTCGTCCTCGTCGAGGGCGACGCGCCAGGGCTCGCCGTCCGGGCCGACCCGTCGATGGGGGCCCGCGCGGCCTCGCTCTCCCGGGTCGTCCTCGACGAGGTGCGCCTGCCCGCGGCGAACCTCCTCGGGGCCGACGACGGGTCGACGTACCGCGAGTGCGTGCGGCTGTCGCGTCTCGCCTGGTGCGCCCTCGCGGTCGGGGTCGGGCAGGCGGTCCTCGACCACGTCACGCCGTACGTCAAGGAGCGCCAGGCCTTCGGGGAGCCCATCGCGCACCGGCAGGCCGTCGCGTTCATGGTCGCCGACCTGGCCATCGAGCTGCAGGCCATGCGGCTGCTGACCTGGAAGGCGGCCGCCCAGGTCGCCTCGGGCAAGGACGCGGCGCGCGCGGTGGCGCTGGCCCGTCAGGCCTGCGCCGAGCACGGCATGCGGATCGGGCTCGACGGCGTCCAGCTGCTCGGCGGGCACGGTTTCACCAAGGAGCACCCGGTCGAGCGGTGGTACCGCGACCTGCGCGCCGTCGCCGTCGCCGACGGTGCCGTTCTTGTCTGAGATGCAGGTTCTCCGGAAGGGACAGCCCCGATGATCGACCTCGAGGTGCCGCGCCGGCTGCGGCCGCTCGTCTCGCAGACGCACCAGGTCGCCGTGAACATGCTGCGTCCCATCTCGCGCACCTACGACCGGGCCGAGCACGCCTACCCCACCGAGCTCGACCTGCTCGCGAGCATGGTCGACGGTCTGGCCGACTCCGGCGCGTCGAGCGGGGCCGGGGCGGCGGGCGTGCGCCGCGACGGCGGGGCGGGTGGACGGGGCGGGGGCGTCCGCAACGGCGCCAACCTCGCCTCCGTGCTGTCCATCCTCGAGATGTGCTGGGGCGACGTGGGGCTGCTGCTGTCGATGCCGCGCCAGGGCCTCGGCAACTCGGCCATCGCGTCGGTGGCGGACGAGGAGCAGCTGCGCCGGTTCGCCGGCGTGTGGGCGTCGATGGCGATCACCGAGCCCGGCACCGGGTCGGACTCGGCCAGCATCACGACGACCGCGGTGCGCGACGGGGACGAGTACGTCCTCAACGGGGAGAAGATCTACGTCACCGCGGGCGAGCGCAGCGACGCCGTCGTCGTGTGGGCGACCCTCGACCGCTCGCTCGGGCGCGCCGCGATCAAGAGCTTCGTCGTCCCCAAGGGCACGCCCGGTCTGCGGGTCGAGCGGCTCGAGCGCAAGCTCGGGATCAGGGCGTCGGACACCGCGACCCTCGTGCTGCAGGACTGCCGGGTGCCGGCGGAGAACCTGCTCGGGTCGCCCGAGATCGACACCAAGCAGGGCTTCGCCGGGGCGATGGCGACGTTCGACAACACCCGTCCGCTCGTCGCCGCGATGGCCGTCGGCTGCGCCCGGGCCGCCCTCGACCTCACCCGCGACCTGCTCGAGCAGGCCGGCGTCGTCGTCGACCACGACGTGCCGCCCCTCGCGCAGTCCGCGGCGGCGGCGCGCTTCCTCGCCCTCGAGTCGGACTGGGAGGGCGCGTACCTGCTCACCCTCCAGGCCGCCTGGCTCGCCGACAACCGGCGGCCCAACTCGCTCGAGGCGTCGATGGCCAAGGCCAAGGCGGGACGCGTCGGCTCGGCCGTCACCCTCGGCTGCGTCGAGCTCGCGGGCACCCTCGGCTACGGCGAGGGCGAGCTGCTGGAGAAGTGGGCGCGGGACAGCAAGATCCTCGACATCTTCGAGGGCACCCAGCAGATCCAGCTGCTCATCGTCGCCCGCCGCGTCCTCGGGCTGACCAGCGCGCAGCTGCGGTAGGTGCTGCGGTGAGCGCGTCGGGCGCTCAGTCGGTCCAGGTGAGCGTGCGGAACCGCTCGAGGAGCGGCAGGTGGACGTCGGGGACGTCGAGCGCGACCCGCCCGTAGAGCCACAGCAGGAGATCGGCCGCCGAGGCGGTGAGGACCGCGGCGTCGTCGCCGGTCGGCCCACCGTCCTCCGGCGCGGTGCGGGTGACGCGCAGCGTCTCCGGCCGCGGGCCCTCCCGGATCTCCCACCGGTCGCCGGTGTCGTTCGCGCACAACAGGATCCGTCCGGCGAGACCGGGCGTGCCGTCGTCCGCGGGATCGGCCTCGGTCGCCACCGACACCGTGAGGAACTCGTCGACCGCGTCGGCGGACAGGTCCGGCTCGAGCTCCGGGACGGGCAGCCCCGCGGCCTCGGCGACGTCCCGGTGGTGGACCATCGCCTCCTGCACCTGATGGCGGACGACGAACCCGGCGTCCTCGTGCCCCGGCGCCCACGTCCACACCGGCGTCGACGGGTCGCACCCGCCGAGCACCCGGCACAGCCGCTCCGCGCCGGCGGTGAAGCGGTCGAGCAGCTCGTCGTCCGGGGCCCGGGGCGGCCGGTCGGCGGGTGGCACCGGCTCCCGGCGCCGCTCCTGCACGATCGTCGCCCACGACCAGTGCACGTCGCTCAGGTGCGCCACGAGGTCGGCGACGCGCCAGCCGGGGCAGGCGGGCACGTCGGCCCCGAGGTGCCCCGCCGCCGCGGCGGCGAACCCCGCGCTGTGGCGTCGTACGGCGTCGACGTACGTCGCCTGGTCGAGCCGCGTCCCGTCGCCCACCCTCGGAGGCTAGCGCCGCGGCGGCGCGAGCGGCGGGAGCGCGTCAGAGCCGGGCGAGCCAGGGGTGCTCGGGGTGACGACGCCGTACGGCGTCCCGCAGCCAGCCCCGCGCGTCGTCGCCCAGCAGGGGGAGCGCCGCGGCGAGGTCGGCGCGGTCCTTGGGCCGGTCGAGCCGCGCCTTCATCGCGAGCGCCAGCTCGGGCCGCAGGTAGCGCACGCCGGCGTCGGGACCGTCCGTGCTCACCCAGGTCGCGTCCTCGAGCGGTCGCACGAGCGACGGCTCGCGCTTGTCGACCCAGGCGCCGTCCGCGTCCGCGGTGGCGAGCAGGTCCGCGCGCCAGGGCGACCAGGCGTGCGCCCGGACCCACACCTGCTCGGACTGCTCGTGCAAGGTCGGGTTGACGTCGTCCAGGAGCCGGAAGAGGTGGCTGCCCACCGACCACAGGTCGTAGCGCGGCGCGAGCGCGGCCCGCAGGGACGGCAGGTCGCGGGTGAAGAAGGCGACGTCGACGTCCTCGTGGTGGCGGGCCACGCCGGTGAAGGCCTCGACCGCCACCCCGCCGCACACCCACCACGGCCCGTCGAACGACGCCAGCTCGGCCCGGGCCTCGGCGAGGGTCCACGGCCGCCAGGGGCCGACGGTGCGCAGGAAGTCCCGCTCGCGCGGGTCGGCCGCGGCGACCGGGTCGATCGCCGCGTCGACCGGCCCGAAGTCGCGCGGGGCCGGTGCCGGGCCCGACGTCGGCTGCTGCGCCACGGTCGCCACCGTACGCTGGTCGGGAACCGCGGGGCGGCGTACCCCGTTGTCCCCTGTGAGGTCCCTGAGCGGACCTCGCGCCGCACCCACCCGCCGACGAGAGACGAGATGGATCCCGCCGACAGTCCGAAGGCCACCCGCCGACCCGAGTCGCCCGCGCCGAGCGCGGGCTGGACGAGGCAGGTGAGTGGCCGTTGAGTGCACTGCTCACCCTCCTGCTGGGCCTGCTCGTCGTCGTCCTCATCACCGTGGCGACCGGCTGGTTCGTGGCGCAGGAGTTCGCCTTCATGACCGTCGACCGCTCCCGCCTCGCGGCGCAGGCGGCCGCCGGGGACCGCGCCGCCGAGCGCGCGCTGCAGGTGACGAAGCGGACCTCGTTCATGCTGTCCGGGGCCCAGCTGGGCATCACCGTCACGGGGCTGCTCGTCGGGTACGTCGCCGAGCCGCTCATCGGGGCGTCGCTGGGCACCCTGCTCGGGGGCGTCGGCGTGCCGCAGGCGGTCGGCATCACCGTCGGCACCGTCCTCGCCCTGCTCGTGTCCACGGTCGTCCAGATGCTCTTCGGTGAGCTGGTCCCGAAGAACCTCGCCATCGCCCGGCCCGACCCGGTCGCGCGCGCCCTGGCCCGCTCGACCTCGCTCTACCTCACGCTCGCCGGCTGGCTGGTCACGGTCTTCGACGCGTCGTCCGAGGCGCTCCTGCGGCTGCTGCGCATCGAGCCCGTGCACGACGTCGAGCAGGCCGTCTCCGCCCGCGACCTCGAGCACATCGTCCGCGCCTCGCAGGAGAGCGGTGACCTGCCCGCCGACCTCGGCGTGCTGCTCGACCGCGTCATCGACTTCCCGACCCGCGACGTCGAGCACGCCGTCGTGCCGCGCCACCGGGTCGACGTCCTGCCCCCGACCGCCACGCTCGCCGAGGTGCGCACGCAGATGGCGACCGGCCACTCGCGCTACCCCGTGGTCGACGAGGGGCAGCAGGTCGTCGGCGTCGTGCACCTGCACGACGTCCTCGCCGCCCGTGAGGGCGCGACGGCGGCCGACCTCATGCGTCCGGCCACCGTCGTCGCCGGCCTGATGACCCTGCCGGACGCGCTCGGCGAGCTCGTCTCGCGGCGCGAGCAGCTGGCCTGCGTCGTCGACGAGTACGGCGGCTTCGACGGCATCCTCACCCTCGAGGACCTCGCCGAGGAGCTCGTCGGCGAGGTGCCCGACGAGCACGACCTCGCCGCCGGCGCCGAGCCGTCCGTCGCCGTCCCCGTCGAGGGGGAGTGGCTGGTCGCCGGGGACACCCCGCTCGACGAGGTCGAGCGGGGCCTCGGCCGCGACCTGCCGCGCGGCGACTGGGAGACCGTGTCCGGGCTCGTCATCGCGCGGCACGGGCGGTTGCCCGAGCCCGGTGACGCCGTCGAGCTCGAGCTCGAGCCCGACGGTGAGGAGCTGCTCGAGGACGGCCGCGGCCCGGTGGTCCGGCTCGAGGTGGTCGACGTCGCCAGCCACGTCCCCGCGACGGTGCGGGTCTCGTGGGCCGAGCCGACCGCCGCTGCGGCGGTGGTCACGACGCCCGACGGCGCCGCGACCGCGGGGGGTGAGCGGTGATGGGTGGGGTGCTCGTCCTCGTCGCCACGGTGGCGCTCATCGCGCTGTCGGCGTTCTTCGTCGCCGTCGAGTTCGCCCTGCTCGCCGCGCGCCGGCACCGGATCGCCGAGGCGGCGGCCACCAGCCGCTCGGCCCGCGCCGCGCTGCGCAGCTCGCAGGAGCTGACCGTGCTGCTCGCCGGCTCGCAGCTCGGCATCACCGTCTGCACGCTGGCCCTCGGCGCGGTGACCAAGCCGGCCGTGCACGACTGGCTCACGCCCGTCATCGCCGGCTGGGGCGCCCCGGCGTGGGTCGCCGACACCGTCGGGTTCGTCCTCGCGCTCGTCGTCGTCACCTTCCTGCACCTCGTCGTCGGCGAGATGGCCCCGAAGTCGTGGGCCATCGCCCACCCCGAGCGGTCGGCCATCATGCTCGCGCTCCCGATGCGCGCCTTCATGGCCGTGTCGCGACCGCTGCTCGTCCTGCTCAACGAGGCCGCCAACGCGTGCCTGCGCCGGGTCGGGGTCGAGCCGGTCGACGAGGCCGTGTCCGGCCGCGACCCGCAGACCCTGCGGCACCTCGTGGAGCACTCGGCCGAGGTCGGCACGCTCGACGCGGGCGACTCCGGCCGGCTCACCGAGGCGCTCGCGCTCGCCGAGCTCACCCTCGGCGAGCTGGTCCGCCCGGGCGCGCTGACGACCGTGCCCGAGGGCGCCCGCGTGCGCGAGGTCCGCGAGGCCGCGCTGCGCACCGGTCACCTGCGCATCCTGCTCGCCGACGGCGAGGGGCTCACGGGTCTGGTCCACGTGCGGGACACCCTCGTCCTCGGCGAGGACGAGCCGGTCGCCGCCGTCGCCCGCCCCCTCGTCCGCGAGCCGGCCGACGCCCCGGTCATCGAGGTGCTCGCCCGGATGCGCGCCACGGGCACCCACCTCGTCGTCGTCTCCGACGGCGGGGGGCAGCCGGGCGAGGGGCAGGACGCCGTACGGGGCGTGGTGACCGTCGCCGACGTCGTCCGCCGCCTGCTCGCCCCCACCCCCGCCTGACCGAGCACAGGAAACCCCACGTCAGGCCGCTCCGGACCCGACGCCGATGTGGGGTTTCCTGTGTTCGGACATGGGCGGAATGGGCACGGTGACCCCATGAGCGACACCAACGACCTACCCGGCCAGGACCGTCCCGCCCAGGTGGAGGCGGTGCAGGCCGTCGTCGACCGCATCGTCTCCTGGCAGGACGGCGCCACCGAGGACACCGTGCGCGAGGAGCTCGAGAAGGGGCTCTCGGAGGCGGGGGTCCACGTCCCCGACGGCTTCGTCGACGAGGTCGTGCGCCGGGTCGCCGACGAGGAGACCGCGCACTTCGACGTGGCGCCGCTGCTCGGGCGCTGACCCCTCAGGAGGGCGGCGGCGACGTCCGCGCGAGGACGTCGACCGCCGCGTCGACGTCCCCGACCACGTGGACGACGTCGCCCAGCGACCGCCC
The DNA here is from genome assembly GCF_006715055.1 of Lapillicoccus jejuensis. Lineage (NCBI taxonomy): Bacteria > Bacillati > Actinomycetota > Actinomycetes > Micrococcales > Intrasporangiaceae > Lapillicoccus > Lapillicoccus jejuensis. The sequence goes on from NZ_VFMN01000001.1 coordinate 3,200,102, forward strand.
GGCGCCCAGGGCGGCCAGCAGGGGCGCGACGGGCAGCCGCCGCTCCCAGTGCTCGGGGTCGACGAGGACCAGCGGCGCGAGCGCCGTGGCGGGCGTCGCGTAGTAGAGCCGCGTCGCCAGCTGGAAGACCTCCTGCACCGTGCCCGCCGCACCGGGCATCACGACGACGCCGGCGGTCGCGCGGGCCAGCAGCCCGTCCTCGCGGATCGCGTTGGAGAAGTACTTGGCGACGCCCTGGGCGAAGACGTTCGGCGGCTCGTGCCCGTAGAACCACGTCGGGATCCCGAGCGACGTCCGCCCCGTCGCCGGCCCCACCGCGTCACGCACCTGCAGCGCCAGCCGCGCCCACGCCGCGACGTCCGGGAGGAACGACGGCACTGCCGCGAGCCGCCGTACGGCGTCCTCCAGGCGCACCTCGTCGGCCGCGGCCGCACCGAGGTTCGCCGCCTCCATCGCGCCGGGACCGCCGCCGGTGGCGACGACGTACCCGGCCCCGGCGAGCCGGTGGCCGAGCCGGGCCGCGTCGCGGTAGCCGGCGCTGCCGCGGTCGGCGGCGTGCCCGCCCATGACGCCGACGACGGGCAGCCCGTCGGCCCACTCGTCGAGCGCGTCGGTGACCGAGTCGTCGTGGATGGCCCGCAGCAGCGTCGCGTAGGCGTCGCGCTCGAGCCGGCGGTCGCGCGACCAGCGGTACGCGCGGGCGTCGGGCGTGGCGTCGTACCCGCGCTCGAGCCCGGCGTAGAGCTCGTCGGCGGTGTAGAGCCGGCCCCGGTAGACGTCGACCGGCGCCTCGGGCGCGGCCGGGAAGACGACCGCGCCGGCGGCGCGCAGGTGGTCGCCGACCGCGGTCGGGACGACCCCGCCGAGGACGACGAGGCCGTGCGCGTGCGTCACGGCGAGCAGCGCGTCCGTGCACGGCGTGAGGTCGAGGTCCTGCAACCGCAGGCCCGCCAACGGTTTCCGCGCCTGAAGCCACCGGGCGAGCACGGCCGGGTCGTGGATCTCCACGAGCGCATCGTACGGAGCCCCGCGACCGGGGCCGCTACCGTGGCGCCCGTGTCGAGCACCCCACCGGCCCCGACCGACCCCTGCCCCTGCGGCACCGCCCGCCCGTACGGCGCGTGCTGCGGCCCCTACCTCGCGGGGGAGCCGGCGCCGACGGCGGAGGCGACGATGCGTTCCCGGTACACGGCCTACGCGGTCGGCGACGTCGGCCACCTCGTGCGCACCTGGCACCCGCGCACGCGCCCGACGGACCTGCGCATCCCCACGCTCGAGTGGGTCGGGCTGCGCGTCCTCGGCACGGAGGCCGGCGGGCCCGACGACGCGAGCGGCACCGTCGAGTTCGAGGCGCGGCACCTCGTCCTCGGCGGCACCGAGGTCCTGCACGAGGTGAGCGACTTCGTCCGCCGCGGTGGCCGGTGGGTGTACGTCGACGCGCGGGCCTGACCCCACCCTGATGCGGCGCCGTCTCAGCGCGGCCCGAACTCCCGCACCAGCGTGAGGAACCCGGCCTCCGCGCGGGTGACCACGTCGTCGGCGGGTCGGGCGTCGCGGGGTAGCGCGGGGTCCGCACCGGACAGCCACTCCTGCACGAACCGGCGCACGGGGGCGGCGACCCGCCCGTCGCCGACCTCGCGGGTGCGGGACTTGGCCTCCACGAGCTCGGCCACGGCCTCGAGCACGTCGCCGTCCGGCGGGGCCTCGGCGAGAAGCTCCTGGAGGTTCATCGGCGGGAGGCCGGCGTGCCCGCTCATCCAGTGCAAGGTGGCCGCCGGGCGCAGCGCGTAGAGGACGCCCTTGAGGCGGGCGACCTCGGCGTCGCCGGCTCCGCAGCGGTCCCACTGCTGGGCGCCGACGTGCCGGTAGTGCCGGGCCAGCGCCGCACGGTCGGCGACCTCCCCGACCAGCGCGAGCATGCGGTCGCGGAAGGCCGGGTCGCCGTCGTAGACGATCGGCGAGCGCAGCCACTCGCCGACCGTCGCGTTGCCCCGCGCGGCGAGCCGGACCGCCTTGGCCAGGTCCCACCCCGACACGTCGAACACCGCGTCGAGGGGGGTCTCGACGACGTCGCGTCGCGGCCACGGCGAGGCGTAGACCTCGAGCGGGCGCACGTAGAGGAAGCGGCAGTCGTCGTCGCTGTCCGGTGAGGGGAAGCCCCACGCGCGGCTGCCGCTCTCGACCGCCCAGGGCACCGTCACCGCGTGCTCGACCGCGACCGCGGCCAGCCGGCGGTCGATCTCCGCGACGCCGACGGGGTCCAGGTCGGGGGTCAGGGCTCGCACGCGGTCATGGTGCCCGATGCGTCCGCGTCCCGCTGGGCGACCGCCCGGCCCACCGTCCCGCCCGCCCTGTCAGGATCGCGTCGTGGTCGGGGTGCTCGAGGGGTTCGCGACGATCGCGGCGGTGGTCGCGGTCGGGTGGCTGCTCGCGCACCTGCGGGTGCTCGACACCACCGCGCAGAACGTCCTCAGCCGGCTCGCCTTCTACGTCGCCTCACCCGCGCTGCTGCTGACGGTGATGGCCCGCACGCCGATCTCGGCGGTGCTCTCGGCGAACCTCCTCTCCTCGCTCGCGAGCGTCGTGGTCACCGTCGCGCTGTACGTCGTCCTCACCCGCCGCCTCTGGCCGATGCCGCTGGGGGAGAGCGTCATCGGGGCGCTGTGCGCGTCGTACGTCAACGCCGGCAACCTCGGCATCCCCATCGCGCTCTACGTGCTCGGCGACGTCTCGCTCATGGCCCCGACGCTGCTCATGCAGCTGCTCGTCATCACCCCGGTCGTCATGGCCCTGCTCGACGCGGACGCCCGCGGCGTCCGCCCCACGCTGGGTCGCAGCCTCGGACGGGTGCTGCGCAACCCGATCACCGTCGGCGCGCTCCTCGGCATCCTCGTCTCGCTCGTGCGCGACCACGTGCCGGCGCTCGTCCTGCAGCCCGTCACGCTGCTCGGCGACATGGCGGTGCCGGCGATGCTCGTCGCCTTCGGGATCGCGCTGCGGCTCGGGCCGCTCCCGGGGGCCGGCGGGTCGTGGGGGCACGTGGGCACCGTGGTCGCGCTCAAGCTGCTCGTCCAGCCCGCAGCGGCCGTCGCCGTGGGCTGGGGGGTGGTCGGCCTGCGCGGCCACGCCCTCTTCGCGGCAGCCGTCACCGCCGCCCTGCCGACCGCGCAGAACGTCTTCACCTACGCCAACCGCTACAACCGGGGGCTGCTGCTGGCCCGGGACGCGATCTTCGTCAGCACCTTCGCGTCCGTCCCCGTGATCCTCCTGCTGGCGCTCGTCTTCCAGCTCGCCGGCGCGCGCTGAGCTCAGCCGACGAGCACCGACGTCACGCCCGACAGCGTGCCGACGAACGCGCGGTTCCCCGACAGGGCGGGGGTGGCGAAGCGGCTGGCCGTCGGCACCGCGATGCTCCCGAGGACCGCGCCCGTGCCGCCGGCCAGGGCGAGGAGCCTGCCGTTGCCGATCGCGTAGAGCGCCCCCGGTCCGGCCACGGGGGAGCCGGTGACGGACCCCTGCGTCCACCCGCGGTGGATGCCCCCGGCGGCGTCGACGTCGACGCGGGTGACACCGGTGGTGCAGGGCAGGTAGACCGTCGTCCCCGTGACGGCCGAGACGCCGTACGACGGGCAGAGCGACGCGGTGGCCAGCTGTCCCCCGATGCCGCCGAGGTGCCCCGCCCGCGCCGTGTAGCCGGTGCCGGACTTGCCGACCTGGAGGACCATGCCGTTGCTCGTCAGCGCCGGCGTCATCGACCCCAGGTCGAGGTCGCGCGCGTTGTCGCTCGCCCACGAGGTCGGGGCGAACCAGTCGACCACGCCCATCCGCCCGGTCAGCCGGGTGACCGAGTCGCTGCGGTCGTAGGCGCCGCTCGTCGAGGCCCCGTTGCCCACGGCGACGAAGACGGTGCCGTCGGCCGCGACCACGGGGCCGCCCGGCGCCCAGATCCCCGCCTCGCGGGCGGTCGGCACGACGTACGCGACCCCGCCGGAGGCGCCGTTCGCGAAGAGCGACAGGACGGCGCCCTTGTAGCTGCCGCAGTCGCCGGCCAGGCCGCCGAAGGCGACGTAGACGTTGCCGCGGTCGACGGCGAGCGCGGCGCGCTGCTGCTGCGCGCGGGGGTCGGTGCCGGGCACCTCCACGCGCTTGTCGAGCACCGGGACGCCGTCGCCGGGGCGCAGCGCCCACAGCTCGTGGGTGACGCCGGTGCTCGGTGAGCTCGTGACGGTGACCACGAAGATGCGCCCGGTGACGGGGTCGTACGCCGGGGTGCTCGTGATGCCGGTCGGGGAGATCGAGCCGGGGCAGGCGAGGACCGACGTGTCGGTGATGGCGCTGCGCAGGTGCCGCGACCAGCGCACCGCCCCCGTCGTCGGATCGATCGAGTAGACGGTGTTGTTCTCGGTCGCGACGACGACCCGCCCGCCGATGACGATCGGCGAGCCGTAGACGGCGCCGTCGAGCGAGCGGGTCCAGCCCGTGCGCAGCGAGGTGTACGACGCGGTGCCGGCGATGTGGCCGGAGCGCAGGTTGTCGCCGTGGTCCGTCGGCCAGTCGCCGGTGGCGGCGGTGGAGGTCGGGGCAGCGGTGACGAGGGCGGTGAGGGCGGTGAGCCCGGCGATCAGCGTGGGGAGCAGGCGACGGCGCATGGGTTCACCGTCCACCCACCGGGCCCGGACCGCGAGTCGAGCCCGGGCTCAGTGCCCGGTGAGGCGGCCGAGCAGGGCGCCGAGCCGGGCCGGCCGACCGTTGCGCGCCTCCTCGGCGTCGGCCAGGGACGCCAGACGCAGCCCGGCACCGACCCCCAGCCAGCGCAGCGGCTCCGGCTCCCACGGCGGCGGCCGGTGGCCGACGAAGGGCAGTCGCGCCGCCCGGCCCGGGCGCCCCGCGACGAGCTCGGCGAGGGCCCGCCCGGCCAGCTGGGCCAGGGCCACGCCGTCGCCGACGTAGCCGCCGGCGCTGCCGAGGCCGGTGGTGGGGTCGTGCCGCACCGACGGGTGCCAGTCGCGCGCGATGCCGAGGGCCCCGCCCCAGGCGTGGGTGAAGGCGGTGTCGCGGGGCAGGCCCGGCAGCAGCTCGAGCAGGGTGGAGCGCAGCGCGGCGTGCACGCCCGGCTCGTCCTCGAAGGCGGGCCGCACCGAGGACCCCCAGTGGTACGGCGTCCCGCGGCCGCCGAACACGAGCCGGTCGTCCGCCGTGCGCTGGCCGTAGACGACGAGGTGCCGGTGCTCGGAGAACGTCTCGCGCTGCGCGAGCCCGACCTGCGCCCACGCGTCGGCGGGCAGCGGCGCGGTCGCGACGACCAGCGAGTAGACGGGGGCGACGTCGCGCCGGTGCCCGGGCAGGGTGGGCGTCCACGCCTCGGTGGCGCGCAGCACGTGCCGGGCGCGCAGGACGACGCCGTCGGCGGTCGTCACCGAGCCCGGTCGCAGCCCGGTGACCCGGGTCGACTCGTGCACGCGGCCGCCCCGCCGCTCGACCGCCGCGGCGAGACCGGTGACGAGCGAGAAGGGCTGCACCCGCGCGCAGTCCGGGCTGTACGACGCCCCGTCCACGCCCCGGGCGCGCAGCCGCTCGCGCGCCTCGCCGGCGCCGAGCCAGCGGGTCGGCAGACCCCAGCGGACGTCGTGCTCGACGTCGGCGCGGCCGCGGGTCACCTGGGCCGCCCCACGCGCGACGACGACGGTGCCGCCCTTGGTGTAGTCGCAGGAGATGTCCTCCTGAGCAGCGATCGCGCCGAGGTCGTCCACGGACCCGCGCAGCGCGGCGCCGAGGTCACGGGCCGCCGCGGCCCCGCTCTCGCGCGCCACCCGGTCGAGCGAGACCGGGTAGAGCGCCGAGGCCCAGCCGCCGTTGCGGCCGCTGGCGCCGTACCCGACGTGCTCGGCCTCGAGGACCCGCACGTCGAGCGAGGGGTCGAGGCGGAGCAGGTGCCACGCGGTCCACAGGCCGGTGAGGCCGCCGCCGACGACGACCACGTCGCAGGTGTCGTCGGCGGCGGGCGCCGGCCTCCTGGGGGAGGGCGCGAGGCCCTCCCACCAGAGCGGCCGGGTGCTCACAGGTGGGCGGACGCGCCCTCGAGCACCGAGCGCAGCCGCTGCGTGATGTCGGCGAACTCGGCCGGCCCGATGGTCAGCGGCGGCGCGAGCTGGACCACCGGGTCGCCACGGTCGTCGGCGCGGCAGTAGATGCCCGCGTCGAAGAGCGCCCGCGAGAGGTAGCCGCGCAGCAGCCGCTCGGACTCGGCGTCGTCGAAGGTCTCCCGGGTCGCCTTGTCCTTGACCAGCTCGATCCCGTAGAAGAAGCCCTCGCCGCGCACGTCGCCGACGATCGGCAGGTCGAGCAGCGTCTCGAGCGAGCGCCGGAAGGCCGGGGCCTGCTCCCGCACGTGCTGGTTGAGGCCCTCGCGCTCGAAGATGTCGAGGTTCTCCATCGCGACGGCCGCCGAGACCGGGTGGCCGCCGAAGGTGTAGCCGTGCGGGAACGACGTCGTCCCGCGGCGGAACGGCTCGAAGAGCCGCTCGCTGGCGATCATCGCGCCGATGGGGGAGTAGCCGGAGGTCATCCCCTTGGCGCAGGTGATGATGTCCGGCACGTAACCGAGGTCCTCGCACGCGAACATCCCGCCGATCCGGCCGAAGGCGCAGATGACCTCGTCCGAGACGAGCAGGACGTCGTACTCGTCGCAGATCTCGCGCACGCGCTGGAAGTATCCGGGCGGCGGCGGGAAGCAGCCGCCGGAGTTCTGCACCGGCTCGAGGAAGACGGCCGCGACGGTGTCGGGGCCCTCGAACTCGATCGCCTCGGCGATCCGCTCGGCCGCCCACAGCCCGAAGGCCTTCGGGTCGTCGCGCAGGTGCTCGGGAGCGCGGTACTGGTTGGTGTTCGGCACCTTGAACGCGCCGGGCACGAGCGGCTCGAAGGGCTGCTTGGCCCCGGGGATGCCGGTGATGGACAGGGCACCCTGCGGGGTGCCGTGGTAGGCCACCGAGCGGCTGATCACCTTGTGCTTGCTCGGCTTCCCGACCAGCTTGTAGTACTGCTTGGCCAGCTTCCACGCGCTCTCGACGGCCTCGCCGCCGCCCGTGGTGAAGAAGACCCGGTTGAGGTCCCCGGGCGCGTAGTGCGCCAGGCGCTCGGCCAGCTCGACCGCCTTGGGGTGCGCGTAGGACCACAGCGGGAAGAAGGCGAGCTCCCTGGCCTGGCGGGCCGCGGCCTGGGCGAGCTCCTCGCGGCCGTGGCCGACCTGGACGACGAAGAGCCCGGCGAGGCCGTCGATGTACTCGCGGCCGCGGTCGTCCCAGATCCGGTGTCCCTCGCCGCGCACGATGAGCGGCACGTCGAGGCCGAGGCCCCCCTCGCTCGTGGGCTCGTAGACCGAGTGGCGGGTGAAGTGGCCCCACAGGTGGTCGCGCGCCGCGTCGGCGTACGACGTCCCGCGGGGGGTCGAGCCGAGCGTGCCGGCGGTCGGGGCGGCGCTGCCCTGGTGGGTCGTCGCCGCCGGGGTGGTGGTCGGTGTCGTGGTCATCGGGTTCCCCAGTTGTAGTGCTGCTTGTGGAGCTTGAGGTAGACGAACAGCTCGGTGGAGACCACGCCCGGGAGGGCGCGGATGCGACGGCTGACCAGCTCGAGGAGGTGGTCGTCGTCCTCGCAGACCACCTCGGCGAGCAGGTCGTAGCTGCCGGCCGTGGCGACGACGTACGTCACGTCGTTCATGTCGTTGAGGGCCTCGGCGACGATGTTCGGGTCACCGCTGGTGCGGATGCCGACCATCGCCTCGCGGCTGAAGCCGAGCTGGAGCGGGTCGCTGACGGCGACGATCTGGATGACGCCGGCGTCGAGCAGCCGTTGCACGCGCTGGCGGACGGCGGCCTCGGACAGCCCCACCGCCTTGGCGATGGTGACGTAGGGCTGACGGCCGTCCTCCTGGAGCAGCTCGATGATCCGCTTGGCGGTGTCGTCGAGCTGCGGGCGAGGGTCGCGAGCGGCTGTGGTCACCCTGCGCACCCTAGCCGAGGGATGACGGATTCCGTCGTCACGGAGCCGAGGAATTTCGACAATCGCGGGTGAAGTGCCCCGTGAGAGAGGAAAACCACCGCCCGGACCTGCCGGGAAGGCCGTCGGTCGGGGTACTGTCCCCCCATGACGTCGCCGTCCACCCCGTCCCCCGCGGGCGCGCCCCGCACCCTGCGCAGCTTCGTCGGTGGGCAGTACGTCGACTCGCTGTCCGACGCCCGCGCCGACGTCGTCGACCCGTCCACGGGCCGGGTCGTCGCGACCGCCCCCGTCGAGGGGGCCGCCGACGTCGACCGGGCGTACGGCGCCGCCTCCCGCGCGTTCGGGACGTGGGGCCGGACCACCCCGAGCGAGCGCCAGCAGGCCCTGCTCAAGCTCGCCGACGCGATCGAGGCGCGGGCCGACGACTTCGTGCGCCTCGAGGCGCAGAACACCGGCAAGCCCTTCGCGCTCACCGCGAGCGAGGAGGTGCCGCCGATGGTCGACCAGCTGCGCTTCTTCGCCGGGGCCGCCCGCGTCCTCGAGGGCCGCGCGTCCGCGGAGTACCTCCAGGGCCACACGTCGTGGATCCGGCGCGAGCCGATCGGCGTCGTCGGCCAGGTCACGCCCTGGAACTACCCGATGATGATGGCGGTCTGGAAGATCGCGCCGGCCCTCGCCGCCGGCAACACGGTCGTCCTCAAGCCGGCCGACACGACGCCGGAGACGACGCTGCTGCTGGCCGAGATCGCCGCCGAGTTCCTCCCGCCGGGCACCCTCAACGTCGTCACCGGCGACCGCGACACCGGCCGCGCCGTCGTCGAGCACCCGACGCCGGCGCTGGTCGCCATCACCGGGTCCGTGCGAGCCGGCATGCAGGTCGCCGAGTCGGCCAGCCACGACCTCAAGCGCGTCCACCTCGAGCTGGGCGGCAAGGCGCCGGTCGTCGTCTTCGACGACGCCGACCTCGAGGCCGCGGTCGAGGGCATCGCCGTGGCCGGCTACTTCAACGCCGGGCAGGACTGCACCGCCGCGACCCGGGTGCTCGCCGCCCCCGGCATCCACGACGACTTCGTCGGCGCGCTGTCGGAGTACGCCCGCAGCCAGGCCAAGCTCGGCCTGCCCGACGACGAGGACGCGCTGCTCGGCCCGGTCAACAGCCGGATGCAGCTGGACAAGGTCCAGGGGTTCCTCGACCGGCTGCCCGACCACGCGTCGGTCGGCGCCGGGGGCACGCGCGCCACGGCGCTCGGCGACGGGTACTACCTCGAGCCCACCGTCGTCTCCGGCCTGCACCAGGGCGACGAGATCGTCCGCGACGAGGTCTTCGGGCCCGTCATCACCGTCCAGCGCTTCTCCGACGAGGCCGAGGCGCTCGCCTGGGCCAACGGGGTCGAGTACGGCCTGGCGTCCTCCGTGTGGACCAAGGACTTCGGCCGGGCCATGCGGATGTCCAAGGCCCTCGACTTCGGCTGCGTGTGGATCAACACGCACATCCCGCTCGTCGCCGAGATGCCGCACGGCGGCTTCAAGCACAGCGGCTACGGCAAGGACCTGTCGATGTACGGCTTCGAGGACTACACGCGGGTCAAGCACGTCATGGCCAACATCCAGAGCTGATCGAGACCTGAGAGGCACCACCACCATGCGAGTCCTCATGATCGGCGCAGGCGGCGTCGGCGACGCCGCCGCGCGCATCGCCGTCGAGCGCGGCTTCTTCGAGGCGTGGGTCGTCGCCGACTACGACCTGTCCCGGGCGCGGGCCACCGTCGCGGCGGCCGCCGCCCGCCGGGCCGGCGAGACCCGGCTCGTCGCCGCGCAGGTCGACGCCTCGGACGAGGCGGCCGTCGCCGCCCTGGCGAAGGAGCACGGCGCGACCCACGTCTTCAACGCGGTCGACCCGCGGTTCGTCATGCCGATCTACCGCGGGGCCCTCGCCGCCGGGGCGTCGTACCTCGACATGGCGATGAGCCTCTCGCAGCGCCACCCCGAGGCGCCGTACGAGAAGGCGCACGTCAAGCTCGGCGACGAGCAGCTGGCGATGGCGGGGGAGTGGGAGGCCTCGGGAGGCCTGGCGCTGCTGGGGATCGGCGTCGAGCCGGGCCTGTCCGACGTCTTCGCCCGGTACGCCGCCGACCACCTCTTCTCCCACATCGAGGAGCTCGGCACCCGCGACGGCGCCAACCTCGCCGTCCGCGACGCCGACGGCAACGAGACGTTCGCGCCGGGCTTCTCGATGTGGACGATCATCGAGGAGTGCCTCAACCCGCCCGTGGTGTGGGAGAAGGCGCGCGCCGACGCCGCCGGTGGCGACGTCGAGGCAGGGTTCTTTACGCTGCCGGCCTTCAGCGAGCCCGAGGTCTTCGACTTCCCCGAGGGCATCGGCCCGGTCGAGTGCGTGCACGTCGAGCACGAGGAGGTGCTCCTCATGCCGCGTTGGGTCGACGCCGAGCGGGTGACCTTCAAGTACGGCCTCGGTGAGGAGCTCATCACCATCCTCAAGACCCTGCGCACGCTCGGTCTGGACCGCACGGACCCGGTGAGCGTCAAGGGGGTGCAGGTCTCGCCGCGCGACGTCGTCGCCGCCGTCCTGCCCGACCCGGCGACCATCGGCCCGATGATGACCGGGAAGACGTGCGCCGGGCTGATGGTGACCGGGAAGGGGAAGGACGGCGCGCCGCGCGCGACGTACCTCTACCACGTGTCCGACAACGAGGAGACGATGCGCGAGTACGGCGCCCAGTGCGTCGTCTGGCAGACGGCCGTCAACCCGGTCGTCGCGCTCGAGCTGCTCGCGACCGGGGTGTGGTCCGGCGCCGGGGTCAAGGGTCCCGAGGCCTTCGACGCCGTGCCGTTCCTCGAGCTGCTGGCGGCTCCCAAGCCCGAGGGCTACGGCTCCCCGTGGGGGATGGAGGACCGCACCCCGTGACCCGGTACGGCGCCCAGTTCGGGCCGGACATCACCTTCCTCGGCGTCGACCGCTGCGACCTCGACGACCCGGCGTCGTACGCCGACGCGGACGTCGTGGTCCTCGGCGCGCCCTTCGACGGCGGCACGTCGCACCGCCCCGGCACCCGCTTCGGGCCGCAGGCGATCCGGATGACCGACTACCTGCCGCACGACGGGTCGCGGCCCTCGCTGGCGCTGCGCACCGACGGGCTGCGCGACCTGCGCGTCGTCGACGCCGGCGACGTCGAGATGTACTCCGGCGACATCGAGGTCGCGCTGCCCGCGCTCGAGGCGGCCGTCGAGAAGGTGACGCGCGCCGGGGCGATCCCGGTCGTCCTCGGCGGTGACCACTCGATCGCCTACCCCGACGCCAAGGGCGTGGCCAACGTCCTCGGCCACGGCCGGGTGTCGATGATCCACTTCGACGCGCACGCCGACACCGGCGACATCGAGTTCGGGTCGCTGTGGGGCCACGGCCAGCCGATGCGCCGGCTCATCGACTCCGGGGCGCTGCGCGGCGACCGCTTCCTCCAGGTCGGGCTGCGCGGCTACTGGCCGCCGCCGGAGACGCTGGACTGGATGGCGGGGCAGTCGATGCGGTCGTTCGAGATGACCGAGATCGTCCGCCGCGGGCTCGACGACTGCCTCACCGAGGCCTCGTGGATCGCCACCGACGAGTGCGACGGCGTGTTCCTCTCCGTCGACATCGACGTGTGCGACCCCGGCCACGCGCCGGGCACCGGCACGCCGGAGCCGGGCGGGCTGAGTGCCCGGCAGCTGCTCGACGCCGTACGGCGGCTGTGCCTCGAGCTGCCGGTCGTCGGCATCGACGTCGTCGAGGTGTCCCCGCCCTACGACCACGCCGACATCACCGCGGCCCTGGCCAACCGGGTGGTCCTCGAGGCCTTGTCGGCCCTCGCCCGCAAGCGGCAGGACGAGCGCGACGGCACCCGGTGGGACCCCGACCAGCCGCTCCTGGACGGACGGGTGCCGCGATCCGGGACGAGTGGTCCGGGCGAGGACCGCGGGAGGTCGTAGGACGTTGGTGCGATGGCTCGTGCCCCGGGATCGCTCCTAGCGTCGAGGCACTGGACGACGACGACCCGCCGAGCGGGTGCCGCCCTCCGCCGGCGAGTCCCACCCCCCAGGAGCCCCCCATGTCCCACCCGTCGATCCCCCGTCCCGCTGCCGCAGTGGCCGCCCTCCTCCTCCTCGGCGTCGTCGGGCCGACCCTGTCGGCCGGCCCGGCCTGCGCGGTCACCGCCACCCGCGGCTCCCTCGTCGCGACGTCGCTGCGCGTCGAAGGCCGCGCCCAACCCGGCTCGTACGTCGTCGCGCGCTCCACCACGAGCATCGCCGGCGCCCGCGCCGACCGATCCGGCTCCTACCGCGTCGAGGCGTCGGGCTTCAGGGCCCCCGACTGCCGGGTCACCGTCTCGGACGGCGGTGGGACCCCGACGGCCACGGTCGCCCTGACCGGGTGCACGCCGTCGGTGTCGCCCGTCCCGCCGGTCCCCGCACCGCCCACCGGCTCGTGCGTCATCACCCCCCGCGCCCCGGTGGTCCTCCCCGCCGGCCGGCCGACGGCCTTCTACGTCGAGACGACCGGCTGCGACACCACGACCGGCAGCGGCGCCACCCCCACCCCGGTGCGCTGGACGGTCGTCGCCGGGAGCATCCCGACCGGGTTGACCGGCCCCACCGTCCAGGGCACCACGGCCACCGCGCTGATCGGCACCCCCGGCGTGCCCGGCACCTACCGCTTCACGCTCGAGGTCGTCGACCAGGTGGGGGCGAAGGACCAGGAGACCTTCACCGTCACCGTCGGCTGAGCGCGGGGGCCACCTCGGGCCCGTAGCGCTCCACGCAGAAGGCGGTCAGCCGCTCGGCCAGCGCCTCCAGGGTCGCGGCGGCGTGGTGGTCGCGCTGCCACGCGGCGTACAGGCTGATGTGCACCGGGCCGTCCGCCGCGGTGATGCGCAGGGGCCGCAGACCGAAACGGGGGTCGTCGGACAGCACGGCGACGCCTCGGCCGGCGGCCGCCAGCGCCTGGGCCACCTCCGGCGTCCCCACCTCGACCACCGACTCGTACGCCCGGCCGCTGCGGCCCAGCGCCTGGTCGAGGGCCCGCCGCGGGTGGAAGTCGCCGGAGAGCAGGAGCAGGTCGCGCGAGACCAGCTCGCCGAGGCCGACGTCGGACCGGCCGGCCCAGGGGTCGTCGCCGCGCACGTAGGCCCACACCGGCAGGTCGGCCAGGGCCACCGACGCGAGGTGCGGCGCGGGCGGCGTCGTCCCGATCGCCAGATCGGCCCCGCGCGGCAGGGCGGCGTAGACGCTGACCGGCAGCTCCTCCCACACCGTCGGCATGGGGTCGTCCTCCTCGAGCAGGGCGAGGAAGGGCGCGATGACGTCGGTGAGCGTCGTGCCCGGGGCGGCGATGGTCAGGTGCTCGAGCCGGCCGGACGCCAGGGTGTGGGCGGCGGCGACCGCCGCGTCGGCGCGCGCCACGAGGTCGCGGGCGAAGGGGAGGAACCGGCGGCCGGCGGCCGACAGCTGCGTCGAGCGCTGCGTGGTGGAGAAGAGCCCCACCCCGAGCTCCCGCTCGAGCGCCCGCATCTGGCGCGACAGCGAGGGCTGGGTGACGTGCACGCGCGAGGCGGCCGCGCTGAGGGAGCCCGCGTCGGCGACGGCGATGAGATAGCGCAGGTGACGCAGCTCCATGGGGCGATCATGCCTCGCCGGAGGCTCGTGCGATGCCTCGCAGGCATGGACGGTCTGCGCAACAGGTATTGGACAGCATGACGGCGGGCGAGGACGCTGGGCCCATGACCGACACCCTCGCCCCCGCCCTGAGCGCCGTCCCCAGCATCGGTGTCGAGCAGCGCCGCGTGCTGCGCACGGCCATCCCCGGCCCGCGCAGCGAGGCGCTCCAGGCCCGCAAGAGGGCGGCGGTGTCGGCCGGCGTGAGCACCGGCCTGCCGGTCTACATCGAGAAGGCGGCCGGCGGCGTGCTCGTCGACGTCGACGGCAACCAGCTCATCGACTTCGGCGCCGGCATCGCCGTGACGAGCGTCGGCAACAGCGCGCCCCAGGTCGTCGAGGCGGTGCAGCGGCAGGTCGCCGACTTCACCCACACCTGCTTCATGGTCACGCCGTACGAGGAGTACGTGCAGGTCTGCGAGGAGCTCGCGGAGCTCACCCCGGGCACCCACGAGAAGCGGTCGGCCCTCTTCAACTCCGGCGCCGAGGCCGTCGAGAACGCCATCAAGGTGGCTCGGCACGCGACCGGCCGCGACGCGGTCGTCGCCTTCGACCACGCGTACCACGGGCGCACCAACCTCACGATGGCGCTGACGGCGAAGAACATGCCCTACAAGGACGGGTTCGGCCCGTTCGCCGGCGAGGTCTACCGCGCGCCGATGGCCTACCCCTACCGCTGGGCCGGTGGCGCCGACGCGTGCGCCGATGAGGCCTTCGCCGCGTTCACCGCGATGGTCCACGCCCAGGTCGGTGAGGAGCGCACCGCGGCCGTCATCCTCGAGCCGATCCAGGGCGAGGGCGGCTTCGTCGTCCCGGCGCCGGGCTTCGTCGCCAAGGTCGCCGACTGGTGCCGTGAGCACGGCATCGTCTTCATCGCCGACGAGATCCAGACCGGCTTCTGCCGCACCGGCGACTGGTTCGCCAGCGACCACGAGGGCGTCGTCCCCGACCTCGTCACCACCGCCAAGGGCATCGCCGGCGGCCTGCCGCTCGCGGCGGTCACCGGCCGGGCCGAGCTGATGGACTCGGTACACGCCGGTGGCCTCGGCGGCACGTACGGCGGCAACCCCGTCGCCTGCGCCGCCGCGCTGGGCTCGATCGCGACGATGAAGGAACACGACCTCGCCGGCCGCGCCCGCGCCATCGAGGGGCTCTTCCGCCCGCGGCTCGAGGCACTGGCCGACAAGCACGAGCAGATCGGCGACATCCGCGGCCGCGGCGCCATGCTCGCCATCGAGCTCGTCACCGACCGCGCGTCGAAGACGCCGGACGCCAAGCTGACCGCGGCGATCAACGCCGCGTGCCACCGCGAGGGCCTCGTCACCCTGACCTGCGGCACCTTCGGCAACGTGTTCCGCTTCCTGCCGCCGCTGGTCGCCGACGAGGCCCTGCTCACCGAGGGCCTGGACATCCTCGAGGCCGCCTTCGCCGCCCACGCATGACGGGCTCACCGGCCTGACACCCCACATGTTGCGGCTCCTGGACCAGCACCACGACGTCCAGAGCCAGCAACATGTGGGGTGTCGCGCGTGACCCGGACCTAGGGTGGGGGGCGATGTCGACGTCACCCGCCCCCACCGTCAGCCACCCCCCGAGCGAGGCGCTCGCCGACCCGGCCGCCGTCGTCGCCGGTGACACCTGGCGCGTCACCGTCCTCACCGACGGCCTGCTGCGCCTCGAGCACTCGCCGGACGGGGGTTTCGAGGACCGGCCGTCCACCTTCGCGGTGCGCCGCCGCCTGCCCGTCCCCGAGTTCCGCGTCGTCGACGAGGGTGACCGGGTCCAGGTCTCGACCGACCGGGTGCGGCTGACGTACGACAAGGGCCCCTTCACCACGCACGGGCTGCTCGTCGAGGTCCTCGGCGGCGTGACGTCGTACCACTCCACCTGGCGGTACGGCGAGCCGACGCACGACCTCGGCGGCACGGCCCGGACCCTCGACGGGGCCGACGGCGCCATCCCGCTCGAGCCGGGTGTCGTCTCGCGACAAGGCTTCTCGGTCATCGACGACTCGACGTCGTTCGTCTGGGGCGACGACGGCTGGGTCGCGTCCCGGGAAGAGGGTCGCCAGGATCTCTACGTCTTCGCCTACGGCCACGACCACGCCGACGCCGTCCGGGCGCTCTACGCCGTGTCCGGTGACCAGCCGGTCCTGCCGCGGTGGGCGCTCGGGAACTGGTGGAGCCGCTACCACCGGTACACCGAGGCGTCGTACCTGCAGCTGCTCGACCGGTTCGCCGCCGAGGGGCTGCCCTTCAGCGTCGCCGTCGTCGACATGGACTGGCACCTGGTCGACATCGACCCGGCGTACGGCTCGGGGTGGACCGGCTACACCTGGGACCGCGAGCTGTTCCCGGACCCCGAGCGGTTCCTGGAGCAGGTGCACCGGCGCGGCCTGAGGGTCACCCTCAACGTCCACCCGGCCGACGGCGTCCGCGCCCACGAGGAGGCCTACGAGCGCGTGGCCCGCGCGCTCGGGCGCGACCCGGGACTGCGGGAGCCGATCTCGCTCGACGTGACCGACCGGGACTTCATGCGGGTCTACACCGACGTGCTGCACCGCGAGCTCGAGGACCAGGGCGTCGACTTCTGGTGGGTCGACTGGCAGCAGGGCACGCACTCGCGGATCGTCGGCGTCGACCCGCTGTGGGTGCTCAACCACGTCCACTTCCTCGCCGCCGCGCGCGACGGCCGCCGCCCGCTGACCTTCTCGCGGTACGCCGGCCCCGGCTCGCACCGCTACCCCGTCGGCTTCTCCGGCGACGCCTACGTCACGTGGGCGACCCTCGCCTTCCAGCCGTACTTCACCGCGACCGCGGCGAACATCGGCTACGGCTGGTGGAGCCACGACGTCGGCGGCCACCTGGAGGGGGTCAAGGACGACGAGCTCGCGACCCGCTGGGTGCAGCTCGGCTGCTTCTCGCCGATCCTGCGGCTGCACTCGCAGGCCAACCCGTTCATGACCAAGGAGCCGGCGACCTTCGGCCCGCACGCCGCCGCCGTCCAGACCCGCTTCCTGAGACTGCGTCAGCGCCTGGTGCCCTACCTGCACTCGATGAACCACCGCGCGCGCGCCCAGGGCGTCCCGCTCGTCACGCCGCTCTACCACCGGTGGCCGGACGAGGGGGCGGCGTACGAGCACCCGGAGCAGTTCTGCTTCGGTGACGCGCTGCTCGTCGCGGCCGTCACCGAGCCCGCCGACCGGGTCTCGACGCGCGCCGCCGTGCCGGTCTGGCTGCCGCCGGGGGAGTGGGTCGACCTGCTCACCGGTCAGCAGTACGACGGCGACCGCCGGCTCGTCCTGCACCGCGACCTCGACACCGTGCCCGTCCTCGCGGCGGCCGGCGCGGTCGTGCCGCTCGACGGGGACGAGGTCCCGGGCAACGACCCGGTCGCCCCCGAGCACGTCGAGGTCCTCGTCGTCGTCGGCGCCGACGGGCGGCACGAGCTCGTCGAGGACGACGGCACCGGGGGCGGCACCGACGAGTCGCGGGTGACGCGGACGGCCATCGTGTGGGCCCAAGCCGCGGGCGAGCTGACCGTGGAGGGGATCGCGGCGCCGTACGTGCCCGCGCAGCGCCGATGGAGCGTGACCTTCGTCGGGCTGCCCGAGGTGACCGCGACGGCCAGCGTCGACGGGGAGGCCGTCGAGGCCGCCGTACGGCGTGCCGACGGGCGCACGAGCGTCGTCGTCGACGCAGTGCCCGCCGGGTCGCGGCTGGTCGTCGGGATCGGCGCCGACCCGCGCCGACCGCGCGACGACGTCCGGGCGCGCGTCGTGCGGGTGCTCGACGACGCGCAGTGCGCGTACGTGCTCAAGGCGCAGGCGCTCGAGGTGCTCGAGAAGGACGTCCCGCTGGGGGCGCGGATCGCGCAGCTGCACGCGTTCGAGGCACCGCGGTCCCTGGAGTCCGCGCTGCTCGAGGTGCTGACGGCGCAGGGCTGATGGCCGGGCGGACGGTCGCGGGCGGCCGGACGGGAGCGGTCGTCACGCTCGTCGTCGGCCTGCTCGTCGTCGTCCTCGCGGTCGTCCTCACCCGCGGGTCGGGGGGTGCCTCGTCACCCTCGGTCCGCGCGACGTCGTCGGCGTCCGTCCCCTCGTCGACGACCCCGTCGGGCGGCGCGACCGACCCGGCGTCCGGGCTGCGCTGGGTCGCCGAGTCCTCGCTCGACGGCCCCACCCGCCGGACCCTCGCGCTCATCCGCGCCGGGGGCCCGTTCCCCTACCCGCGCAACGACGGCGTGGTCTACCACAACGCCAACCACGTCCTCCCGCGCGAGGCCGACGGGTACTACCACGAGTACACCGTCCCGACCCCCGGCTCGTCGACGCGCGGCCCCCGTCGGGTCGTCACCGGCTCGCAGGGCCAGCTCTACCTGACGCTCGACCACTACGACACCTTCACCCGCATCCGCCCCTCCGGCTGACCCCCGCGAATCGGATTCGGCCCGCTCGGCTCGGGTCGTGACGCGAGCCGAGCGCCCCGAATCCGATTCGGGTGGCCTCTGGGACACTGGCGGGGTGACGTCCGCGCCCCGCACCGTGACCCTGCTCGGCTCGACCGGGTCGATCGGCACCCAGGCGGTCGACCTCGTCCGCGCGAACCCGGACCGCTTCCGGGTCACCGGCCTCGCCGTCGGCGGCTCCGATCTCGGGCTGCTCGCGCGCCAGGCCATGGAGCTGCGGGTCGACACGGTCGCCGTCGCGCGGGGGAGCGAGGCCGACGTGCGCGACGCGCTGACCGCCGCCGGCGGGGCGTCGTACCGGCCGGAGGTGCTCGTCGGCGACCGCGCCGCGAGCGAGCTCGCCGGCCGCGAGGCCGACGTCGTCCTCAACGGGATCACCGGCGCGATCGGCCTCGAGCCCACCCTCGCGGCGCTCCGGGCCGGCCGCACCCTGGCCCTGGCGAACAAGGAGTCGCTCATCATCGGCGGCCCGCTCGTCAAGGCGGTGGCCCGGCCCGGCCAGGTCGTCCCCGTCGACAGCGAGCACTCGGCCATCGCCCAGTGCCTGCGCGGTGGCACCGCCGAGGAGGTACGGCGCCTCCTGGTCACCGCGAGCGGTGGCCCCTTCCTCGGGCGCTCGCGCGACGAGCTGGCGGACGTCACCCCGCAGCAGGCGCTCGCCCACCCGAACTTCGCGATGGGCCGGGTCGTCACGACGAACAGCGCGACCCTCGTCAACAAGGGGCTCGAGGTCATCGAGGCGCACCTGCTCTTCGACGTGCCCTTCGAGCGGATCGACGTCGTCGTCCACCCGCAGCAGCTGATCCACTCGATGGTCGAGTTCGTCGACGGCTCGACCATCGCCCAGGTCTCACCGCCGTCGATGCTCATCCCCATCGCGATGGGGATGGCGTGGCCGGAGCGCGTGCCGGGGGCCGGGCCGGCGTGCGACTGGACCCGCGCGTCGACGTGGACCTTCCTCCCGCTGGACGACGAGGCGTTCCCGGCGGTCGCGCTCGCCAAGCGGGCCGGCACCGCCGGCGGGACCGCGCCGGCGACCTACAACGCCGCCAACGAGGTCTGCGTCGACGCCTTCCACGACGGGCTCATCCCGTTCACCGCCATCGTCGACACCGTGTCCCGGGTGGTCGACGAGCACCTCGACACCATGGACGCCGGCGCCGCCCTGGACCTGGCCGGCGTGCTGGCCGCCGACGCCGCCGCCCGGACACGGGCACGCAGCGTCCTCGGTCTGGGTGATGATGGTGGGGTGAGCGACCCGGCGAGCCGGGGCGCCGTACCGGAAGGACCCGCGTGACCGTCGTCGCCTACATCGTCGGAGTGCTCGCCATCGCCCTGGGCATCGGCCTGTCCATCGCGCTGCACGAGATCGGCCACCTCGTCCCGGCCAAGAAGTTCGGCCTCAAGGTGACGCAGTACATGGTCGGCTTCGGCCCGACGGTGTGGTCGCGTCGGCGGGGCGAGACGGAGTACGGCGTCAAGGCGATCCCGCTCGGCGGGTACATCCGGATGATCGGGATGTTCCCGCCGAAGCCCGGGGACGACCCGACCCACCTGCGCGCGTCGTCGACGGGTCGCTTCAGCCAGCTGATGGACCAGGCCCGGCAGGACTCGATGGAGGAGGTCGGTCCCGGCGACGAGAACCGGGTCTTCTACAAGCTGTCGGTGCCGAAGAAGGTCGTCATCATGCTCGGCGGGCCGGTGATGAACCTGCTCATCGCGACCGTGTGCATGGCCGGGCTGCTGCTGCTCTACGGGCTGCCGACCGTCAAGCCCGGTGCGCAGGTCGCGTCGGTGAGCGAGTGCGTCGTCCCCGCCGCCAAGGCGCAGACCCAGACCACGTGCACCGCCGCCGACCCGAAGACCCCGGCCTACACCGCCGGGCTTCGGCCCGGCGACGTCATCACCTCGATCGACGGCACGGCCGTGCAGGGCAGCACCGACGTCGGCGCTCTCATCCAGCCGCGGGCCGGCAGACCGACGACGATCGTCTGGACCCGGGACGGCCGCGAGCAGCGCGCGACGCTGACCCCGGTCGAGAACACCGTCGCCCAGATCGGCAGCGACGGGAAGGTGGCCACCGGCTCCGACGGCCAACCGCTGACCAAGCTCGCGGGCTTCCTCGGGGTGTCCTCGATGCCGTACGCGCCCATCGAGCGCCAGCCCGTGACCGAGGTGCCCGGCGCCGTCGGCAGCCTCTTCACGCAGACCGCCGGCGTCGTCCTGCACATCCCGCAGAAGATGGTCGGCGTCGCGCAGGCGGCGTTCGGCAGCGGCCCGCGCGCCCAGGACAGCCCGATCTCCGTCGTCGGCGTCGGTCGGATCGGCGGCGAGATCGCCTCGTCCGACGTCATCCCCGACGGCACCGCGGGTAAGATCGCGCTGCTGGTCTCGCTCCTCGCGTCGCTCAACATGGCGCTCTTCGTCTTCAACCTCATCCCGCTGCTCCCGCTCGACGGCGGCCACGTCGCCGGTGCGCTCTGGGAGGGCCTCAAGCGGCGCGGGGCCCGGGTGCTGGGCCGGGCCGACCCCGGTCACGTCGACGTCGCCAAGGCCCTACCCATCGCCTACACGATGGCGATCGTCCTGGTGAGCATGTCGGCGCTGCTGATCTACGCCGACCTGGTGAACCCGGTCAAGCTGCTCTAGCACCCGCCCTTCGCCGTGCCGGTTGCTGAAACCCATCAATTGATGGAGTTCAGCAGCGCGTGTGTGGAGCCGGTTGCTGAAACCCATCAATTGATGGAGTTCAGCAGCACCTTCAGCCCTGCCCGGGGAAGTAGCGGCGGAATGCGTCACGGAAGCGGCGCTGGGCCGGCGCTCCGCGGTCCCGTCGAGCGGTGTCGGCGCGTCGCAGCACCTGCTCAGGCCCTTCGCGCAGCTGCTTCCCGGTGACCTGCACCAAGCGCCAGTCACGGTGGTCGGTCTCGTCACGTCGCTCGAAGTCGGCCGACCAGATGTCCGTGTCGTCACGGTGCTGCGCTCCCTGGTACTCGACGGCGACCCGCAGCGCGGGCCACGCGAGCTCGAACCGCCGCAGCAGCGCGCCCGTCTCGGGGTCGACGATGCGGTGGTCGACCGTCGGCTCCGGGAAGCCGGCCAGGACGAGGAGCATCCGCAGCTCCGACTCCTTGGGCGAGTCGACCCCGGCCCGGACGAAGCCCACCGCTCGCCGGAACGGGGTCAGGTAGCGACCATCCCACCCGGCGGCGGCGAGCTGGAGGGCGGCCGGTGTGGTCTTCTTGCGCCTGACGAGACGGTCGGCCAGCGTGACGAGCTGGACCAGGTCGAGCGCGCCCGCGAGGTCCGCGACCGTGCGCTCCGGTGTCGTCACCCTGAGACCGTCGACGACCTGGCTGTCGGGCCGTGCTCGGAACCGGTGGGCGACGACTCCCGACACCTGACGGCACTGCCGGGGCCCGACGATGAGGTGCACACGCGACTCGTGCGGCACCGTGCCGCCGTAGATCATGGCTGCCGTCTGATGGCTGATGACCGAGCCGTCGGGGGCGAGGAGCTGGGCGGCCCGGGCTCGGAGCGCGACGCTGCGGGTCGTCGCCTGATGCACCCACACCCCGTTGAGCAGCTGGACGTACGGCCCTCGCCGCAGGTCGGTGTCGGTGATGCCGTGCTCCTTCGCGGTCGCCCGGGTGAACGGACGGCTGGTGTCGAGCAGCCGGGAGGGTTGCGCGCTCATCGGGCCAGCGTGGCGCGATTCGCCCACCGCCCGCTGCGCTCATCCACAGGCCCGATGGCAGGCGCGGTGCTGAGACCCATCAATTGATGGCTTTCAGCAGGGCGTGTGCGGGGCGGGCTGCTGAGACCCATCAATTGACGGCGTTCAGCAGCGCGGCCCGGCCCCCCATCCGACCGGTGCAGCGACGCCCGCGACGGCGAGCGATACTGGAGTCATGACCGTCTCGCTCGGCATGCCGTCCGCCCCGGCACCCACGCTCGCCCCCCGCCGGAAGTCCCGCAAGATCAAGGTCGGCAAGGTCGACGTCGGTGGCGACGCCCCGGTCAGCGTGCAGTCGATGTGCACCACCCCGACGACGGACGTCAACGCCACGCTCCAGCAGATCGCCGAGCTGACCGCCTCCGGGTGCGACATCGTCCGCGTGGCCTGCCCGAGCCAGGACGACGCCGACGCGCTGCCGCAGATCGCCCAGCACAGCCAGATCCCGGTCATCGCCGACATCCACTTCCAGCCGAAGTACGTCTTCGCCGCGATCGAGGCCGGCTGCGCCGCGGTCCGGGTCAACCCCGGCAACATCCGCAAGTTCGACGACCAGGTCAAGCAGATCGCGCAGGCCGCGAAGGACCACGGCACCTCGATCCGGATCGGCGTCAACGCCGGCTCGCTCGACCCGCGGCTGATGGAGAAGTACGGCAAGGCCACCCCCGAGGCGCTCGTCGAGTCGGCGGTCTGGGAGGCGAGCCTCTTCGAGGAGCACGACTTCCACGACTTCAAGATCAGCGTCAAGCACAACGACCCGGTCGTCATGGTCAAGGCCTACGAGCTGCTGGCCGAGCGCGGCGACTGGCCGCTGCACCTCGGCGTCACCGAGGCCGGCCCCGCCTTCCAGGGCACGATCAAGTCCTCCGTCGCGTTCGGCGCCCTGCTCAGCAAGGGCATCGGCGACACGATCCGCGTCTCCCTCTCCGCGCCGCCGGTGGAGGAGGTCAAGGTCGGCATCCAGATCCTCCAGTCGCTCAACCTGCGCCCGCGCAAGCTCGAGATCGTCTCGTGCCCGAGCTGCGGCCGCGCCCAGGTGGACGTCTACAAGCTCGCCGACGAGGTCACCACCGGCCTCGACGGGCTCGAGGTCCCGCTGCGCGTCGCCGTCATGGGCTGCGTCGTCAACGGGCCGGGGGAGGCCCGCGAGGCCGACCTCGGCGTCGCCAGCGGCAACGGCAAGGGCCAGATCTTCGTCAAGGGCGAGGTCGTCAAGACCGTCCCCGAGAGCGCGATCGTCGAGACCCTCATCGAGGAGGCCATGCGGATCGCCGAGACGATGGAGCCCGCCGAGGACGGCGCGGCACCCACCGTCACCGTCGGCTGACATTCTCGCGACCCGAAGCGGTCGCAATCGTGACCTCGGTCCGCGACACTTGACCCCATGTTGCGCATGACCTCCCCGGTGCGCGCGCTCGCGGTCACCGACCGGGACGAGGCGCTGGAGCTCTGCGCGCGCAACCCGGCGGCCAACGTCTTCGTCGCCTCGCGCATCGAGGAGGGCGCCCTGCGCGCCGCCCCCGGGTCGCTCCTCGGCTACCGCGTCGACGGTGAGCTGCGCGGCTTGGTGTGGGTGTCGGCCAACGTCGTCCCCGTCGAGTGCGACGAGGAGGCGCTCGCCGCGGTCGCGACCCGGATCCGTCGCTGGCACCGCGGCTGCGCCTCGATCTTCGGGCCGACCGAGCAGGTCGAGGGCCTGTGGGAGCACCTCGCGCCCCACTGGGGCCGTCCCCGCGCGATCCGTTGGCGCCAGCCGCTCATGGTCACCACCGACGACCCGGGCGCGGCCGGCGTGCCGCTCGACCCGCGGGTCCGCCCGGCGACCGACGCCGAGGTCGACCTCGTCCTGCCCGCGGCGGCGGCGATGTTCACCGACGAGATCGGCTACCCGCCGTTCCACGGCTCGTCCCGCGGCTACCGCAGCCTCATCGCCCAGCTCGTCCGCGAGGGGCACACCTTCGTCTGGGTCGAGGACGGCGAGGTCCTCTTCAAGGCCGACGTCGGCTCGGCGTCCATCGGCGCGGCGCAGATCCAGGGGGTCTGGCTGCACCCGCGGCTGCGCGGGCAGGGCCTGGCCACCCCGCTCATGGCCGCCACGACCTCGCTGGTCCTGCGCGACGTCGCGCCGCTGGCCTCGCT
This sequence comes from Lapillicoccus jejuensis, assembly GCF_006715055.1. NCBI lineage: Bacteria > Bacillati > Actinomycetota > Actinomycetes > Micrococcales > Intrasporangiaceae > Lapillicoccus > Lapillicoccus jejuensis. The sequence goes on from NZ_VFMN01000001.1 coordinate 3,224,148, forward strand.
CTACGTCAACGACTTCAACGCCGCCGCCCGCGCGACCTACCGCGCGGTCGGCTTCCACGAGGTGGGGAGCTTCACCACCGTCCTCATGTGAGGACCCCGTACGGCGTCGTGCGGCCCATCGCCCGGCGCCCGGCCCGTCGTCCGACGCCCCTCGCCCCGCGGCTCGGACGACGACAGCGGCCCGCCCCCCGGAAGGGGGACGGGCCGCCGTACGTCGTGCCGTGGTGAGCCGTGAGGCTCGGCCCCCGAGGGGGCCGGGCGTCACTTGGTGTACTGCTCCAGGCTGGTGCCCTTGTACGCCTCGGCCGCGTTGGCCTTGGTGACGATGACCGGCTCGAGGTACTCCGTCGGGACCGACTTGGACCCGTTGTCGTCCGTCGCGTTGGTCTTCGGGGTCTCGCCCTTCTGCAGCGCCTGGATCATCTCGATCGTCGCCTTGACCAGGTTGGTCGTGTCCTTGTTGATCGTCGAGTACTGAGCGTAGTCACCGCCGGCGACGATGGACTTCACCGACTCGACCTCGGAGTCCTGACCGGTGACGATCGGGGTGCCGATGCCGGCCTGCTTGCAGGACTCGAGGATGGCGCGGGCCAGGGTGTCGTTGGGCGACAGGACGCCGTCCAGCTTGGTGCCGCTCTGGTAGTTGGCCGAGATGAGGGTGTCCATGCGCTTCTGCGCGTTCTCGGCCTTCCAGCCCTGGGTGACGACCTGGTTGAAGGAGGTCTGGCCCGAGACGACCTTAAGGGTGCCGTCGGAGATCTTCGGCTGGAGGATCTTCATCGCGCCGTTGAAGAACACCTGGGCGTTCGGGTCGTCGGGGGACCCGGCGAACAGCTCGACGTTGTAGGGGCCGTTGGCCTTCTTGGCCTTCATGCCGTCGAGCAGGGCCTGGCCCTGGAGCTCGCCGACCTTCTCGTTGTTGTAGGCGATGTAGTAGTTGACCGCGTCGGTCGACTGGAGCTGGCGGTCGTACGCGATGACCGTGATGCCGGCGTCCTTGGCCGCCTTGAGCTGGGTGCCCAGCTGCTTGGAGTCGATCGCGCCGACGACGATCACCTTGGCGCCCTTGGTGATCATGGCCTGGATCTGGTTCTGCTGCTCGCCCACGCCGCCGTTGGCGAACTGGACGTCCTTCTGGAAGCCGGCGCCCGAGAGGCCGTCGTTGAACAGGCTCTCGGCGAGGACCCAGTTCTCCGAGGTCTTCTGCGGGAGCGCGATACCGATGAGCGAGTTGGCGGCGAAGCCGCCGGCGGCCGCGCCCCCCGTCGAGCCGCCGCCCGAGCCGGATGCCGGGGTGTCGCCACCGCGGCCACAGGCTGACAGGGCGAGAGCGGCGGCCGCGGAGACCGCCAGCACCTTGGCGTACGTGCGCATGTGTCTGCTTTCTTCTCGTGCGCTCATCGCTGAGCGCGGGTTCCCGAGCCGGACGGCGCCCGGCGCGAAGCTGTGTGTGTGATGGAGGAAGGTCGGGCCGGCCCGCGTCAGCGGGACTGGCCGACGGACGAGGTGACGTTCTGCGAGGTGTCCTGGGGTGTCGCGCTCGCGGCGGTCGGACCACCTGAGCCCCCCCGGGTCCCTCTCGAGTTGCGCATGAGCAGCGCCGTCACCGACGGCTTCCCCTGCGACTTGTTGTAGACGTCGAGGGCGACCGCGAGGAGCAGGACGAGACCCTTGATGATCTGGGTCGCGTCGGCGCCGATGCCCTTGATCTGCAGGCCGTTGTTGAGCGAGGCCATGACCAGGCCTCCGACCATCGACCCGATGACGGTGCCGACACCACCGGAGACGGCGGCGCCACCGATGAAGACCGCGGCGATGGCGTCGAGCTCCCAGCCCTGGCCGTCGAACGGGCCGGAGGCGGCGGAGCGGGCGTCGAACATCATCCCCGCGAGGGCGGCGAGGACGGACATGTTCATCATGACGAGGAAGTTGATCCGCTTGCTCTTCACGCCGGACAGCTCGGCCGCCAGCCGGTTGCCGCCCACCGCGTAGACGTGGCGGCCGGTGATGGTGCGCTGCGCGATGAAGCTGTAGATGAGGATCAGCGCGACGAGGATGAGGCCCGAGACCGGGAAGCCCTGGCGACCCGAGGCGAAGAAGAACATCACGCCGAGGATGACGACGCAGATGAGGACGAGCCGGGTCCAGGTGACGGTCGAGTCCTCGACCTCGGCGCCGATGCGCTGCAGCTTGCGGCGGCCGTTGATCGTGCCGTAGACGACGAAGAGGCAGGCGACGATGCCGACGAGGATCGTCAGGTTGTTGTAGCCGGTGTTGGGCCCGACCTCGGGCAGCACGCCCTGCCCGATGACCTGGAAGCCGTCCGGCACCTGCACGGTCAGCGACTTGCCGATGGCCTGGTTGACCCCGCGGAAGGTCAGCATGCCGGCGAGCGTGACGATGAAGGCCGGGATGCCGACGTACGCCGTCCACAGGCCCTGCCAGGCGCCGATCAGCGCGCCGAGCGCGAGACCGAACAGGATGGCCAGCGGCCAGGGCAGGTTCCAGTTCTGCATAGCGAGGGCCACGCTGATGCCGACCGCGGCCGAGACCGACCCGACGGACAGGTCGATGTTGCCGGCGATGATGACGAGCACCATGCCGATGGCCAGGACGAGGATGTAGGCGTTGCCCTGGATGATGTTGTTGAAGTTGTCCGGGGAGATGACGAAGCCACCCGTCCAGATGTGGAAGAAGACGAGGATGGCGACGAGGGCGACGACCATGCCGAGCTGGCGGAGGTCACCTCCGAAGATCTGCCTGACCTTGTTCATCGGTCGGTGTCACTGGTCCGTTCTGGTCCGGGGGTGGAAGGGTGCGCGGCGACGGGGGTCACGCCGAGACGTGCTCGTCGGTGAGCTCGCCGTGCTCGACCTCGTCGGCGCTGATCGTCGTGCCGGCGCCGCCGTGCGAGCCCTTGGTCATGAGCCGCATGAGCGACTCCTGGTCGGCGGCCCGCTTCTCCAGGACGCCGGTGATCTCGCCCTCGCAGATCGTGTAGATCCGGTCGGACAGGCCGAGCAGCTCGGGCAGCTCGGAGGACACGACGATGACGCCCTTCCCCTGGGCGGCGAGCCGCTGGATGATGCCGTAGATCTCGAACTTCGCGCCGACGTCGATGCCGCGGGTCGGCTCGTCGAGGATGAGCACCTCGGGCTCGGTGAAGAGCCACTTGGACAGGACGACCTTCTGCTGGTTGCCCCCCGAGAGCTTGGAGATGCCCTCGTCGACGGTCGGCGCCTTGGTCCGCAGCTCCTTGCGGTACTCGTCGGCGAAGCGGTACTCCTCGGCCTCGCTGACCTGGAAGGCGTGGGTGATCCGCTTGAGGTTGGCCGAGACCGTCGTGCGCTTGATGTCGTCGAGCAGGTTGAGGCCCAGGCTCTTGCGGTCCTCGGTGACGTAGGCCAGGCCCGCGTCGATCGCCTCGGCGACGCTGTGCAGGTTGAGCTGCTTGCCGTCGAGGGTCATCGTGCCGCCGAGGTACTGCCCGTAGGAGCGGCCGAAGAGGCTGCGCATCAGCTCGGTGCGGCCCGCACCCATGAGGCCGGCGAAGCCGACGATCTCACCGCGGCGCACGAAGAAGCTCTCGCTCTTGCAGACGAGGCGGTCGGCGACGTCGGGGTGGCGCACGGTCCAGTCGCGGACCTCGAAGAACGGCTCGCCGATCTGCGGGGTGTAGTCGGGGAAGCGCGACTCGAGGTCGCGTCCGACCATCGCCTTGATGATCCGGTTCTCGTCGACGCCCTCCTCCTTGACACGCATCGTCTCGATGGTGCGGCCGTCGCGGATCACGGTGATGGCGTCGGAGATCTGCTCGATCTCGTTGAGCTTGTGGCTGATCATGATGCAGGTCACGCCCTTGGAGCGCAGACCGGCGATGAGGTTGAGCAGGTGCTGGCTGTCGTTCTCGTTGAGCGCCGCGGTCGGCTCGTCGAGGATGAGCAGCTTGACGTCCTTGGAGAGCGCCTTGGCGATCTCGACGAGCTGCTGCTTGCCGACGCCGATGTCCCTGATCTTCGTGTCGGGGTTCTCGGCGAGGCCGACCCGGGCGAGGAGCTCGCGGGCGCGCTGGCGGGTGACGACCCAGTCGATGCCGAGGCCGCCCTTCTGCTCGTTGCCGAGGAAGATGTTCTCCGCGATGGACAGCTCGGGGATGAGCGCCAGCTCCTGGTGGATGATGACGATGCCCGCGTGCTCGCTCTCGCGGATGTTGGAGAAGTGACGCACCTGGCCGTCGAACCAGATCTCGCCCTCCTCGGCCTGGTAGACGCCGGAGAGCACCTTCATCAGGGTCGACTTGCCGGCGCCGTTCTCGCCGCAGATCGCCTGGACCTCTCCGCGGCGCACGGTCATCGTCACGTCGGACAGGGCCTTGACCCCGGGGAACGTCTTGGTGATGCCGCGCATCTCGAGGATGACGTCGCCCAGGGGGACGGAGGCGGCGGCCGGTGACGCGGAGGTGGCCGGTGCCGGGGTGCCCCCGGGAGGCGTGGTGGAGCTCATCTGCGCATGCACCCTTTCTGCGGCGGCGGCGTTGGCGACCCGCCCGGAATTGTGTCCCACGTCACGACTGTCGCGGAACGACCTGGCCGACAACGGGCGGTGACAAGTCGATAACGATAGACATCGTTGTCAGACCAGCCTGCCGGACGGCACATTACCACCGGTTGAAGAGTCAAACAGCCCCCTTGTCTCAACAGGCCCCGAATGGCGCGAAGTCGTTGTCGCCGAACGGGATCGAGCGGGGCGAACTTGACGTATCCTCCGCGTCAGGGGAGAGTGACCGCCGTGTCAACGTTGTCATCGAACGGGTCAGCGACCGCCGCGTCGCCGTACCCGCGGGCCGTGCGCCCGACGATGGCCGACGTCGCCCGACGGGCCGACGTGTCGATCAAGACCGTCTCCCGGGTGGTCAACGACGAGCCCGGCGTCCGCCCCCAGACCGCCTCGAAGGTCCGGGCGATCATCGAGGAGCTCGGCTTCCACCGCCACGAGGGCGCGAGCATGCTGCGCAAGGGCCGCTCGACGAGCATCGGGCTCATCGTCGAGGACCTCGGCAACCCCTGGTACTCGCAGCTGGCGGCCTCGATGGAGCGCGAGGCGCGCAGCCGCAACCACTTCCTCATCTCGACCTCCGCGGAAGGGTCGCCCGAGCGCGAGGCCGAGCTCGTCGACGCCCTCGTCGCCCGCCGCGTCGAGGGCCTCGTCGTCGTGCCGGCCTCGAGCGACGCCAGCGAGGCGATCCGCTCGGCCGCCGAGGAGATGCCCGTCGTCTGCGTCGACCGCCCGCTCGCCGGGCTCGTCGCCGACACCGTGCTCAGCGACAACGAGGGCGGGGTGCGCTCGGCCGTCGAGCACCTCGTCGCCCACCGGCACCGACGGATCGGGTTCCTCGGCGACGACGAGGTGATCTGGACGGCGCAGCGGCGGCAGGCGGCGTTCCTCGCGTCGTACGACCTGCTCGGTCTCCCCGGCGAGCCCCTCACCCGCCTCGGCCCCTACGCCGACGGCGAGGTCGCCGCCCTGCTCGACCGGTGGGGGCAGGGCCGCGACGGCATCACCGCCGTCATCACGAGCAACAACCGGGTGACCATGCAGGTCATCGCCGCCCAGCGGGTGTGCGGCCTCGACCTCGTCGTCGTCGGGTACGACGACTTCGAGCTCGCCGACTTCCTCGAGCCGCCGGTCACCTGCGTCCACCAGGACCCGGCGTCGCTGGGGGAGCGGGCCATCCAGCAGCTCTTCGCGCGGCTCGACGGCGAGCTCGGCGACCCGCGGACGCACGTCATCCCGACCCGTCTCATCGTCCGCGGCTCGGCCCGCCGGCGTCCCGCGTCGCGCCGCGCCTGAGCCCGTACGACGCCCCGCCCGCCGCATCCGCGGCCGGTGGCGCACCTGCGACGACCACCGTCCGGCGCGTCGAGTCGCGATCCGGGGGGTGGCGGGGAACAATACGGGCGTCTGCCGTCTGCCCGGCCGTGGGGGCCAGGGAACGTGACGGTTCGGGCAGAGGGGTCGGGACCGTGGGGGTCCCGGCCCCTTTCCGCGTCCGGGGGGCTCTGGTGGGGTCCTGGCACCCCCTCAGCCACCCGGTCCAGGGGCTGTGGATGACGGGCACGGCCCGGGAGGACGCTCGGGCACGCTCGGGCGGTGGAGCAGACGACGCGGGATGCGCTCAACCGGCTGGCAGCGGCCCAGCTGGGTCTGGTGACCCGCGCCCAGCTGCTGTCGTACAGCGTCTCGCGCGACACGATCCGATGGCGGCTCGCCTCGAAGCGCTGGGTCGCGGTGCATCCCGGTGTCTACCTCACGTCCCCCGGACGCCGTGACTGGCCGATGCTGGCGATGGCGGCCGTCCTGCACGGGGGACCGGAGGCGGTGCTGTGGGCCGACAGCGCGGCCTTCAGCCACGGGCTTGCTCGTGAGCCGGACGTCATCCAGGTGCTCGTGCCGCACTCGAGCCAGGTCTCGGGGCGACCGGGCGTGACGGTGAGCAGGGCCCGCGACCTGGCGGAGCGGGCGGCCCTGGAGGTGATCGACGAGGACGCGCCGGACCTGGCCCGCCTCCCTCGGACCACGGTCGAGGCGACCGTGCTCGACGTGGGCGCGCGGCTGGACGCCGACGGGGTCCTGGCCCTCGTCGCGTCGGCCTGCCAGAAGGGCCTGACCTGGGACGAGGCCCTACGGGTCGAGCTGTCCCGTCGCTCCCGCTACCGCTGGCGCGACCTGCTCGAGGCGGCCCTGGTCGATGTCGGCGACGGCGCCCAGTCCGTCCTGGAGCTGCGCTACCTGCGTGATGTCGAGCGCGCCCATGCTCTGCCGTCAGGGGTGTCGCAGCAGCCGACGGCCGGCGGGTGGCGGCACCACGACCGCGGGTACCCGGACCAGCGCGTCCTGGTCGAGCTGCAGGGCCTGGCGTTCCACGGGACGGCCGCCGCACAGGTGCGCGACGGCCGGAGGCAGCGGGACAGCCTGCAGGAGGGGTGGGTCACCGTCCCGGCGTTCTGGTCGGACGTGGCGGGGTCGCCGTGTGCCTTGGCCGGCGAGGTGGGTGCCCTGTTGAGCCGACGCGGCTGGTCGGGACGGGTGCGTCGGTGTCGGCGTCGCGGCTGCGGAGCGGCCACGCCACAGCGGGTGGCTCCGGTGGGGTCATAGCCCCACCGCAGCCGCCCGGAAAGGTGGGTGAGGGCGGCGTACGACGGCGACTAGGCTCGACCGCGGCTCGTGAGCGTTCCCGGGCCGTCCTGACGATCGAGGAGCCCCACCGTGCCCATGCGGATGTCGACCCTGTTCCTGCGCACCCTTCGCGAGGACCCGGCCGACGCGGAGGTCCCGAGCCACCGCCTGCTCGTGCGCGCGGGCTACATCCGCCGGGTCAGCCCGGGCATCTACACGTGGCTGCCGCTCGGCCTCAAGGTGCTGCGCCGCGTCGAGACGATCGTCCGCGAGGAGATGGACGCGATCGGCGCGCAGGAGCTGCTCTTCCCCGCCCTGCTGCCCCGCGAGCCCTACGAGGCGACCGGCCGCTGGACCGAGTACGGCCCGAACATCTTCCGGCTCAAGGACCGCAAGGACCAGGACTACCTGCTCGGGCCGACGCACGAGGAGCTGTTCACCCTCGCGGTCAAGGACCTCTACTCGTCCTACAAGGACCTGCCGGTCACGCTGTACCAGATCCAGACGAAGTACCGCGACGAGGCGCGGCCCCGCGCGGGCGTGCTGCGCGGGCGCGAGTTCGTCATGAAGGACGCCTACTCCTTCGACGTCGACGACGCCGGCCTGGCCAAGAGCTACGACGCGCAGCGCGAGGCCTACGTCCGGATCTTCGACCGGCTCGGCTTCCACTACGTCATCGTCGAGGCGATGGCCGGGGCGATGGGCGGCTCCAAGAGCGAGGAGTTCCTCGCGACGGCCGAGAACGGCGAGGACACCTACGTGCGCTGCCCGCACTGCGGGTACGCCGCCAACGTCGAGGCCGTCCGCGTCCCCGTGCCCGACGCGGTCGACGCGTCCGGAGTCCCCGCCGCGCACGTCGAGGACACCCCCGACACCCCGACCATCGCGTCCCTGGTCGAGCTGCTCGACGCGCGCTTCCCCCGTGACGACCGCCCCTGGGCCGCCGGCGACACCCTCAAGAACGTCATCGTCAAGGTCACCCAGCCCGACGGCACGAGCGAGGTGCTCGCCATCGGCGTCCCCGGCGACCGCGAGGTCGACGACAAGCGCCTGTCGGCCCAGCTCGAGCCGGCGACGTACGAGATCTTCGACGACTTCGCCTCGCTGCCCCAGCTGGTCAAGGGCTACATCGGCCCCGGCGCGCTCGGCGCCGACAAGCCCGCCGGCGTGCGCTACCTGCTCGACCCCCGCGTCGTCGACGGGACCCGCTGGGTCACCGGCGCCGACCAGCCCGGCCACCACGTCGTCGACCTGGTCAAGGGCCGCGACTTCGACGCCGACGGCACCATCGAGGCCGCCGAGGTCCGGGTCGGCGACGCCTGCCCCAGCTGCGGTCACGGGCTCGAGGCCGCCCGCGGCATCGAGATGGGCCACATCTTCCAGCTCGGCCGCAAGTACGCCGAGTCGCTCGGCCTCAAGGTCCTCGACGAGAACGGCAAGCTCGTCACGGTGACGATGGGCTCGTACGGCGTCGGGGTCTCGCGCGCCGTCGCCGCGGTCGCCGAGGGCAACCACGACGAGCTCGGCCTGGTCTGGCCTCGCCAGCTCAGCCCCGCCGACGTCCACGTCGTCGCGACGGGCAAGGACGACGCCGTCTTCCTCAAGGCGCAGGAGATCTGCCAGGGCCTGGAGGCCGCCGGCCTCGAGGTCCTGTACGACGACCGCAAGGGCGTCTCCCCGGGCGTGAAGTTCAAGGACTCCGAGCTCATCGGCGTGCCCACCATCGTCGTCGTGGGACGCGGCCTGGCCGACGGCGAGGTCGAGATCAAGGACCGGCGCAGCGGCGAGCGGCGCGCGGTGCCCGTCGACGACGCCGTACGGGAGGTCCTGGCGGAGGTCCGCACCGCGTGACCGCGGACGGTGCCCGTGACGTGCGGGCCGTCGTCTTCGACTGGGGCGGCACCCTCACGCCCTGGCACACCGTCGACCTGGCCGCGCAGTGGCGCGACTTCGCCGCCGAGTACCACGTCGACGAGCCGCACCTGCGGGACGACCTCGCGGCGCGGATCGCCGCCGCCGAGGACGCCGGCTGGCGGCGCGGCCGCGGCGACGACCACGCGTCGGCGCGGTTCGAGGAGATCCTCGCCGAGGCCGGGGTCGTCGCCGACGACCCGCGGGCGGTGGTCGCCGGGGCGGCGTACCGTCGCTTCTGGGAGCCGCACACCTGGACCGACCCGCAGGTCCGTCCGCTGTGGGAGGCGTTGCGCGACAACGGGATCCGCGTCGGCGTGCTGTCCAACACGATCTGGTCGCGCGACTACCACCGCGGCGTGTTCGAGCGCGACGGCGTGCTGGACCTGCTCGACGCGGACGTCTACTCCAGCGAGACGCCGTGGGTGAAGCCGCACCCGGAGATCTTCCGGTTCGCGGCGGACCGGGTCGGGGTCGCGCCGGAGCACTGCGTCTACGTCGGTGACCGCGCGTACGAGGACGTGCACGGCCCGCAGGCGGTCGGCATGCGCGCGATCTGGGTGCCGCACAGCGACATCCCCGAGGGTCAGCAGGTCGCCGTCGACGCCGTCCCCGACGGCGTCGCCCACGAGCTGCTCGACGTCCTCGACCTCGTCCTGGGGTGGCGCGCCGACGCCGCCCCGGCGGCGGACCGCTGACGTGGGGCTCACCGAGCTCACGGCCGGCACCCTCGTCTTCCTCGTCCTCGCGGGGTTCCTCGCCGGCTGGGTCGACGCGGTCGTGGGCGGGGGCGGGCTGGTCCAGCTGCCGGCGCTGCTGCTCGGGCTGCCCGGCGCCGCGCCCGCGCAGGTCCTCGCGACGAACAAGCTCGCAGGCGTGATGGGGACGACGACCAGCTCGGTCACCTTCTACCGGCGCATCCGCCCCGACCTGCGCACCGCCCTGCCGATGGCCGCCGTCGCCTACGTCGGCGCGGTCGTCGGGGCGCTCATCGGGCTGCACATCCCCAAGAGCGCGTTCAACCCGATCATCCTCGTGTGCCTCGTCCTCGTCGGCGCCTACACGCTGCTCAAGCCGCAGCTCGGCACGGCCACCGCGCTGCGCTGGGACGGCGTGCGGCACACCGTCGCCGCGATGCTCACCGGCTTCCTCGTCGGGGTGTACGACGGCGCGCTCGGCCCGGGCACGGGCAGCTTCCTCGTCTTCGCGCTCGTCGGACTGCTCGGCTACGCGTTCCTCGAGGCGAGCGCCAAGGCCAAGATCGCCAACGTCGCGACGAACCTCGGCGCGCTGACCGTGTTCGCGCCCGGCGGCCACGTCGTGTGGGGCGTCGGCCTGCTCATGGGGGCGGCGAACCTCGCCGGCGGCTACCTCGGCGCCCGGACCGCGGTCCGGCTCGGCAGCCGGTTCGTCCGCATCGTCTTCGTCGTCGTCGTGACGGCGTTCGTCGTGCGGCTCTCGCTGCAGCTGCTCGGCGTCTGGCGCTGAGCCGGCCCGTCCCGGACAGCACCGAGCCCGGCCGCCGTCGCGAGGAGCCTTGGCGCGTGGGGGAGCGCGCCTCGTGCGAGGTGGGGGAGTGCGTCGGGGCTCGTCATCGGGGGGGAGGAGGACGAGCGCGGCGCGGCACGAGGGTGGGTGGGCAGTGGGGGATGCGACGGCAGCCGGGCTACCGGGGAGGGTATCGGCCCCTCTCCGGGCCGATGACAGAACGTTATCATTTGCCACGCGCCACAAGACAATCGTTGAGCGAACAAATTCGGCTACTGATAGATCGCCGAACGGATGATCCCGGGACCAAGGTCCCGACCCGGCGACGGGCACCGCGGACCAAGGTCCGTGGTGCCCGTCGGGTGACGTGGGGCCGGGTGCGGGTCCGGCTGCTCAGCGCAGCCGGCGGGGCGACGGCGCCAGCGGCTCGCGGGCCAGCAGACCGTCGGTGACGCCGTCCAGTCGGGCGCCCGACAGCTCGAGCGCCTCGGCCAGCTGGGTGGCCCGGCGGGCGCCGAGGTCACCGACGGCCTCGTCGAGCAGGCGTACGGCGTCGCGCACCTCATCGGCGCGGTCGCCGCGCAGGACGAGGATGCGGCGTCGTCGGTCGCCGCCGTCCTCCTGGCGCGCGACGAAGCCCTTGGCCTCGAGGCGGTCGGCGATGCCGGTCACGACGCTGCTGCGCAGCCCCATCGCGTCGGCGACCTCGCCGATCGTCATGGGCCCGGTGGCGAGCAGGTGGCTCATCAGCTGGGTCTCGGTGACCGAGCAGCCGAGGTACGCCGACAGGGCGAGGCGGTGGCGCTCGACCTGGAGGGTGAGCTGGCGCAAGGCGACACCGAGCCTCGTGGACGTGGCGTCCTCGTCGGTGGTGCGGTCCTGCGTGGGGGTGGAGGTGATGCGGGCGGTCACGAAGTGAATGTCCTTGCGAGTGGCTTGTCCCGAGCCACGACCAGTGTGACGGGTGGGGCGTCCCGGACGCGAGCCGACGTCTGTCGTTATACCGACAATTTACTGTTCGACGGCCGGGGCGGTGTACCGGGCGGCCCAGGCGCCGACGTCCTGACGGGACAGCGCGACCGCGAGCAGGTCCGGGAAGGCGTCCGGGGTGCAGGCGAAGGCGGGCACCCCCAGCTCGGCCAGGTCCCCCGCGAGCTCCCGGTCGAAGGCGGGCGCGCCGTCGTCGGAGAGGGCGAGCAGGACGACGACCTGGATGCCGTCGTCGAGCATCCGGGTGACCCGGGCCAGCAGCGAGTCGCGCACGCCGCCCTCGTAGAGGTCCGAGATCAGCACGAACAGGGTGTCGGCGGGGCGGGTGACCAGGCCCTGGCAGTAGGCGACGGCGCGGTCGATGTCGGTGCCGCCGCCGAGCTGGGTGCCGAAGAGGACGTCGACCGGGTCGGAGAGCCGGTCGGTGAGGTCGACGACCTCGGTGTCGAAGAGCACGAGCGAGGTGCGCACGGCGCGGATCGAGCCGATGACGGCGCCGAAGATCGCCGAGTAGACGACCGAGGTGGCCATCGACCCGGACTGGTCGATGGCCAGGACGACGTCGCGCTCGACCGACCGGGCTCGTCGGCCGTGGCCGACGAGCCGCTCCGGCACGATCGTGCGCTGCTCGGGCAGCCAGTGCCTGAGGTTGGCCCGGATCGTGCGGTCCCAGTCGACGTCGCGCAGCCGCGGCCGCCGGGCCCGGGTGGAGCGGTCGAGGGCGCCGGTCACCGCGGCGCGGGTGCGGTCGGCGATCCGCTCCTCGACCTGCCGGACCACCTCGGCGACGACCTGCCGCGCGGTCTGCCGGGAGGTCTCGGGGATGGCCCGGCCGAGCGCGACGAGGGTCGCGGCCAGGTGCACGTCCGGCTGCAGGGTCTCCAGCAGCTCCGGCTCGAGCAGCAGCGCGCGCAGCCCCACCCGCTCCACGGCGTCGCGCTGCATCACCTGGACGACCGTCGAGGGGAAGTAGCGGCGGATGTCGCGCAGCCAGGTCGCGACCGACGGTGCGGACGGCCCCAACCCCGCCGTACGGCGCCCCGCGGCCGCGCCGGCCGCGCCGACCACCCGCCCGGGAGCGCCCGGCCCGCCCGGCCCGGCCGCACCGCCGTCGCGGTCGTAGAGGGCGGCGAGGGCGCGGTCCATCCGCGCGTCCTCGCCGGAGACGCCGCCCAGCCCGCCCCGGCCGGCCTCCTCGCCGAGGACGAGGCGCCAGCGCCGCCGGGCCTCCTGGTCGTCGGGCTCAGCCACGCTCCACCCCCAGCAGCCGCGCGACGGCGGCGACGACCGGCTCGGCGCGGGCCCGGTCGGCCGGGCCCCACTCCACGTCGGCCCCGGCACCCCCGCCGCCGAGCCGACCACCGGACGACGCCCCCGACGCCGCACCCGGGCCGCCCGCCCCGGCCCGCACGAGCCGGGCGAGCAGCGTGCCGAGCGCCCGCTTGTCGGTCGCGGCGAAGGTGCCGAAGGTCCGCCGCAGCAGCGGCAGCACCGTCGTGAACTCGTCCTCGACCAGCCGGCGCAGCCACCCGTCGAGGACCGTGACCAGCCCGTCGTCGTGGACGAGCACGGTGCCGGTCCCGGCCAGCAGCCCGTCGACCCAGGCCGCCTTGTCGGCCGGGGTGGTGCCGACCGACAGCGCCTGCGAGAGGCGACGGGCCACGGTGTCGTCGTCGAGCAGCCGGGCGTCGTGCAGCAGCCGGACCAGCCGCCCGGCGAGCAGGCCGTGCAGGTCCTCGCGGCGGGCCAGCTCCGTGAGCGAGGCCAGCCAGCGCTCGCGGCTGGTCGCCGGCATGAGGGTCGTGGCCCGGTCGACCTCGTCGAGCCGCTGGCGCAGCGCCGCGGCCGCGTCGTCACCGAGCCCGGTCACGGCGGCGGGCAGGCCGGCGCGCACCCGGGCCAGCAGCGACTCGGTGACCTCGGCGAGCGCGGACGCGTCGGTGCCGCGGACGTCGCCGTACCGGACCGCGCGGGCGAGCGCGGGCAGCGCCTCCATGAGGTGCTCGACGTCGCTGTCGAGGGCGGCCCGGTCGCGCAGGGCGTCGAGGACGCCGGGCACCGCGGCGGGCAGGTCGGCCAGCAGGCACCGGTCGAGGACGCCGGCGATGCCGGCGAGCGGGGTGCCCGGGTCGAGCGCGAGGTCGCTCGCGCGGGCCGTGGCGGCCACCTCGACGGTGGTGCCCCACGGACTGGCGACGGCGAGCGCGACGGACAGCACGGGGTCCCACTCGAGCGTCCACGCCTCCTTGAACGTCCCCGTCCCGTCGACCGGCTGCGGTGCGCCCCAGGGCACCTCGAGCAGCAGCAACCGGTGCAGCAGGTGCGAGCGGGCCCGGTCGGTGTCCTTGCGCAGGTCGAGGACGAGGTCGCGCGGGGCGGGCTCGAGGGCGAGCCGCAGCCGGCGCGCCGTCGCGCGCAGGTCGGCGTCCAGCGGGGTGCTCGGGGCCTCGTCGGGCACGACGCCGAGCCGCTCGCCGACGACGACCTCGCGGGTGACGAGCTCGACGAGCGTCTCGTCGCCCTGGCAGAGGACGGCGCGGGTGGCGTCGGTGACCTCGCCGAGGCCCGCGAGCGGGCGGCCGCGCATCGTCGCGACCGTCTCGGCCAGCCGGACCGCCTCGATGACGTGCGCCGAGGAGATGGGCAGGTCGCGCTCGCGCAGCCGGGCCGACACCCGCGCCAGCCACCGGGTGACGACCCGGTCGTCGGGGCAGGTGAAGAGGTGGTGGTACCACCCCGGTGACTCGACGCCGGCGCCGTACCCGGAGGCGAAGGCCAGCCGCGAGTGCGTCCACGGCACCCAGGTCAGCGCCGTGCGCACCTTCGGCATCCCGCGCAGCACGGCGGCGTCGCGCGTCGCCGGCGGCAGGACCCCGGTCAGGGCGGGCGCGTGCCAGGCCCCGCACACGACGACGACGCGGCGCGCCCCGGCCTTGCGGACCGCGCGCAGCACCTGGCGCATGTGCGCCTCGCGCCGCTCCTCGTGCTGCCGCGCCGCGCCCGTACGACGCCGCGCCGCCCCGCCCGCGCCGTCCCCGCCGTGCGCGCCCCCGTCGTCGTCCTCGCGCAGGACCGCCATCGCCTCGGTGATCGCCTCGAACCCGCCGCCCTTGCCGCGGTGCTCGACGACGTCGTCCCACCAGCGCTCGGCGTCGTCGTACCCGGCGGCGCGGGCGAGCAGGGCGATCGGGTCGGTGCGTTCGAGGACGACGTCGAGCGCGGCGCCGCGGACGGACGCTCCCGACATCACGTCCTCGGCACCAGGTGCCGACGAACCCTCTTCCCCGTCACCCTCTGCCGCAAGGTCCTCCTCGACCCGCCGGCGGTGGGCGAGGACCGCCGTGGAGGGCAGGTCCATGAACCGTACCGTGACGCCGCGCGAGACCGCCCAGGTGAGGGCCTGCCACTCGGGCGAGAAGACCGCGAACGGCCAGAACGAGGACCGGTCGGCGTCGCCGACCACGTGCGCGAGCAGCGCGACCGGAGGCTGCATCCCGGCGTGGGTCACCCACGGCAGCAACGGGTCCGCGTCGGCGGGGCCCTCGACGAGGACGGCGTCCGGCTGCACCCGCTCGAGCTCGGCGAGGACGGCGCGCGCCGACCCGGGGCCGTGGTGCCGGACCCCCAGGACCCAGGTGCCCTCGTCGGTCACCCGCTCACCTCGCGGCAGGCCCGGTAGAAGTCGCCCCAGCCCTCGCGCTCGCGCACGACGGCCTCGAGGTACTCGGTCCACACGGTCGCGTCGGCCGTCGGGTCCTTGACGACGGCGCCGAGGATCCCGCCCGCGACGTCGGCGGCCCGCAGCTCGCCGTCGCCGAAGTGGCCGGCGAGCGCCAGACCGCCCATGACGACCGAGATCGCCTCGGCCGTCGACAGCGTCCCCGACGGCGACTTCAGCCGGGTGCGGCCGTCGGCCGTCACGCCGGAGCGCAGCTCGCGGAACACCTGGACGACGCGGCGGATCTCCTCCGACGCCGCCGGGACCGGCGGGAGCTCGAGCGCCCGGCCGAGCTCGGCGACCCGGCGGGCGACGATGGCCACCTCCTCGTCCTCGCCGGCCGGCAGCGGCAGGACGACGGTGTTGAACCGACGGCGCAGCGCCGAGCTGAGGTCGTTGACGCCGCGGTCGCGGTCGTTGGCGGTGGCGATGACGGTGAACCCCTTGGCCGCCTGCACCTCGGTGCCGAGCTCGGGCACCGGCAGGGTCTTCTCCGACAGCACGGTGATGAGGGCGTCCTGCACGTCGGACGGGATGCGGGTCAGCTCCTCGATCCGCGCCACCCGCCCCTCGCGCATCGCCGTGATGACCGGCGACGGCACGAGCGCCGCGGGGGAGGGGCCCTCGGCGATGAGCCGGGCGTAGTTCCAGCCGTAGCGGATCGCCTCCTCGCCGGTGCCCGAGGTGCCCTGCACGAGCAGGGTCGAGTCGCCGCTCACCGCGGCGGCCAGGTGCTCGGACACCCACGTCTTCGCGGTGCCGGGTACCCCGAGCAGCAGCAGCGCCCGGTCGGTCGCCAGGGTCGCGACGGCCACCTCGACGAGCCGGCGCGGACCGACGTACTTGGGTGTGACGACGGTGCCGTCCTCGAGGGTCCCGCCGAGCAGGTAGGTCACGACGGCCTGCGGCGACATCCGCCACGACGGCGGCCGGGCGGCCGTGTCCGTCGCGACCAGGGCGGCGAGCTCGCCCGCGTAGAGCTGCTCGGCGTGCGGGCGCAGCAGCTCGCCGCCCGGGGCGGGCTGCGTGACGTCCTCGCCGACCCCGATCGTCGTGCTCCCGCCCCTCGTCGTGCCGTCCGTCGCGCTCACGCGGTCACCCTGCCTCTCCTCGTCGGTCCCCGTCATCTCCGCTCATCCCCGGTCGTCCTGTCTCGCGCCCGCGGCGCGGGTGCGCCGCCCAGCTCCTGCGCGAACGCCGTCCGCAGCGCCACGACCCGCCCGAGCCGGTCGAGGGCGCGCCGCAGCCCCGGCCGGGGTGAGCCGGTCGCGAGCAGCCGCCGCGCCCAGGCCCGCCAGCGTTCCTCGTCGTCGGGGTCGTCGAGCCGCACCCGCCGGGCGGCCAGCGCCACGAGCAGCCCGTCCCCGTCGAGACCGGCCTCGGCGAGCGCCCGCACCGACGCACCCAGCGCCCGCGGCCACGGCGCCGGGACGGGCTCGAGGACCTCGAGGAGGTCGGGGGTGACGGGCCGGCCCTGCGCGACCCGCAGACCGAGCAGCGCGACGAGCGGCTCGGCGCGCTCGGCCGCGGGGAGCACCCCGACGAGCCGGGCGGGGGCGTCGGGCCGGACGGCGAGCAGGGCCCGCGCCCAGGCGACGTCCTGCTGCTCGACGGCGGCACCGACCCACGCGGCGTCGAGGACGGGGGCCAGGTCACCCTCGCGCGGGAGCGCGAGGACGGCGTCCGGACCGTCGCCGACCAGCCGCTCCCACGTCGCCAAGGGGGTGGTGAGGACGAGCCGGTGCAGGAGCCACGCGCGTGGACCTCCCGGCCAGCCCGCCGGTGGCGGGGCGCCGAGCCCGTCCCGCACGGCGCCGGGCGCCAGCGCCTCCAGCTCGGCGACGTCGGTGGGTGCGCCCACCCGCAGCACCGGCCGGCGCCGCAGCCCGCTCGTGCCGAGGAGGACGTACGGCGTCGCCCGCGCCGCCGCCCGCTCGCCGGCCCCGGTGGAGCCGCCCGCCCGGGCGACCTGCGCGGCGAGGCGCAGCAGCAGCCGGGCGGCGACGTCGCGGACCTCGCGGCGCCGGTCGTCGCGGGCCCGCTCGAGCAGCGCCTCGTCGTCCGGGCCGAGCCCGGTGGCGAGGACGTCGAGGAAGAGCGCCCGGTCGGGCGGGGTCTCCTGGGCCCAGGTGCGGGTCAGCGCGGCCCGGGCCCGGTCCGGGTCGACCGCGCGCGTGGCCCGCAGCCAGCGCTCGCGCTCCGGGCCGACGCCGTCCCACCCGTCCCGTCCGTGTGCCCCGTCCGCCCCGTCGGGGGAAGCCGACTCGACGCCCTGCGGGGTGCCGTCGTCCCCGCCGACGGCACCGGACGGGTCCACCTGCCCGAGCCAGCGCAGCCGGGCGCCACCGAGCCGCGCGACCAGCGTCGCGAGCGACCCACCGCCCCGCTCACCCCGTTCGGCGAGCGCGACCAGGGCGACGAGGGTCTCGGGCGGGGCGACGACGCCGGCCGCGACGGCCTGCTGCAGCAGGTCGGCGGCCAGCCCACGGTCCAGCTCGACGGCCTCGAGGACGAGGGCGACGAGCCGCGGAGCCACGACGGGCGCGGTCTCCGGCGGCGCGGGCGGCAGTGGCCGGGCGCGGCCGGTGACCGGGGCGGCCGCGACCGCGCGGGCCTCCAGGGCGGCCAGGTCGAGCAGCGCCGTCGCCGGGTCGCTGCGCTCGACCCCGGCGGCGCTCACGGCGACGACGGGGTGGAAGCCGCCCACCGGCAGCGGCCGGCTGCCCGCCCCGACCGTGGCCGCCGCGACGAGCTCGCGCCACGCCGCCGACCGCCGTGGCCCGCCGTCACCGGCGTCCGCTGCCGCCGCGGAGGACGCCGCCGGGCCCGACCCATCCGACCCGCCCGACCTATCCGACCCGCCCGCTCCGCCCCAGCCGCTCGACCCGCCCGAGGGCGCGACGAGCGGCCACGCCCCGAGCACGAGCACCGCGCCGTCGACGACCTCGACGGCCGCGGTGACGGGCGCGCCACCGGACACCGCGAGCAGCCGGCGCCAGAACGCCACCGCGCCCCCGCCCGGCCCCAGCACGGCGAGGCTGTCACCGTCGGCGTCGACGAGGGCCCACCCGTCCGGTCCGCCCGCGGGCCGGGCCTCGAGAAGCCCCGGCCAGGCCGAGGTCCACGGGTCGGCGGCGAGGGCGGCGGCCGCCTCGTCGAGCAGCCGGGCGACGGTGCGGGGGCGGGGCGACGCGGCGACCCAGTCGAGCCGGTCGACGACGACCGGGTCGGCGAGCACCGCCCGCAGCGGCGGGTCGCCCGGGTAGAAGTGCGCCGGCCCCTCGACGACGGTCCCGGGGCGCAGCGACGCGTCGGGTGCCTGCCCGCCGGCGCCGAAGGTCAGCACGAGCGCGGGCCGGTCGGTGCTCTCGCCCCACAGCCGGGTCCGGCGCGTGACGAGGCCGCCCTGCTCGGTCTGCTCGACGGCGAGGACCTGCCAGCGGTCCGGCACCCCCTCCGTGGCGAGGACCGCCTCGGTCGGCACGGTGTAGCCCACCCGGGAGCGGACCGTCGCCGCCAGCCCGTCGGGCAGGGCGTCGAGCCGGCCGTGGGCCCGGGCGAGCAGGTGCAGCCCGGCCAGCTCCTGCAGCAGCCGCCCCGGCCAGTCACCGCCGGTGCCGACGACCTGCGGCAGCCGGCGCAACGTCGCGGCGACCCCGGGCGCCTGCGCGTCGACCATCCGCGCCGCGACGGGGTCGAACCGGTGGTACGCGTCGGCGCTCGCGTTCGCGACCCCGGTGCGGACCTGGTCGGCGAGCCAGCGCTCGAGCTCCTCGAGCCCGGCGCCCACCCGCGCAGCCCGGCGGGCGACCGTGGCCGGCGAGGTGCCGCGGGCGGCCCGCGGGGTGTCGGGGGCCGCGGCCCGCTCGGCGCGGCCGAGCCGGGCGGCCAGCCAGGCGGCGGCGTACGGCGGCGGGTCGGCCACGGTCCCCGGGCCGCCGGCCAGCGACCCGGTCGACCACAGCAGGAGCAGGGCCAGGGCGTGCTTGCAGGGGAGCTTGCGGCTCGGGCACGTGCAGGTCGTCGCCACCGTGCCCCCGCCGGCGCCCTCGCCGAAATCGACGACGGTCCGGTACGGCGCCGTGCCGCTGCCGACGCACTCGCCCCACAGCAGGCGGTCGGAGGCGCCGGTCCCGGACCACATCGACGGGGTGGCGGTGCGCCGCGCGGCCGTCCGCGCGGCGTCGTCGGACGCGAGCGCGAGCACCTGCTCGAGCTCCCACGGCGTCACGGCGTCCTCCCCATGGCGGGAACGTACCGGCCGGCCCCGACAGCCCTCAGCCGGCGGTCCCTGACGACGGCAGCTGCACCCAGCGGCCCGCCTCGACGTCCCAGCCGTAGTGCGTCGTCACGCGGGCGCCGCTGATGAGGTTGAGGGTGTCGGGCTGGCCGTCGACGAGGGTCGTGCCGTGGCGGCCGTCGTCGGCGGTCCAGTGCACGGTGGCCGCCCAGCGCATGCTCACCGCCTCCGTCCGCAGGTCGAGGACGAGCCGCGCGCTCGTGCCGGCCGCGACCCGCAGCGGGAGCGTCCCGCCCGGCTGCGGGGTGAGGGTGACCCGGCGGCCGTCGGCGGCGCCGTCGAGGTCGCCCGCCAGGACGACGGCGGGCGTCGACGCCGAGCGCGCGACCGGCATCATCGTGCCCGGGCGGCACCGCGAGTCGAGCCGCCAGTCGCGCTGGAGCATCGGCAGGGCCTGCGAGCCGGACACCTCGACCGAGGTGACGGTGACCGCGGCGCCGCGGGCGAGGACGGTGACCCGGGTGCGGCTGCTGCCGACCGGGTTGGCCAGCGTCCGCACCGTCCACGCGGCGAGCGCGTCCTGGGGCTGCCCGTCGGCGGGGGGAGGGACCGGCGGGTCGGCGAGGTTGCGACCGGGCACGGCGACGACGTAGCAGGAGCCGTCCAGCGGCAGCCGCAGCGCCTCGGCGGTCAGCGGCGACGGCGTCGGCTCGGCGTCCACGAGCCGCACCCCGACGACGACGCCGACCACGACCAGCAGGACGAGGGCGAGGACGGCCGGCAACGGCTCGCGCACGCTCATCCCGAGCAACGACCGCCGCTCCCGAGGACCTGCCACGACGGCAGTCTGCCTCAGGTCCAGCGGGGCGGGCGGGGCGCGCGGGTGCGAGCGCGGCCTCCCAGCTGGGGGAGGTGGGAGGCCGCGCGGCGAGTGCGACGAAGGGGAGGGCCGCAGCATCGCGTCCGGCGGGGACCCCACGTCCTCGGCCGGGTCGGCCGGGGACGTCCCCCGTCCTCCTGCGGCGGGGGTGCGTCACTGACCGTGGTGGTGCACAGCCCGGTCACCTCCACACAGGTGCCTCGCTGTCGAGACGATCGTGCCTGAGGCGGTAGCGCTTGAGCAAGCATCTCGGACAACAAGTAATAATGCCATCAAATCGCCCACAACGGAACTTTTCTCCGGAGCGGTGGTGGACCGTTCACATGACCACGACGCCGAGGAGCTCAGAGCCGTCGGCGCGGCGGCGCGACCGGCGGCAGCGCGCCCACGTGCTCGGCCGAGAGGCGCACCTGCTCGGTGACCAGGGCGAGCAATCGGGCCGCCTCGACCCGGTCGCCCTCGTCCATGGCGAGGAACGGGCGGGCGAGGACGGCGTACAGGCCCATCGGGTCGTCGGCGGGGGTGTGCACCTCGACGATGGTCCGGCGGCGGTCGGTCGGGTGCCGCCGGC
Organism: Lapillicoccus jejuensis; assembly: GCF_006715055.1. Lineage (NCBI taxonomy): Bacteria > Bacillati > Actinomycetota > Actinomycetes > Micrococcales > Intrasporangiaceae > Lapillicoccus > Lapillicoccus jejuensis. The sequence goes on from NZ_VFMN01000001.1 coordinate 3,245,122, forward strand.
GGCTCATCAGGCCGCGCGGCTCGAGCCGGTCGAGCATGACGGTCACCGCGCTGGGGCTCAGGCCGAGCCCGTCGGCCAGCTCGCGCTGGGTCATCGGGCCATGGGTCTGCAGGTGGGTCAGGGCGATGATCTCGTTGACGCTGATGCCGAGGTGGCGGGCCACCTCGAGGCGGACCGACTCGTTGGCCGCGAAGAGGTCGCGCAGGGCGGTGAGCACGTCGAGCAGCCCGGGCGCCGCGAGCGGCCCACCCGGGGTCGAGTCCTGCGCGTCGTCGCCCACCGGCGTCATGCTCGCACGCGCGAGGACGCCGTACGGCGGGTTCTCAGCCCTCCGGCGCGGGGGTGGGCGGCACGCGCGCCCCGGTCACCGGCGGGAGCGCCTCGACGGCCGCCACCGACTCCTCGAGGATCTCCCGCAGCTGGGGGAGCAGCCGGATGGCGTGCCGCCGGTCCTCTTCGCTGAGGCGCAGGAAGGGCCGGGCGATCGCGCCGTAGACGCCGAGCGGGTCGGCGGCCGCCGAGTACACGTGCACGAGGGTGCGGCGCCGGTCGTGCGGGTCGGGGACGCGGGTCATCAGGCCGAGCGGCTCGAGCCGGTCGAGCATGACCGTCACCGCGCTCGTGCTGATGCCGAGCCCCTCGGCGAGCTGGCGCTGGCTCATCGCCCCGTGGACCTGCAGGTGGGTCAGGGCCATGACGTCGGCCACCGGGAGCCCGAAGTGGCGGGCCACGGCGACGCGCAGCCGGCTGTTGGCGTCACCGAGGTCGCGGGTCTCGTGGACGACCTCCCTGATGCCGGGTTGGGCGAAGGGGTCCCCGTCCGTGCTCACGCCGCATGGTCCCACGCGCCGGTGAGGGCGCGGACGATCAGGTCACGCGGCGGCGCGGCGGCGCGGCGGACTCGAGGTCGTGCACGCGGGCGGCGGCCTGGGCGAGGTGCCGCGTCAGGAGGTCCATCAGCTCGGTGGCGGCGAGGCGCTGCGCCTCGTCCATCTCGAGGAAGGGTCGGGCGATGAGCGCGTTCGGCGAGACCGGCAGGCTGCCGTCGTCGACGAGCGTCGTGCGCACCAGGACCCGCCGCCGGTCGGTCGGGTGCGGGCTCTTGGCGACGAACCCGCGCGCGATGAGGCGGTCGACCATGACGGTGACGGCGCTCGGGGTGATCGACAGCCCCTCGGCGAGCTCGCGCTGGCTGAGCGGGCCGTGCCCGTCGAGGTAGGTCAGGGCGAGGATCTCGCTCACCGTCAGCCCCCAGAAGCGGGCCACCTCGACCCGCAGCTGTTCGGCGACGAGGGTGAGGTCCTGCAGCCGGGCGATCGCCTCGCCGACCTGCGCGGCGACCCGGGCCTCCGGCTGCGACGTCGTCGTCACCGGGCGTGCCGCCGCGAGCGGGGGCGGAGGGGAAGGCCGTCGTCACCGCACGACATGTGCACGGAGGTCACCTCTGTCGTACGACTATGGGGATCATCGGACGGTGGACGGCTCCCGCCGCTCGGGGGGAAGGCGGGAGACGTCCGGGTGTCACGGTGACGACGGCCTTGGCACCGACCGGTGGGGAGCCGAGCGGTGACAGCTGCGGGGGAGCAGCAGGTGCCACCATAGACAGTGGTTGCGCGAGTGCATAGTGAAACGGCTCAACAATCTTCCGATTGGACGAACTCGGCGCAGGAGATCGACGAGATTCCCGTGCTCCCCGCAGCCTGCTCCCATCGTCGCGTGATGGGGTTCCGCGACGACGCGGGCAGGATCCGGCGTCCGACGGGAGGGACGCGCCGGTGCCGCACCTGCTCTTCGTGTGCTCGGCCAACCGGGCCCGCTCGGTCCTCGCCGAGCTGCACGCGCGCCGGCTCCTGCTGCGGTACGACGCCCCGTCGCTCACCGTCGCGAGCGCGGGCACCGAGGCCGTCGCGGGGGAGCCGGTCTGGCCGCCGGCGATGCTCGCGGCCCGCGGGGCCGGCCTCGACCCGTCGGCGCACCGGTCCCGCCCGCTCGCCGCGTCGCTCGTCGCCGAAGCCGACCTCGTGCTGACCGCGACCCGGGCGCAGCGCGACGCCGTACGGGCGCGGTTCGCCGACCTGCCGGGGGTGGCCGGGACGGCGTCCAAGGTCCTCACCTGGCGCGAGCTGGAGGGGGTGCTCGAGCACGTCACCCCGCAGTGGGGCGACGTCCCGCTCGAGCAGCGGCCGGCGCTCGTGCCGGCCTTCGTCGCGCACTACCGCGGCGGACTCCCGACACCTACGCCCACCGACCTCGACGCGCTCGACCCGTCCGGCCGCGGCCCGCAGGCGATGGCGGCGGTCGCCCGCCAGACGCAGGACGCGGTGCGGCTGCTCGTCGAGGCGCTCTGCCGGCCGGCGGCGTCCGCGGACCGGGAGGTCGACGGCCGCGACGAGGAGAAGGTGGCGGGTGCCTCGCCCCCACGACGAAACACCCACCACCTCCGGAGGGCTCCCCTCCCCGGGAGCCATTGGTAAAGATACCGTCAAGACTCCCGAAAAGTGATCGATCAGACCGTCGGTTTCCTGACAGCAACCCGATCGTCACCCACGTGATGTCGGATCGGGCCCGTCGAGCGACCAGATGAACCCTACGACGGCCCGTTCGAGCACGTGCAGGTGCCTCCGGGCGCGGTGCTGACCGTCCAGGGTGAGGCGCTCGCGGTGCAGGACGGTGTCCCGCGGACCGCGGATCCCCGCCCAGCGGGCCCACCACACCTCCTGCGGCAGCCGGTCGGGGTGGAACTGCACGGCGAGCTCGACGTCGCGCAGCCGGCCCCGGGCGACGTGCCGCAGGACCGGGTCGACGGGCGGCTCCCAGCGCGTGCGCGAGGAGATCTCCAGCGTCGTCTCGGCGCCCGCGGCCAGCGGCTGCGGCAGGGCGATGTCGACGGCCCAGCGGTCCCCGTCGAGGGCGTACGGCGCCCCCGGCGAGCCGCCCGCGACGAGCGAGACCGTCTCGTGGGCGGGCTCGAAGACGTGCCGCACGACGTGCACGTCGGTGCGCTGGGCGCGGATCCGCTGGGTGAAGTGGTGCGAGACGGGGGTGCCGTCGGCGCCGAGGACGTGCAGCTCGCGCAGGCTGACGACGTCGTACCCGGCGGGGCGGGTCAGCACGGGGGCGCCCCCGGGCGGCACCCGCCCGGGCCAGCCGACCACGACGGTCGAGGTGTCGCCGGCGCTCGTGGCCCGCAGCGCGTCGGCCTCGTCGGGGGTCAGGCCGAAGGCGCCGACGAACGCCTCGAGCCGATCGGGGGAGACCCGGCCGAGCAGGGCCTGGCGCACGAGGTCGTCGAGCTGCTCGGGGCCGGCCTGCTCGTCGCCGGGGCGCTGCGGGTGCCGGCGCAGCCACGCGGCGAGGACGGCGGCGATGGCCAGCGCATTGAGCCCGTCGGCGCGCACCCGGCGCGCGTGCGGGCGCCACACCGGGCGGTAGGGGCCCTCGAGCAGCGCGCGGAGCAGCTCACCGAGGGGTCCGGCCGGCGGGGGCGGAGGGGTGGGGGGCGAGCCGGCCGTCGGTGGGGTCGACGGGTCGAGCGACATCCGGGTCCTTTCCCCGAGAGCAGGGACGGGTGGAGCCGTGGCGAGGGTGAGGGGGTGGGAGTGGACCTGCGGGGGACCGGCGGGCGGGGTGGGGTGGAGCGGTGGACGTGCGCGCTCGCCGGGCTGCGCTCACACGGTCCCACGCGAGACGGAGTGGCGGAGCCGTATAGCGGCACTGCTTCTCCCTACGCTGGGACCATGTCCGACGCCGTCGTCCGGCACCGCCGCCACCCTTCGCTGGGGTCGGTCGCGGGGTCGCTGGCGCAGGCGGCGCTCTTCGTGCTCATGGTCGCCCCGTCGGCGGTGCTGTGGGCGGTGCTGGTGCACGTGCTCCTGTTCCGCCGCTGACGGGCCGGTCCCGGCGCGGGGCTCAGCCCCGCTCGACCAGCCGGTCGCGCAGCCAGGCCAGCTGCTCGTCGACCTTGCCGGCGGCGATGGACAGGTGCCCCTCGCCGTCGAGCAGCCGGGCCTCGGCGCCGGGGATCATCGCGACGAGGACGGGACCGTGGGCGGCCGGGACCATGAGGTCCTCGCTGCCCTGCCAGACGCTCACCGGCACGGTCATCGCGCCGAGGTCGACGCCCCAGGGGCGGGCGAAGGCCAGGTCGTCGTCGAGCCAGCCGTCGATGCCGCCGGCGAGGCACCACCGGGTGCCGGCGGCGAACTCCTCGCCCAGCTCGTCGGTCATCACGGCGACGTCGACGGGCGGCAGCAGGGTGCGCCACTCCTGCACGAGCTCGGCCCCGGTGACGTGGGCGAGGCCGGGGAGCCACTCCTGCAGCAGCGCCCGCAGCGGCTCCTCGCCCTGCAGGCAGGCGCCGAACTCGACGACGTTGCTCTCGCCCATCCCGGCGAGCCAGTCCAGACCGGGGGCGTCGTAGGGCGCGACGCCGGCGACGCAGGCGACCGCGGCCACCCGCTCGGGCAGCAGCGCGCCCATGGCCAGGGTGTGCGGGCCGCCGCCGGAGTGCCCGAGGGTGGCGCACCGCTCGATGCCGAGGTGGTCGAGGACGGCGCGGGCGTCGTCGACGACGTCGGCGACGGTGCGCCCGGGCCGGCGGTCCGAGCCGCGGTAGCCGGGGCGGGCCCAGGTGACGAGGCGGACGCCGGCGCGGTCGGCGGCCTCGAGCAGCGACGGCTCGGTGACGAACGTCGACGGCGTCCCGGCGTGCAGGACGAGCGCGGGGCGGTCGGTCTGCCCGGTGTCGTGGACGGCGAGCCGGCGGCCGCCGACCTCGAGGGTGGTCGCGTGCCACCCGTCGGCCGGGGCGGCCGGCGGACCGGGCCGGTCGATCGCGTCGGAGGGGGAGGGGGTGGTCGGTGAGGTGGGGGGTGTGGGGGTGCTCACCCGCGTCACGATAGGCACCGCACCGGGTCGGCGCAGGATGGGTCCTCGACCTCTCGTACTGCAAGCATCACCCGAACGGCTAAACCTCCGGAATGCACCTTGTGTCCGAATAGGGGCATTCGTAGTGTTCCCGCATGGCCACCCACATCCCCCACGCCGGGCTCGCCCTCGCTCCCCGCCGTCCGCTCCCGTCGCTCCCGGTCCCGACCCGGGTCCGCAACCCCCGTCGCGCCCCCCGCACCTTCTGGGAGACCGTCGCCAACGCCGCCGCCTTCGTCGTGATGATCACGCCGAGCATCGCCGTCGCCGTCTGGGTCATCCGCGCGATCTTCTGATCCCTCCCGCTCCACCACGCCCGGGCACACCCGGGCAGCTCCCCCCAGCAGCACCCGCGAGCCACCCCCACGGCCGCACCGCAGCACGGCACGACCCGCACCACCTCCGGACACCCCCTCCCCACGCCTGACCACGGCCTGCCCCCGGCCGTCGCGCGGGCCCGGTCGACCACCCCAGCCGGCCGGCCCGCGCACTCCCCACCGCAGCTCCCCGCAGACCCCCGCAGCGCCCGTACGACGCCCCGCCCCGGGCGACACCCCGGCCGCGTCCGCGTCAGGACCCGGTCGTCACCCGCACGGTCCGGCTGACCGTCGGCCGCAGCCGCGCCGGCACGCCGACGCCGAGCGCGCCCGCACCCTCCGCCGTCCCGGCCGCCGCGCCGACCCGCGCCCCCGCCGGCTCGGCCGCGAGGGGTCGCCCGGTCGGCGCGACGCCGTTGACGACGACGCCGAGCAGACCGGCCCCGCTGGTGCGCAGCAGCTCGGCGGCCCCGGCCAGGTGCTCGCGCGAGGTCTGCCGGGCCCGGGTGACGAGCAGCGCCCCCTGCGCCATCCGCGCGAGGATCGCCCCGTCGATGACGGGCAGCAGTGGCGGCGCGTCGACGACGACGAGGTAGCCCTCGTCGGTCCAGTCCTGCAGCACCTCGGCCATCCGGTGCGTGCCGACGAGGTCGGTCGAGCGGCACGACGTCGCGCCGGCGGGCAGGACGTCGAGCGTCGGCGCGCCGGGGCACGGGGTGACGCACGTGGCGAGGTCGGCGCCGCCGAGGACGTCGGTGAGGCCGGGGGACAGGGCGGTCTCGAAGACCTCGTGCTGGCGCGGCCGGCGCAGGTCGGCGTCGACGAGCAGCACCCGCTCACCGGTTGCGGCCAGCGCCTGCGCCAGCTGGGCGGCGACCGAGCTCTTGCCGTCGCCGGCGTCGGCGCTGCAGACGACGAGGGTGCGCACGGCCTGGGGGAGCGGCAGCCCGAGCAGGCCGTGGGCGAGGTCGTCGAAGGCGCGCCCGGTCTCGTCGACGGCGCCGAGAGGCCCGGTCGCGTCGAACGGCCCGCGCAGCGGCCTGGGCGCCTCCACACCGAGCGGCACGGTCGCGAGGACGGGGGCGGCGGTGAGCGCGGCCGCGTCGCGTCGCCCGCGGACGGTGGTCTCGAGCCGCCGGCGGGCCAGCAGGGCGAGCGCCCCGGCGCCGAGGCCGAGCAGGCCGCCGACGAGCCCGGTCGGGACGTCGGGCAGACCCTCGGGCGAGGTCGGCAGGGTCGCGGGCCGGTCGACGGTGAGCTTGACGAGCGCGGCGCCGGCGGGCGTCGTCGGTTCGAGGGTGCGCGCGGTCAGGCACAGCTGGTCGCCGACGGCGTCGGCGATCGAGCGGGCCAGCGCCGGGGAGGCGGCGCGGGCGGTGACGTCGACGTCGAGTCCGGTGTCGGGGTGCGAGGCGCTCACCTGGCTGCTGAGGGTGGTCCAGCTCTCGGGCAGGTTGAGCCGCGTCACGACGGCGCGCAGCACCTCGGGGCTGGTGGCGGCGTCGGCGTACGCCTTGGCGCGCTCGCGGACGACCGCCGCCCCGTCGGCGCCGTGCACCTGCGCGGTCGTCGGGTCGACGGCGACGAAGACCCCCGTCGTCGCGCTGTACGTCGTCGTGGTGCGCCCGCACAGCAGCACCGCGACGACTGCGCCGAGGAGCGCCATGACCACCAGGAACGCCGCGCCGCGCGGGCCGACCCGTACCCCGTCCACCTGGACCCCTGTCCTCGCCGTCCCCACGGCGGTCCCCGGCCGGCGCGCTGGGCCGGCCTCGGTGCTGCGACGGTAGCCGCGACGTCCGACACCCGTCCGTCAGCCGGACGTCAATGTCCTGGGAAGCCTGTTCGGGTTCTGTCAGGGCCGGCCCCACCGGCCGCCGCCGCCGCCACCGGCCGACGAGCGGAGAAGAGGGGGTGGTGGTAGGCCGTCCAGTCGCAGCAGTGGCTCCCGACACCCTCGTCGGGTAGTCCCCGAGCACCTGACCCTTTGACCTTCACGCTCGTCGGGATGACGTCGGGGCGCCGAGTTATCCTCCAAGAGCGACGGGCCGCGTGGTTGCGGCCTCTGCTACGACCGAGGGGATGGGCGCGCCGATGGCGACCCGCAGGACTGACCGACGCACGTTGCAGCGGGTGGGTGGCATCGCCGCCCTCGTCGTCGCCGCCGGGGGCACGGTGCTGCTGACGACGATGCCTCTGCGTCAGCCCCCGCCGTACGTCGCCTCGACCCCGCCGCCGACCTCGACGACCACCATCCCTGCCGCCGGTGCGCCGGCCTCGACGACGACCTCGAGTGCTCCGGTGCAGGCCGGGACGACCACCTCGTCGGCGGCGGCCGCCCCCGGGATGACGACGAACCCGTCGACGTCGGAGTCGACGACCCCGTCGCCGTCCTCAACGAGCCCGCCGACGGACGCGGCCGGACTGCCCCCGACGGCGCTCGTCATCGGTGACGGGTACACGGCTCCGGGCCAGACCCCCGGGGCGGTCGACCAGTCCTTCGTCTGCCAGGCCGTCCGCGCCCACGGGTGGGGCTGCATCAACGCATCGAGCACCGGGAGCGGCTACCTCAGCGAAGGCACCCAGGGCTCGTTCGCCACGCAGCTGACCCAGGCGGTGACCCCGAGCAAGGTCGGGCTCGTCGTCATCACCGGCGGCGTCGCCGACCGGCTCGCGTCCCCGGCTGCCGCGGAGACGGCCGTCCGGACGACGCTAGCGACCGCGCGCTCGACCTACCCCAACGCCTCCCTGGTCGTGCTCCGTCCCTTCGCGACCCTGCGCAATACGACGACGCTCCGCGCGGTCGCCCTCACTCTCGCCGAGGTCGCCAAGGGCAGGCAGACGACGTACGTCGACACCCTCGGCTGGTTCGACGCGGTCTCACCGGCCACGTCGCCCGATGGCACCACCCTGAGCGGGCCGGCCGTCGCGGTGGCTGCGTCGTCGCTGTACTCCGCCATCCCTGACGCGTCGGCGGGGGGCTAAGGCCAGGGAGTCCTTCGTCGTCACCGGTCTGCACTACGCGCCCGGCTCGACGGTGACCTTCACCGCCCGCCACAACGTCGTCACGGTCAAGAAGACGGCGGTCGCGAACGCCGGGTTTCGCCCGCGCCACCTTCGCCCCGCAGCCTCGGCTGCGGGGCGTCGCCGCGTCGTGGGCCGGCACGGCAGGCCGTCGGGGCTGGCCGCCCAGGGGGCCGGCGACGTGACCGTCGCGGGGCCCCCTGGGGGTGTGTGGACCGCGGCCGCCGCTCCCCAGCGCGACCGAGATCCGACGTCCGAAGTGGTCCCCACCCCTCCGGTCGTCACCAGTATCAGCCCGCATAACTCGCACTGCAAGTAGTAACTGTATGCACAATGGACGTTTGTCACCTTACTTGCGCTCAAGGGCGGAATGTCGCCGGCCGACCTGTCCCAACGTCTAGGGTCGAACCATGGCTGAGACCCCTGAGGCCGAGACGACCGCCGAGGCTGCACCGCCCGCGGACATCGTCGAGCTGAGCGAGTGGGTGTCGTCCCGGGTGCGGGCGGACGAGGCGGACCTGGCGCCGGCGATCACGGCGCTGCGCGAGTGCGTGCTGGCCTGGGAGGGCTACCGGCTCGAGCTGGCGACGTTCATCGGGGTGAGCGTCAACGAGAGCACGGCGCTCAGCTACCTCGTCGCCCGCGGCCCCATGCCGATCAGCGAGCTCGCCGGCCTGCTCGGCTTCGGCAGCGGCTCGGCCACCCTCCTCGTGGACCGCCTCGAGGCCAAGGGGCTGCTCGTGCGCAGCGCCGACCCGGGCGACCGCCGCCGGACCATCGTCGAGGCGACCGCGTCGTCGCACGAGCACCTCAAGCAGATGCGGATGTGGCCCGCCGTCGTCTACGCCGACCTCGAGCCGCAGCAGGTGCGGGAGTACGCCGCGGTCCTCGAGCACGTGGGGGAGCGGCTGCGCGAGTTCGCCGGCCTCGTCGCCGGTGCGCAGGCGCCGGTGGCCCCACCCAAGCGTCGCCAGTAGGGGCGTCGGTGACTCGCCAGCGGGATGTCTTGTAGTGCGAGTCGTTGCTTCGTAAACTCGCCGCGGGAGCCGGTCCCGAGCCCGGTGACCTCCGACATCGGCGTCGCTGGGGACGTCGCTGTCGGAGCAGGACCACCCCGATGCCGTCCGCACCGGGGAACGCCGCAGGGCCTGGCCACCTGGGCCCTGGGACACCGCCCATCCCCGCAGGATCACGGGCGGTGCCCGCCCCGCTCGAGCACCCGGTACCTGTCCCCCCGAGTCGCCGGGTCAGGAGAGCGGGGTCGGCACCTGGTCCTCGTCGACACCCCGAGCCGCGTACTGGTGGGTGGCCCTCAGGGCCGTTGCAGGTCGGGCGGGCAGGGTGGGCTCCGCGCTGCCGCCGCGGCGCCGGGCCGCTCGCCTTCCCCCTGTGACGGGCGCCCGGTGCCGCGGCGGTCGCCGTACGGGCTTCACCCCAGGCCGCGAGGAAGGGCGTCCGCGGCCGACCGGTCGGCCGTGGGGGCCGACCGGTCAGGGCCGTGGCGGCCGTGGGGGCCGGCGGCGGTGGGGGACACGGTCACCCCGCCTGCGCAGACCCGCGGGGGGTCGGGTCGCGCAGACGGGGCCCGTCCGGGCCCGAGCTGTGCTCGCGTCGGGGCCCGGCCATCCGGGTGGTCAGCCCGGACTGTCGGCGGCGGCGCATCCCGCGCCGACGGGGTCCCGAGGGACCGTCCGTCGACGGGTCCCTCGGGGGAACGACCTCTCGGTCGTGGATGGGGCGGTGGGCGGTCCAGGACCGCTCACCGTGACCGGTGGAACGGGTCGTGCTGGTGGTGCGGATGGCCGCCCGCGACGTTGAGGACGGCCCGGAGACGACATGCTGCTGCGTGCTGCTCCCTGTGCTGCTCGACGAGTGTAAGAGCGCTTTGACTTGGATTGCAAGCAGTGTCGACTGCGAACGTTCCGCCGCCCACCCCATCGGACGATGGAGAAACTGACGGGCTCCGTGCCGTACGTGGTCCGGCCCTCGACGCTCCTGTCCCCATGGAGGTCATCGAGGCGACGGACGAGGGACGGGCCGGCGGGGCGACGTACGGCGCCTGCGACCGGACGGTGGAGCTGCGCATCCACGGGGTGTCGGGGACGCCGCCCGAGGAGCTGCTTGACCGGCCGCTCGTCGTGCAGGTGGGCGGGGACGCGACGGCGGGGTTCCACCGGCCGCGGCTCGCGGCCGAGGACCGCGACGACCGGCCCGCGGTGCTGGAGGAGGGCACCGGTCGGCGGGTGGCCGCCGGGCCGGGGCCGCGGCTCGAGGCGTACTGCTGGGGCGGGCTGACGTCGGGGGCCCCGAGCCGGGCGCTGTGGCTCTACCTCCTGCCCTTCACCCTCGTCAACGTCGCCGCCCGGGCCCGCACCGACCACGGCCGGCCCGGGCTGGTGCGGCTGCACTGGTGGGGCGCGCGGCTGCTCGCGCTCGCCCTCACCGGCCTGTACGTCGTCACGAGCGTCGGGGTCGGCGTCGCCCTCACCGCCCACCCGGAGCGGCTGACCGGCCCGCTCGCCACGGCCGCGCCCGGGACGCTGCTCGCCCTCGGCGCCGTCGTCCCGCTCGTCCACGTCCTCGGGCTGTGGCTGGTCAGCCGGCGCACCTTCGACCACTACGAGGTCGTCCGCGCCCGGGTCGTCACCCCGCAGGGCGACCGGGTGCCGTGCGCGCCGCGGACCGCCGGCTACGAGCGGCACCTCGACACGCACGACATGTGGTTCAACGCGGTCGAGGTGACCCGCCTGCGCGCCGTCCACGTCCAGACCGGGCTCGCGCTCGTCGCCGCGACGCTGCTGTGGAGTTCACCCTGGGTGGCGGTGCCGGCCACCGTCGTCGCCCAGGCCACCGCCCGCGCGCTGCTGCCCGCCGGGGCCGAGCACGCCGTCCGGCCGGGGGTCGCGCGGGCGTCGCTGCGCGCACCGTGGGTGCTCGTGGCCGGCGCGCTCGGTGGCGGGGTGGTGCGGGTGCTCGAGGCGGGGCCGGCGCAGCTCGACGCCGCGTGGGGGCCGGCGGGCGACGCCGCGTTCCGCTGGCTGACCGTCGCCGTCCTCGTCGGGGTGCTCGCCGGGCTGGCGCTGCTGTGGGTCTCGGCGGTCACGGGACGGCTCGCCGGGTGGGGCCCGCGCGGGGGAGCGGGGCGGATGGCGCCGCAGGCCCCCGCGTGCGCCGGGCTCGCCGCGCCGGTGGCCGCGACGCTGGCGACCTTCGTCGGCGGGGCCTTCGCCGGCGGGCTGTACCTCTACGGGGCGTCGTACGTCGCGACGGGGTCGTGGACCGCGTCGGTGGGATCGCTGCAGCACGTGGCCGGATCGGGCGCCGTACCGCCGGCCGTCGCGGTCGGCGCCGTCGCCTTCCTGCTCGGGCTCGCGCTCGTCGTCGTCCTCGGTCTGGTCGGGGTCGTCGTCGCCGCGGCCGTCGTCAGCGGGGTGGCGCGCGGGCGCTGGGCGGCCGAACCGGGACGACGCGCGGCCGCGGCCCTCGCCGACGACTACCCGGAGACGCCCGACGCGCCGCTCGACCCGGTGCGGCTGCGGCAGGTGCGTCGCGCGATCGTCGTCGGCGGTCTCGTCGACCACGCGCCGGCCCTCGTCGGCGCCCTCGCCACCGGCGGGCTGCTCGTCACCGTCGTCGCGGCCGGGCTCGTCGTCGCGGACCCCGCGCTGCCCGGCGGGACGAGCGTCAGCGCGCTGCAGGCCTGGGGCGGCTGGCTGGCCGTGCGCACCCTCGTGCTGCTCATCGGGCTGGGCGCGCTCGCGTTCCGGGTGCCCGCGACCCGGCGCAAGCTCGGGATCCTGTGGGACGTCGCCTCGTTCTGGCCGCGCACCGCCCACCCGCTCGCCGCCCCCTGCTACGCCGAACGGACCCTGCCCGACCTCGCCACGCGGGTGTCGTGGCTGCTCAGCGACGAGCAGGGCCGGCTCGTCGGCGACCGCCCGCAGGTCGTCCTCGCCGGGCACAGCCAGGGGTCGGTCATCGCCGCCGCCACCGTGCTGCACCTGCACACCCTCCTCGACGCCGACCGGCACCCGGACCGGCTGGAGGGGCTGCGGCTGCTGACCTTCGGCTGCGTGGTGCGCCGGCTCTACGGGCGGTGGTTCCCCGTGTACTTCGGGCCGCGCGTGCTCGACCGGGTCGCCGACGCGCTCGCCGAGGAGCGCTCCGACGGGGAGCGGGTGCGGTGGGTCAACCTGTGGCGCTGGACCGACTACCTCGGCGGCCAGGTCAGCGACGGACCGCCGTGCGTGCTGCCCTGTGGGGTGCGTGGCCCGGTCGACGGGGTGCGGGTGGGGCCGGCGCCGTACGAGTGGCACGCGCCCGACCCGACGTTCGCGCGGCCGGCCGGCATGACGACGTACGGCGCCCCGCGCGCCCACTCCGGTTTCACCGACGACCCGTCGGGGCTGTTCCAGGCGGCCGTCCGGGCGCTCGCGGTCGGCGACCTCCCGCGGCGGGCGTGGCCGGTGACGTCACCGCCGCCTGGTGGTCAGCCTTGGCACTCCTTCCCCGATGCTGGGCAGTACGGCCCGAACGGAGTGGAGACGGTGCCGGTGGCGGTGTCGAGGGCGAGCTCGACCTGAGTGCCAGGAGGGAAGTCCTGCTCGTTGCTGGTCACCACGACCGCCTCGAGGCGAGGAGGTGTCGTGCCACCGGAGCCACGCGTGGCCTGCAGGACGATGGACGCGCCGGGCGCGATGATGTCCGAGTAGACCTCGTCGCAGGGCGGCCTCGCGTTGTCGCACCACTCGGTGCGGTATCTCACGGAGATCTCTCCGTCGGCGAGCACGTCCATCGTGCCGCCGATGCCGACCCGAGAGCCCACGAAACCGCCCGGCAACCTGGCGGCGTTGGACCCAGGGGCCGACCGCGTGGCCTGGGTGAAGGTGGCGGCGCTGCGCGAGAGGACGACGGCGGCGCCGGTGGCGGTGTCGAGGCAGCGGACTCCCGACCCCTCGCTGGTGCAGCGCACCGTGCCCATGGCCAGGCTGTGCCCGTCGCCGAGGACGGCCTGCTGGGTGCCGTCGGCCGTCACGACGGCGTCGTACGGGCCGAGCATCCACGACGGCGGCCGTCGCTGCGGGAAGGCGGCCAGCCCGTTGATGCTGTCGAAGACGCAGACGAATCCGGCGCTCTCGCCCAGCTCGACGGTGGGACCCCAGTCGCCGTGGCAGTCCGACGGACGCCCCGGGGCGTCGTACGTGGCGTCGCGGACGTCGCAGCGGACCGTGGCGCTCGGCCCGGAGCCACGGGTCATGACGCACGTGATGTCGCCGGTGGGCGTGACGAAGGCCGCGGTGGGCCCCGTGGCGAGCGTGACCGCGGGCGGGAGCGTCGACGCGTCGCTGGGCGTCGGCGAGGACGTCGACGGCGTGGGGGCCGGCAGGGGATCCGTCGGGTCGACGGCGGTCGCGTCGGGCTCGAGCGGGATGACGCGCGCCGGCGAGGCGTACGGGGTGGCGTCGCCCGACGACCCGTCGATCACCGTGCAGCCCGCCAGGGCGAGCGGCAGGAGCACGGCGAGGACGATCGCCGCGGCCCGTGGTCGTCGGTGCGTCATGGTGGCCTCCCTCGGTGGTGAGGGCTGCACTGTCGCACCCGCGATAGGGTCCGAGGGCCTTGCCGTAGCGCCCGTGCGACGCGGCCGTTGTGGCGCAACGGGGTTGACGTCGAAGCGTCAGCGGGGTCCGCTGCCCGCCGCGCGCGCGTCGGCGTCGGCGAGGAGCAGGTCGAGGTGGACCGCGCCGCCGACCGCGACGCCGGAGGCCATCGACGCGACGACGATCGCCATCGGCTCGGCCAGGCTGCCCGCGGCGAACACGCCCGGCACCGATGTCCGCCCGCCGAGCTCGGTCGCGACGTGCCGCGCCATCCCGCTCGGGTGGTCGACCAGCTCGCCACCCAGCTGCGCGAACAGCTCCGAGCGGGCCACCACCCGCGACTGCACCGGCACCGCGTCGGCGGGGAGCCGCTCGCCGCTCGCGAGCACGAGGTCGAGACCGTCGCCCGGGCGCTCATCGAGACGGACGGCGGGGCCCTCGACGAGCCGCACCCCGAGCGCCTCGAGCCGGGCCAGGTCCTGCTGCTCCGGCTGCGGCATCCCGTCGCGCACGAGGGTGACGTCGTCGCTCAGCGCGGCGAACATCAGCGTCTGGTGCACCGCCATCGGGCTCGTGCCGAGGACGACGATCCGCCCGCCGCGGACCTCGTACCCGTGGCAGAACGGGCAGTGCACGACCTCCCGGCCCCAGTGCTCGCGCAGGCCCGGCACGTCCGGCAGCTCGTCGACCAGCCCGGTGGCCAGCAGCAGCCGCCGGCCGGCGACGTCGTACCGCCGGCCGGCGTCGCCGGTCACCTCGACGGCGAAGCCCTCCTCGGTGCGGGTGGCGCCGGTCGCGCGACCGGGCAGCACGGTGACGCCGTACGCCGTCGCCTCGGCCCGCCCGCGCGCCAGCAGCTCGGCCGGGGCGACGCCCTCCTGGCCGAGGACGTTGTGCGCGCCCTCGGCGGGGGCGTTGCGCGGGTGGCCGGCGTCGACGACGAGGACCGAGCGCAGCGAACGGGCCAGGGCGACCGCCGCGGCGAGGCCGGCGACGGAGCCACCGACCACCACGACGTCGTACGGCGTCGCGTGGGTGGCGGAGGGGGTGGCGGAGGGGGTGGCGGAGGGGGTGGCGGAGGGGGTGGGAGCTGGGGTCGTCGTCATGCCTCGACGGTAGGCGGGTCGTGCGTCAAAGGCATACAGTCTTGCGCATGACGCAAGAACTCGACCTCGACGCCGTGGTCCGGGCCCGTGTGCGCGGGCTGCGGACGGCGCGCGGCTGGTCGCTCGACGCGCTCGCGGCCCGCTGCCACCTCAGCCCGTCGACGCTGAGCCGGATCGAGACCGGCCGGCGTCGCGTCGCGCTCGACCAGCTCGTCCTCATCGCGCGCGCCCTCGGCACGACCCTCGACGCCCTCGTCGAGCCGGTGGGCGACGAGGACGTCGTCATCCGGCCCACGCCGACCCACCAGCCCGGGGCGGTGGTGTGGCTGCTGTCCCGGCCGGGGGTCACGCCCGGTGTGACCGTGGCCAAGACGCGGCTGACCGGGTCGCCGAAGCACGAACCCGGCGTGCACCCGGGGCGGGAGTGGTTCACGGTGCTCAGCGGCGAGGTGCGGCTGCAGCTGGGGGAGCGGGTCCTCGCCGTGCAGGCGGGGGAGGCGGCCGAGTTCTCGACCCTCGTCCCGCACCTCATCACCCCGGTGGACGGGCCGGCCGAGCTGCTGTCGATCTTCGACCACGACGGCACCCGCGCCCACCTGCCGGGGACCAGTGCGGGAACCGTGTCGGACCAGGCCGATCCGTCGTCCGACGACGTCAATCGGTGACGACTCAGGAAGATTTGTCGTCATCGAGTCTCTCGGCGCGATGGCCGTCGGAAAATCGGAAAGTTGACACTGCGAATGGCTTGTCTACCGACGGTCATGACCGACATACTGGTCAGGCGATGCGACGCCGAGCCTGTGGGGGCTCTCGCGACCGTCGCCTACAACGTGCGGGGCCGGTCACGGTGAGGGTGACCGGCCCCGCCGGCTGTCCGCCTCCGGGTCGTCCTCCTCGACCTGCGCCCCGGCAGGCGGGGCGAGCGCCGCGGCGAGCTCCTCGGGCGTCGTGACCGGCCGGTCGCAGACGAACCCCCGGCACACGTACGCCGCCGCCCCGCCGTCCACGAGCGGTCGGCCGGCGAGCAGGGGCGCGTCCGGGGTGTCCGGAGCGCCGTACGCCAGGACGAGGCCGGGGGAGGGGCTCGCCCGGACGGTCTCGAGCAGCGCGCGACCGCGGGCGTCGTCCGGGCCGGGTGTGACGACGGCGACCTGGACCGGGCCCGCCGCGCGCGCCTCGGCGACGGCGAGGGCCCAGCCGGCGAAGCGCGGCTCGCGAGTGGCCACCGCGCCCGCAGCGTGCAGCGCGCGGTCGGCGGCCTGCAGGTACGACGGATCGCCGGTGAGGGCGCCGAGGGTCAGGGCCGCGCCGGCCAGCGCCGACTGGCCGGAGGGCTCGGCGCCGTCGCTGCTCGAGTGGGGGCGGGCGAAGAGCGCCTCGGCGTCGTCGGCGGTGTCGTGGACGGCGCCCTCGGGGGAGGTGAAGCGGGCCAGCGCGGTGTCGACGAGGTCGCGGGCGGCCCGCAGCCACCGCGGGTCGCCGGTCGCCTGGTGGAGGGTGAGCAGCCCCTCGGCGAGGTCGCCGTGGTCGTCGGCCACCGCGGCGGCCGCGCCGACGACGCCGTCGCGCGACGAGCGCCGCAGCCGCGGGCCGTCGCCGTCGTCGACCAGGTGCGTTCCCAGGAGGTGGTCGGCGCAGCGGGTCGCCGCCTCGAGCAGGTCGCGGCGGTCGAGCAGCACGCCCACCTCGGCGAGCCCCGCGATCGCGAGACCGTTCCACGCGGTGACGACCTTGTCGTCGCGACCCGGCTGGGGTCGCTCGGCGCGGGCGGCGAGCAGCCGCTCGCGGGCCCGGGCCCAGCGGCCGGCGGCGGCGTCGCCGTCCGGGTCGGTGCGCAGCCGGAGCGTCGAGGTGCCGTGCTCGAAGGTGCCCTCGTCGGTGACGTCGAGCAGGTCGGCGACCCACGGGCCGTCGTCGGGGCCGAGGACCTCGGTGAGCTGGGCCGGGGTCCAGGCGTAGGTCAGGCCCTCGACGCCGTCGGTGTCGGCGTCGAGCGCGGAGGCGAACCCGCCGTGCGCCGTCCCGAGGTCGCGGACGACGAAATCCGCTGTCTCCTCGGCGATCCGGCCGGCGAGGGCGTCGCCGGTGGCCCGCCACCAGTGGACGTAGAAGCGCATGAGCAGCGCGTTGTCGTAGAGCATCTTCTCGAAGTGGGGCACGACCCACTGCGCGTCGACGGCGTAGCGGGCGAAGCCGCCCGCGAGCTGGTCGTAGATCCCGCCGCGGGCCATCGCCTCGCCGGTGCGGGCCGCGAGGTCGAGGGCGGCGCGGTCGCCGGTGCGGGCGTGGTGGCGCAGCAGCTGCTCGAGCACCATCGACGGCGGGAACTTCGGTGCCCCGCCGAAGCCCCCGTGCTCCCGGTCCTCGGTGCGCGCGAGGGCGAGGACCGCGGCGGCGAGCGCCTCGTCGTCGACGGCGACGCCGGTCGGCGGGGTGAGGTGTCCACGGATCGCCTCGGCCAGGCGGGTGCTGCTCGCGAGCACGTCGTCGCGGCGGTCGCGCCACGCGGCGTCGACGGCAGTGACCACCTGCAGGAAATGGTCTCTCGGGAAGTAGGTGCCGCAGAAGATGGGCTCGCCGTCGGGGGTCGCGAAGACGGTCATCGGCCAGCCGCCGTGCCCGGTCGTCGCCTGGGTCGCCGCCATGTAGACCGCGTCGACGTCGGGCCGCTCCTCGCGGTCGACCTTGACCGGCACCGTCGTCGCGTTGACCACCGCGGCGACCTGCTCGTCCTCGAACGACTGGTGCGCCATGACGTGGCACCAGTGGCACGCCGAGTAGCCGACGGAGATCAGCAGCGGGACGTCGCGCTCGCGCGCCTCGGCGAAGGCCTCGGCCCCCCACTCGTGCCAGTCCACCGGGTTGTCGGCGTGCTGGAGGAGGTACGGCGACGTCGCGGCGGCGAGGCGGTTCACCTGCAGCACACTGCCACGATCTGCGCCCGTCACCGGTCACGGGTCCGCAACCACGTGCGGAAAACCCGTGGAGGCGCTGTTCTGCCCGGGGTTACGGTGCGGCCCGCCCCTCACCTCCGTCGAAGGACCCGCCCCGTGCACCTCCTGTGAGACCTCCGAGCGCTGATGCGTAGCGCGACGCCGCCCGGCGCCGCGTTCCTCTCGCTGTCGAACCTCTCACGGGAAACCGGTGTCCTTCTGTGCCCACGACCTGGGTCGTCGTCCCCACCTGCCTGCCCACCATCGTCCGGCGCTGCCACGCGTGCGCCGGCGAGCGCTTCCGCACGACCGGGAAGTTCCGCGTCAACGCGCACCACAAGCGCCTCGATGCTTGGCTCCTGGCGCTCTGCACCGTCTGCTTGGACACCACCAAGCTCACCGTGTTCGAGCGGACCACCGTCCGCTCGGTGCGGCCCGACCTGCTGGATCGTCTCCACCGCAACGACCCCGGCCTCGCGGCCGAGCTGCTCCTGGATCCCGTCGTGCGGCGGCGCAACCGCATCGCTCTCGACTGGGACGACGCGTGGCGCCTCGACACCGGTGATCCGGATGACGTCTGGGATGGCTCGATCGACGTCTTCGTCCGCTTCCGGGCTCGGATCCCTGTCCGCCCCGTCCGGCTGATCGCCGACGGTCTGGGCCTGTCGCGGGCCGACGTCGAGCGGATGGTGGCCGAGGGACGACTGACGTCGACGATCCGCCTGGGCGGACAGCGCTCCGGCGACTTCGACTTCGTGCTCAGGCACTGAAGGGCTCGTGCGTGCCTCGGGCGGGCGGTTCCAGGACGTCGCTGTACGGCGTCACCACGACGGTGGCGTCCGTGAGTCGGTGGTTGCAGCTCCGACCAGTGAGGTCGCAGACCTGGGCGACCGCCCGGGCGCTCGGCGAACGTTTCGGACGGGACTTCCGCGCGATGACCGAACGACGCGGCAGACGTGGGCGGAAACCCCGGCGATGGCCTACCTCGTCGTGGTTCCCGCGGCGATGGCCGCGGCCCTCGTCCGTATCCTGGAGGCTGCGGTGTACGAGGCAACGCTCGACCCGGACGACGAGTACGACCCGGACGTCGTGACGGTCACGCGGCGGAGCTCGGGAAGCGTCGCCGACCGACCCTGGGCGTCGCCGGCGACCGACTGAGCGCCCTCCCGCCGCACCCGGCCGTGCCCTCGAGCTCCGGCGGGGGCCGACGTCCCGGGCCATGCCGGATGGGTCTTCAGCCCAGCTCGCGGCGCGCCTTAGGGCACGACTGGACGAGGATGGCGATGGACTCGACGGATTCCCACGCGCCCAGCTTCAGCTTGCTGGCCGCCTCGAAGGCCCGAACCTCGGCCGGGCGGTCGTCTGCTCTCATGCCGCCCTATCGTGCCCCGGCGGTCCGCGCCCCTCTCAGGCGGGTCTCAGCGCCGACCACCTAGGACTGGTGCGTCGACCACCGACCCGACAGGACCACCCGTGACCTCGCCACTGCTCGCGCCCTCCCTCGCACCCACCCTCGGGCCCAGCTGGTTGGACCCGAACCAGCTCTTCGAGACGTACGGCGCCGCGTTCGTCGTCATCGCGCTCGTCATCGTCTTCGTCGAGTGCGGGCTGCTCTTCCCGGTCCTGCCCGGCGACTCGCTGCTCTTCGCCGTCGGCCTGTTCATCGCCGCCGGCAAGCCGCACCTGCCTTCGCTCCCGGTCGCCCTCGCGGCCTTCGCGGTAGCTGCCTTCCTGGGCAACGTCGTCGGCTACGAGCTCGGCCGGCTGCTCGGGCGCCGCCTCTACGAACGCGACGGCCGCATCGTCAAGCGCAGGTACTTCGACCAGTCCCGCGCCTTCTTCGACCGCAACGGCAACAAGGCCCTCGTCATCGGCCGCTTCGTGCCCGTCGTGCGCACCTACGTCACCCTCGTCGCCGGCGCCTCGCAGATGAGCCGCCGCCGCTTCTTCGAGTGGTCCGCGGTCGGCGCGCTGCTCTGGGTCCTGGTGGTGACCTTGCTCGGCTACTTCCTCGGCAACGCCTTCCCCGCCATCGGCAAGAACCTCGACGCCGCCATCGTCGTCATCGTCGTCCTGTCCCTCATCCCCGTCGCCATCGAGTGGTGGCGCCACCGCAAGGCCGTCGACGACGCCCTCTGACCCGAGAGCGGAGCCACGGCTCAGCACTCGTCAGTAAGGCTGATCGGACGGGCGCCCGGCCACCGGCTGCATCTCGAGTTGCGTGGGGGAGGCGCTGCCGATGGGGTCGTGCCGTGGACGACCTCGACCTGGCCGACGTGCTGTCGGCAGAGATGGGCTCACCAGCGGCAGCGAGGGCTGCGGTCACTGCCGTCGTCGGCGCGATCACCGCTGAAGTGGGTGCTGGCGGACGTGTTGCTCTGCCGGGCTTCGGAGTCTTCGACGCCGTCGAGCGCGACGGGGTCAGGAGGCTCCGGTTCCGACCCGGGGCACGCTTCCGTCGTGCCGCTGCCGCGGAGGACCCGCCTCCTCTGCCGTTCTCCCGATACACCGTGACTCCCGGCGTATCCCTGTCGGCGGTGGTGCCGCCGGCCGCGTCGCGGTGCGGCATCTACGTCCTGCACTTCCACGAGGGGTCGGTCTACGTGGGACAGACCCGCAACCTCCTCGGACGCTTCTCGTCCCATGTCCGGCACTGGGGCGAGACGGGTCTGGACATCGTGGAACTGGACTTCGCTCCGGCCCCACCCGACCAGCTCGACGACCTAGAGGTGCGCACCCTCCAGTGGTTCGAGACCCGTGGGCATCGCCTCCTGAACGTCGCACTCGTCGGGTTGCCGGCCGGGGACAACTCGCTCGACCTCGTCGTTGACCGCGTGGCCCAGGAGCGGTGGCTCGTCGGCGGCGAGGGGGAGGTGGACCTGACCGAACGGGTGGACCTGGCGGCCTCGCGCCCCCAGGACGAGGCACGCTTCCTGAGCCTGAGTGCTCGTGACGACTACCCCGTCATCAGGCTGGCTCTTTTCTCGTACGTCGTCCAGGTCCTCCCCCTTCCGCAGGACACCGAACGACGGTTCTGGGTCATGACCGCCCTCCCGAGCACCAAGCGATCTGCCTCGCAGCGGCGTCTGGTCACCGTCTCGGTCAACAACGTCGAGACGCTCGTTCTCGTCGAGATCAGGGAAGAGGACGGTACGTGGTCGATCGGCGGGTTCCTCAACACGGCACCCGGCGACGCGCTCGTGGAGGGTCACATGCGCCGCCGTCAGCGCTATCGGACGGTCACCGCGGTCGATGCGGTCTATTTCGTCGGGTTGGAGGGACTGTTCTCGCTGCTGCAGGATCCGCAGGTCGTCGCAGCGGCCCGCCGGCTGGCCGTGGGGCTGATGCGGAAGGGCACCGGGATGCTGGGCCGCTTCCACGACCAGTCTTTGGCGGACGACGTGTTCCTCGTGAGCACCGATCTCTGACCCCGGCGCAAGGGCCCATCCGCGGCCGGACGCGTGCCACCATGCCGCGACGAAACGCGTGGCACGGGGAGCCCTGATCGCCACCGCTGCGGCCGTGGTGGTCGTAGGGGGCGGCTGGTCCACGCTCGGCTGGGGGCGGACACCGGCGCGTCCGCTCCCGCCGGCGGACGCCTCGGTGCGCGACGTGGCCGCCGTCTACCTCGACGCCGCCGTCCACCACGACTGCACGACGACTCAGGCCCTGACCACCGGGGCGACGCCGGCCTGGTGCACGGACCCGACGATGACGTCGTACCGAAACGTCACCGGCCCCACCCTGCTGCAGCAGCCCGGCCGCGACCTGCAGCGCGTCTCGTTCACGATGACGAACACCGAGAGCGCGGAGCACTCGCTCAACCCCGCGACCCGACCGTGGAGCCTGTGCTTCGCCCGCTCGGCCGCCGGGTGGAGGGTGGCCGACCAGGGCTTCCTCTGAGCGCGGGAGGCGACCGGACGGGGCTCAGTAGCGGAACGTCGAGACCGACGCCTGCAGCTGCTCGGCCAGGGCGGCGACCTGGGCCGCCCCGGTGGAGGCGTCCTGCGCGGCGCCGCTCGTGACCTGCGCGGCGGAGGCGACGGCGGTGATGGTCGACGCGATCCGCTCGGCCCCGTCTGCGGCCTCGGCCACCGACCGGCTCATCTCCGTGGTCGTCGCGCTCTGCTCCTCCACCGCCGACGCGATGGTGGCCTGGTAGTCGTTGATGTGGTCGATGACGGTCGTGATCTCGTCGATGGCCGTCACGGCCTCGCGGGTGTCGGCCTGGATGGTCTGCACGCGCCGCGCGATGTCCTCGGTGGCCCTCGCGGTCGCCTGGGCCAGGTCCTTGACCTCGTTGGCGACGACGGCGAAGCCCTTGCCGGCCTCGCCCGCGCGGGCGGCCTCGATGGTGGCGTTGAGCGCGAGGAGGTTGGTCTGCTCGGCGATGCCGGTGATCACCTTGATGACCTGCCCGATCTCGGCCGAGCTGACGCCGAGGCGGGTCACGGTGGCGGTGGTGCCCTGTGCGGCGGCCACGGCGTCGGCAGCGACCCGTGCGGCCTCGGAGGCGTTCGAGGCGATCTCCCGGATGGAGGCCCCCATCTGCTCCGCCCCCGCGGCGACCGTCGTGACGCTGGTGGAGACCTCGGCAGCAGAGGTCGACACGGCGTCCGACTGGGCCGAGCTGTCGGCCGCCGCCCCGGAGATCCCTCGCGCGGAGGCGGTCACCCCCTCGGCCGCGGTCCGCAGCACGGTCGCGCTGTCGGCGACCGACGCGACGGTGCCGCGGACCCGGTCCAGGGCGGTGTCGAGCGCGGCGGCCATCTGCCCGACCTCGTCGCGGGACTCGACCTGGAGCCGTCGGGTGAGGTCCCCGGCGGCGAGGGACTGGAGCACGTCGACGGTGCGGCGCAGCGGCCCGGTGATGCTGCGCGAGATCACCCAGCCGAGCGCGAGGGCGGCCAGGAGCGCGCCCACGGCCAGGACGACGAGCCGGGTCTGGGTCGCGGCGGCGTCGGACTCGGCCGCCTGGATGGTGGCGCGCGCATCGGCCTGCAGCGAGGCGGCGAGGGCGGCCAGCGGGTCGGCGATCTTGCCCGAGTGCAGCCCGGCGACGCCGACGCGGGCTCGGGCCAGCGACGCCGCCGTACCGGCGCGGAAGTCCTTCTCGAAGGCGGCGACCTGACCGAGGTACTCGGCTTCCGCGGCCTGCGCGGTCTGGAGGTTCCCCCGCTGGCCGTCCGTCAGCGGGAAGGTGGCGATCTTCTGGGTGTGCGCGGTGAAGGCCGAAGCTGCGTCCGCGAGGCTGGAGAGGTCGTCGGCGGGGTCGGAGGACGACGCGAAGTCGTAGGCGACGGAGTTCGCCTGCAGCGCGATCGAGCGGGCGTCGTACCGCGCCGCCGCCACCGCCTCGACCGACTGCTGCGCGCGCAGCGCGGCCTGCGCGGCCGACCGCTCACCGCTCGCCGCGGAGTAACCGAAGGACGCCACCACGGCCAGGAGGCCGAGGACCAGTCCGAACCCCACGGCGAGGCGCGCTCCCACGCGGAGCCGCCAGAGCAGCCGAGTCATGAGCATTCCCTTCGCCGGCGCGACCCCGGTGGTCCCGTCCTATCGGTCCTATCGGCCGGGCGGGAGCGGGGCTTAGCGTGGGACGGTGGGGGAGCGCGACCGACTCGGGGCACCGCTGCCGATCCGCCGGGTGCAGCGTGCGCCGGACGCCGACGACACCGACCCCCGCGCGTGGCCCTGGTCGCTGCCGCCTGTGGCCCAGCTGCTCACCGAGGGCCTCGACCTGGGACCGGTGACGATCCTCGTGGGGGAGAACGGGACCGGGAAGTCGACGCTCGTCGAGGCCGTCGCGATGGCCTACGGGCTCAACGCCGAGGGCGGGTCGACCGCGGCGCAGCACCGCACGATGCCGACCGAGTCGGGCTGCACGCGGCCCTGGCGCTGACCCGCGGGGCCGGGGCGAGCCGATGGGGGTACTTCCTGCGCGCCGAGACGATGCACGGCCTGTTCACCTACCTCGACACCTCGCGCGAGGACGCGACCGAGAGCACCCGCACGACCGACCCCCACTTCCACCCCCTCAGCCACGGGCAGTCGTTCACGGCCATGCTGGCCACCAGCCGGTTCGACGGGCCCGGTCTGTTCGTCATGGACGAGCCCGAGGCCGGCCTGTCCTTCACCGCGCAGCTCGCGCTGCTGGGCGAGCTCGGTGGGCTGCGGGACCGCCCCGGCACGCAGGTGCTCGTCGCCACCCACTCGCCGGTCGTCGCCAGCCTGCCGGGAGCGACCGTCCTCGAGCTCGACGAGGACGGCTACCACGAGACGAGCTGGGACGAGCTGGAGCTGGTCCAGCACCACCGCCGGTTCCTGCAGCGACCGGGCAGCTATCTGCGCCACCTCGGCGGGCCGGCCGAGGACGGCCGGGCCGACCCGACGTGAGGTCCGCCGGGTCTACGGCTCGAAGGCGCCCCCGGCCCCGAAGACCCGGCCGGCGAAGCGCTCGGCGATGCGCCGGTGAGCGGCGGTGTCCGGGTGCAGACGGTCGGGCAGCGGGAGCTCCCGCTCGTCCGCCTCGCCGAAGAGCGCGAGGCCGTCCAGGTGGTGCAGGTGCGGGTCGGTCGCCGCGCGCTGGGCGACGACGCGCGCGAGCTCGGCGCGGATGACGGCGAGGGTCAGCCGCCCACCGGCCAGGTCGGCCGGGTCGCCGGTCGCCCGGAAGGCCACCCGCCCCTCCGCGAGGGCCTCGACGTCGAAGGCTCCCGGTCCGGGGGTGGTCTCGTGGATCGCGCAGTGGAGCGGGGAGACGACCAGCAGCGGGGTGTCCGGGTGGCCGTCGCGGATGGTGTCGAGGAAGCCGTGCACCGCCGGCGTGAAGGCCCGCAGCCTCATGAGGTCGGCGTTGACGAGGTTGATCCCGATCTTGACGCTCACGAGGTCGGCGGGCGTGTCCCGCATGACGCGGGCGGTGAACGGGTCGAGCAGCATGCTGCCGCCGAACCCGAGGTTGGCCAGGTCCACGCCGCCCAGGAGCGAGGCGGCCACCACCCAGGTGGCCGTGGGGCTCGTCGCGTTGGAGCCCTGGCTGATGGAGCTGCCGTGGTGCAGCCAGGTGCGCCGTCCCCGGTCGCCGAGCGGGGCCACCGGGGCGTCGGCGCGCAGCTCGACCAGCTCGGTCACCTCCTGGTGCGGCAGCCAGAGCTCGACGTCCTTCTCCCGCTCGGGCAGGTCGGTGAAGCGGATCGCCTCGGCGGGGACGGAGCGACGTACGGCGGTCCCCGTGGCCGGGTCCATGACCACGGTGTCGCCGCCGGGCACCCGGGCCTGTCGGACCAGCTCGCCGTCCACCAGCAGGTCGTGCACGCCGAGCGGCCGCTCCGGCAGCCCCGCGTAGGCGTACCGGGTCGGGACGCAGCTCAGCTCGATCGTGGTGGCGCTGGTGCGGAAGGCGACGCGGACCCCCGCCGGCTGGGCCTCGACCATGGCCAGCTGCGGGTCGGCGTGCCGGGTGCGTACCCCCTCGGGCAGCCGGTGGGGCAGGAGGCCGCGGGGCGTGTCCTCCAGGTCCAGCGCGCCGCGCACCAGGGCGCCGGTGAGGGGCGTGGAGAAGGGCAGAGGGGTCGCGTCGGGGGTCATGGGCTCGATCCGTGCTCAGGGGGTGGGGTGGGAGCGGGGGCGACCGGGTCGCCGACCTCGAGGAGGGCGTGCAGCCGTTGCAGGGTCCGCAGCTGGGCCGGGTGGTAGTACTGCACCAGCGCGCGGGCGAGGGCGTCCTGGGCGGCCTGCTCACCGTGCGGGGACCGGGACGTCAGGTCCAGGAGCGCCGGGTGGGTCCTGCGCGAGCGGCGGGCCGATCCGAGCATCCGCCGCGCGAGCCGCTCCACCGTCGCGTCGTCGGCGTCGGGGGCCAGCCGCTCGAACTCGTCGGTCGCCGGGTCCGCGACGCTCATCGCGTCCCGCAGCTGGTCGAGGTCGCGCGGTCCGAGGACGGCGGAGAGCACGAGGAGGATGCCGCGCTGCGCCGGCGACAGCGACCGGGCCAGCGGCGCGAACCCGGGTGGCACGTCCACCGGGGAGTGGTGGGCCCGCAGGACGGCCAGCTCCTCGCGGGCGCGGGCCATGCGGGCCATCGCGGACCCCAGCTCGGCGTCGAGCTCGTCGAGCTCGTGCCCCAGGTCGGTGTCCTCGCGGTCCCACTCGGCGATCCGGGCCAGCGGCACCCCCAGGTCGGCGAGGCGCAGGATCCGCAGCAGCCGGACCAGGTGCGGGACGCCGTACCGCTTGTAGCCGTTGAGGCCCCGCTCGGGCACGTCCAGGAGACCGACCTTGTGGTAGTGCCGCACGGTGCTCACGCTCGTGTGCGCGAGGTCGGCGAGCTGCCGCGTGCTCCACGCCACCTCGGACCCCCTCACCACGCCGCCGCCGTCCTCGACACGGTAGCCGCGCCGGTCGCCCCGGTCGCCCCGGTCGCCCCGGTCGCCCCGGTCGTCACCGCGTCGGCCCCACGAGGGTGTGGACGAGCCACGGCAGCAGCTGGGTCAGGGAGTAGGCCTCCCACACCGCACCGACCACGAGGAGGACGAACGAGGCCGCCGACAGCCACCCCAGACGCTGCAGGCCGAGCAGGTACGCGCGGCGTCGGCTCGTGGCGCCGAGCGACGCCGGTCGCAGCCAGGACCGGCCCAGCACCCAGGCGCCGAGCAGGAGCAGCACGTACGCCTCGAACTCGACGACGACGGTCAGCGAGTGCGGGATGAAAGCGACCCACAGGGTCGGGCTGGTGGGGGCGAGCGCCATCCCGATCGTCAGGGCCTTCCACCCGAACAGGACGATGCCGAGGAACGGCACGACCATCGACGGCAGGACGATGAGCGCCGCACCGACCGTGAGGGTGTTGACCCCGAGGATCGTCAGCGCGAAGAGCCACGGGGTGCGGAAGACGCGCAGCACCAGGTCGGTCTGACCTGTCTGGTCCAGCGTGGCGACCTGGCTCTGGTGCAGGGACGGGACGGCGAGGCCGAGCACCAGCCCGAGCAGGACCAGCCCGAAGGCGACGGCGTTGAGCGCGAGGAAGGGGCGGCGTTCGTCGCGGACGATCTGCAGGGGGCGATGGACGAGAGCGGTCATGGTCGGGGCTCCGATCGGTGGGGTGGGGCGACGCGTGCCCGTCGCGGTCACCACCTCAGACCGTGCTCCTGGCGCAGGGTCAAGCCGGGCGGTCGGGCGGCTGTGCCACGATGACGTCGCACCGGGGCGGAGACCCGCCGGACGCCGCTCGGTCCGTCGCAGGAGGCAGCCCGTGGACCAGCCCGACCGCCCGTACGACGACGCGCACGCCGCCGCGGCGTTCCTGGAGCCGCCGCGCGTCTCGCCCGGCGGCCCCGTCGACGCGACCGTCGTCCCGCGCTACGCCGGGGACGGCACCTTCGCCCGGCTCGAGCGCCTCGACCGGCTGCCGCAGGCCGATACGGTGATCTGGGGCGTGCCCTTCGACAGCGGGGTGAGCTACCGACCCAGCGCCCGGTTCGGCCCGCAGCACGTGCGCCAGTCCTCGCGGCTGCTGCGGCCCTACAACCCGGCGCTCGCCGTCGCGCCGTTCGAGCGGCGCCTCGTCGCCGACGCCGGCGACCTCGGCGTCAACCCGTTCGACCTCGGCGAGGCCATCGCCGGCATCGAGGAGGCGGCCACGGCACTGGCCGGCACGGGTCGCACGCTCGTCACCCTCGGCGGCGACCACACCGTCGCGCTGCCGCTGCTGCGCGTCCAGCACGCGCAGCACGGCCCCGTCGCGGTCCTGCACTTCGACGCGCACCTCGACACGTGGGACACGTACTTCGGGGCGCCGTACACCCACGGCACGCCGTTCCGGCGGGCGTCCGAGGAGGGTCTCGTCGACCTCGGGCACTCGGTGCACGTCGGGATCCGGGGCCCGCTGTACTCCAAGCTCGACCTCGACGAGAGCGAGCAGCTCGGCTTCACCGCCGTGCACGCCCGCGACTTCGTCCGGCACCCGGTCGACGACGTCGTCGATCGGGTGCGGGCCCGGCTGGGGGACCGGCCGGTCTACGTCTCGGTCGACATCGACGTCCTCGACCCCGCGCACGCCCCGGGCACCGGGACGCCCGAGGCCGGCGGCCTGACCAGCCGCGAGCTGCTTGAGGTCCTGCGCGGTCTCGACGGGCTGAACCTCGTCGGCGCCGACGTCGTCGAGGTCTCGCCGGCCTACGACCACGCCGAGCTGACCGGGATCGCGGCCGCGCACGTCGTCTACGAGCTCCTCAGCGTCCTGCCCACCGCCCCGCCCCGCACCGGCGCCGCCCGCCGGGCAGGATGAGACCGACCCCCGACCGACCCTGCCAGCTCCCGAAGGAGATGCCCTCATGACGGGCCACACCCTCATCGACCCCGCGACCGGCGAGACCGGCCGCACCGTCCCCTTCCTCGACGCGGCCGGCCTGGAGGCGGCCATCGACCTCGCCCACCGAGCGAGCCGCGAGTGGGGCCGCCGGACCGGCGTCGCCGAGCGCGCCGCCCTCGTCGCGCGGCTCGGCGAGCTGCACACCGAGCACCGCGAGGAGCTCGCCGCGGCCATCGTCCGCGAGATGGGCAAGCCGATGGAGCAGGCCCTCGGCGAGGTCGACTTCTGCGCCGACATCTACGCCTACACCGCCGAGATCGCCGAGGCCCAGCTGGCCGACGAGGAGATCACCCTGCGCGGTGACGCGAGCGGGAGGGCGCTCGTGCGCAGCGCGCCGTACGGCGTCCTGCTCGGCGTCATGCCGTGGAACTTCCCCGCCTACCAGGTCGCCCGCTTCGCCGCCCCGAACCTCGCGGCCGGCAACACGATCCTGCTCAAGCACGCCCCGGCCTGCCCGGAGTCGGCGGCGATCATCGCCCGCCTCGCGCGCGAGGCCGGGTTCCCCGAGGGCGCGTACGTCGACCTCGTCGCCGACAACGACCAGGTCGCCACCGTCATCGCCGACCCGCGCGTCGCCGGGGTCTCGCTCACCGGCTCCGAGCGCGCCGGCCGCGCCGTCGCCGAGATCGCCGGGCGGAACCTCAAGAAGGTCGTCCTCGAGCTCGGCGGGTCCGACCCGTTCATCGTCCTGTCGACCGACGACCTCGACGCCACCGTCGAGCAGGCGGTCGCCGCGCGGCTGGACAACAACGGCCAGTCCTGCAACGCGGCCAAGCGGATGCTCGTCGTCGACGAGCTGTACGACGCCTTCCTCGAGAAGCTCACGGCCGCCCTGCTCGCCGTCCGGCCGGGCTCGCCCACCGCGGACGGCGCGCAGCTCGGCCCGCTCTCGTCGTCGGCGGCCGCCGAGCGGCTGGCGGAGCAGGTCGACCGCGCCGTCGCGCACGGCGCCACCGCGCACCGCGCCGCCGAGCGGGACGGCACCTTCTTCGCGCCCGTCGTGCTCACCGGCGTGACCGCCGACAACCCGGTCTACGCCGAGGAGCTCTTCGGGCCCGTCGCGACCGTCTACCGCGTCGCCGACGAGGCGGAGGCCGTGCGGGTGGCCAACGACACGTCGTACGGGCTGGGGTCGTACGTCGTGACGACCGACCCGGACCAGGCGCTGCGCGTGGCCGACGCCCTCGACACCGGCATGGTCTTCGTCAACACGGTCCTCGCCGACGCCGCCGAGCTGCCCTTCGGCGGGGTGAAGTCCTCCGGCTTCGGCCGCGAGCTCGGCCGCGCCGGCTTCGTCGAGTTCGTCAACCGCAAGCTCATCCGCATCGCGTGACCGTCGTCCGCACCGACGTCGCCGTCGTCGGGGGAGGCCCGGCCGGGCTGCTGCTGTCGCACCTGCTCGACCGTGCCGGGGTGGGCACGGTCGTCCTCGACCACCGCAGCCACCACGAGATCGCGACGACGGTGCGCGCCGGGATCCTCGAGCAGGACAGCGTGCGGCTGCTCGTCGAGTCGGGCGCCTCCGACCGCGTCCTCACCGAGGGCGAGGAGCACCGCGGGATCGAGCTGGCCTTCGGCGGCGCGTCGCACCGGATCGACTTCCAGGAGCTGGTCGGCGCGTCGGTGTGGCTCTACCCGCAGACGTCGGTCTTCGCCGACCTCGCCGAGGCCCGGCAGGCGGCGGGTGGGGACGTGCGGTTCGGGGTGTCCGACGTCGAGGTCGACGGCGTGGAGGGTGACGCGCCGGTGGTGCGCTTCGTCGGCGCCGACGGGTCCCGGCAGGAGGTCCGCCCCCGCTACGTCGTCGGGGCCGACGGGTCGCACAGCACCTGCCGGGCGCTCGTGCCGGCGACGGCTCGGCGGCAGTACCACCGGGAGTACCCCTTCGCGTGGTTCGGGATCCTGTGCGAGGCGCCGCGCAGCGCCCCCGAGCTCGTCTACTGCCGCTCCGAACGCGGCTTCGCCCTGGTCAGCCAGCGCAGCGAGACGGTGCAGCGGATGTACTTCCAGTGCGACCCCGACGAGGACGTCTCGGGGTGGTCCGACGACCGCATCTGGGACGAGCTGCAGACCCGGGTCGGCGCCAACGGGCACACCCTCGTCGAGGGGCCGGTCACCGACCGCGCCGTCCTGCGCTTCCGCAGCGTCGTCCACGAGCCGATGCGGTACGGGCGGCTGCTGCTCGCCGGCGACGCCGCGCACACCGTGCCGCCGACCGGGGCCAAGGGCCTCAACCTCGCCCTGGCGGACGTGCGCGTCCTCGCGCAGTGCCTGCAGGACGCCGTACGGCGACGCGACGCGGCCGGCGAGGACGCCCTCGACGGCTACACCGAGCGGGCGCTGGCGCGGGTGTGGAAGGCGCAGCACTTCTCCTCCTGGATGACCCACCTGCTGCACCGGCCGCCGGGGGAGAGCGACGTCGAGGAGCAGCGGCAGCTGGCCGAGCTGCGCGGCCTGGTGGAGTCGACGGCGGGGCGGGCCTACCTCGCCGAGGGGTACACCGGCTGGCCGGAGGCACGAGGATGACCGACAGCCACGAGAGCGAACCGGATGACCAGGAGACGATCTCCCGGGAGATCGCCGCCGCCCAGCAGGAGGACGCACCGCACGGACGCCGTACGGCGACGCGGCTGGACTTCCCCGCCTACCGCAGCTCGGCGCTGCGGCACCCGACCAAGGAGCTGCGCCACGTCGACCCGGAAGGGGTCGAGCTGCTGGCGCCGGTCTTCGGCGAGCGCGACGTCGACCCGAGCGAGGCCGACCTCACGGCCCAGCGCGGCGGCGAGCCGATCGGTGAGCGGATCCGGGTCGCCGGGCGGGTGCTCGACGGCGACGGCCGGCCGGTGCGCCGCCAGCTCGTCGAGGTCTGGCAGGCCAACGCCGCCGGCCGCTACGTCCACCGGCGCGACCAGCACCCGGCGCCCGTCGACCCCCACTTCACCGGGGTCGGGCGGGCGCTCACCGCCGACGACGGCTCGTACTCCTTCGTGACGATCAAGCCCGGCCCCTACCCGTGGCGCAACCACCGCAACGCCTGGCGCCCCGCGCACGTGCACTTCTCGCTCTTCGGCACCGAGTTCACCCAGCGGCTCGTCACGCAGATGTACTTCCCCGGCGACCCGCTCCTCGCGCTCGACCCGATCCACCAGGCGGTCCTCGACCCGGCGGCGCGGGAGCGGCTCGTCGCGACCTACGACCACGACCTGTCGGAGCCGGAGTGGCTCCTGGGGTACCGGTGGGACATCGTGCTCACCGGCCCGCACGCCACCCCCCTGGAGGAGCAGGACCATGCCTGAGCCGACCCCGGGTCAGACCGTCGGCCCGTTCTTCCACGACGCGCTCCCCGTCGAGGGGGGCGACCGGCTCGTCCCCGGCGGTTCGCCGGGCGCCGTCCGGCTGCACGGGCGGGTCCTCGACGGCCGGGGCGACCCCGTGCCCGACGCCCTGCTCGAGATCTGGCAGGCCGACCCCGCCGGACGGGTCGCGCAGGAGCACGGGTCGTTGCGCCGGGACCGCGTCGACGCGGGCGTGTTCACCGGCTTCGGTCGAGCCGCGACCGACGCGGACGGGGCCTACGTGTTCACGACGCTCGAGCCGGGGGCGACGGCGCCGGGCGCGGCGCCCTTCGTCGCGATGACGGTGTTCGCCCGCGGGCTGCTCGACCGACTGTTCACCCGCGTGTACCTCCCGGACGACGTGGCGCTCGCCGCAGATCCTTTCCTGGGCATGCTGTCGCCCGAGGAGCGCTCGACGCTGGTGGCTCGTCGCGAGCACGACGGGTCGCTGCGCTTCGACGTCCGGCTCCAGGGGGACGGCGAGACCGTCTTCCTCCGTTTCCCGCGGGGCTCCCGGTGAGCGGGCTGCTCGAGCCCGGTGCCGCCCGCGGGCTGGGGCTCGCCGACGACGAGGCCGTCCTCGAGGCCATGGTCGACGTCGAGTCCGCGTGGCTGCGGGTCCAGGGGCGCCTCGGCCTGCTCACCCCCGACGAGGTCGCCGTCGCCGCCCGTGACGGGCTCGGGGCCGACGACCTCGACGCCGGCTGGCTCGCGGACTGGGCCGAGGGCGCCGGCAACCCCGTGCCCGCCCTCGTCGAGGTGCTGCGGGCGGGGGCGCGGGGCAACGGCGTCCCGGACCGCGTCGTCACCGCGATCCACCGCGGCCTGACGAGCCAGGACGTCGTCGACACCGCGCTCGTGCTCGTCTCCCGGCAGGCCCTGACCCGGATGGGCGCGAGCCTGACCGCCGCGGGCGACGCCGCGGCCCGGCTCGCGCGCGAGCACCGCGACACCCTCATGCTGGCCCGGACCCTCACGCAGCCCGCCCTGCCGACGACGTTCGGCTACAAGGTCACCGGGTGGCTGGGGGCGCTGGACGACGCCGTCGTCGAGCTGCGGGGCGTCGTCCGGGCACTGCCGGTCCAGTGCGGCGGAGCTGCCGGCACCCTCGCCGCCGTCGAGGTGCTGGCCCCGACGCGCGCCACCCTCGCCGTGGCGATGCTCGCCGAGGAGCTCGGGCTCGTCGACCCCGGCCGGCCCTGGCACACCGACCGCGGCGCGATGACCCGCATCGGCGACGTCCTCGTGCGCTGCGCCGACGTCCTCGGCAAGATCGCCGCCGACGTGCTCACCCTGTCGCGGCCGGAGATCGGCGAGCTGCAGGAGCCGGCGGCGGCCGGGCGCGGCGGCTCCTCGACGCTGCCGCAGAAGCGCAACCCGGTCCTGTCCGTCCTCGTGCGGTCCGTCGCCATCGAGGCGCCGTACCTCGGCGCGACGCTGCACGCCGCCGCCGGCCTGGCCGTCGACGAGCGCCCCGACGGGGCCTGGCACGCCGAGTGGGGCGCCCTGCTGCGGCTGCTGCGCCGGGTCCTCGTCGCCGGCGACCAGGTGCGCGAGGTGCTCGACGGGCTCGTCGTGGACCCGACCGCGATGGCGCGCAACGTGTGGGCCACCGGGCCCGACCTGCTCGCCGAGCGCCGGCACCTCACCGGGGCCGCGAGCGACACCGACGACGACGGGCCGCTGGGCTACCTCGGCGTCGCGGTGGAGCTGGTCGAGCGCGCCGTCGACCGGCACCGGTCCCTCGACCCGGGCGGTCCGGCGTGAGCCTCCCGGTCGCCGTGACGACGCTGCGGGCGCCCGAGCACCCGCGCGCCCTGCTGCTGGTGGGGCCGTCCCTCGGGACCGCGGTGACGCCGCTGTGGTCCTCGTGCGCGCGCGCCCTGCCCGACGACGTCCGCGTCGTCGGCTGGGAGCTGCCGGGGCACGGCGACGGGCCGGCCCACGACCACCCGTTCACGGTCGCGGACCTCGCCGACGCGGTGCTCGGGGCCACGGCCGGGCTGCGGGCCGACGTCGACGGACCGGTGGTCCTCGCCGGGGTCTCGCTCGGTGGCGCCGTCGCCCTCACCGTGGCCGTCGACCACCCGGACGCCGTCGACGCGGTCGCGGTCGTCGCCTCCGGGGCGAGGATCGGCGAGCCCGCGGCCTGGCGCGAGCGCGCCGACCTCGTGCGGCGGGCGGGCACGCCCGTCATGGTGGAGGGTTCGGCGCGGCGGTGGTTCGCCCCCGGCTCGGTCGAGCGCGACCCGGCCGTCGCCGCCGCCCTGCTCGACTCGCTCCAGCACACCGACGCCGGCTCCTACGCTCGGTGCTGCGAGGCGTTGGCGTCGTACGACGTCACCGGCGCGCTGGACCGGGTGGGCGTCCCCGTCCTGGCGGTCGCCGGCGAGCACGACCGGGTCGCGACCGCCGCGATGGGGGAGACCGTCGCGGCCGGCACCGGTGGCCGGCTCGTCGTCCTCCCCGGCGCCGCGCACCTGCCCCCCGCCGAGCAGCCCGCCGCCACGGCCCGCGAGCTCGCCGGCCTCCTGACCACCCTCGTGACAGCCCCCGAGACAGCCCCCGAGACAGCCCACGAGACAGCCCACGAGACAGCCCACGAGACAGCCCACGAGACAGCCCCCGAGACAGCCCACGAGACGAGGACGACATGAGCGAGCAGCAGGAGCAGTGGGCGGCCGGGGACGCCGTACGGCGGGCGGTCCTCTCGGACGCGCACGTCGACCGGTCCGCCGCGGCCGCCACCGACTTCACCGCGCCCTTCCAGGACCTCGTCACCCGCTACGCCTGGGGGGAGGTCTGGACGCGGCCGGGGCTCGACCGGCGCACCCGCAGCGCCATCACGTTGACCGCGCTCGTCGCGCGGGGCCACTGGGACGAGCTCGTCCTGCACGTCGGTGCGGCGCGGCGCAACGGGCTGTCGGTAGCCGAGATCCAGGAGGTGCTGCTGCAGTCGGCGGTCTACCTCGGCGTCCCGGCCGCCAACCACGCCTTCGCCCTGGCGCAGCGCGAGCTGGCCCGGCTCGAGGCCGAGGAGGTGGGCGCGTGAGCGGGGCGGCGTACGTCTACGACGCGGTCCGCACGCCCTTCGGGCGGTACGGCGGCGCGCTGGCCGGCCAACGCCCCGACGACCTCGCGGCGCTCGTCGTGCGCACCCTCGTCGAGCGGTCGCCCGGGCTGGCCGAGGACGGGTTCGGCCGTCCCGTCGACGAGGTGGTCCTCGGCAACGCCAACGGCGCCGGCGAGGAGAACCGCAACGTCGCGCGGATGGCGACGCTGCTCGCCGGCCTGCCGACCAGCGTCCCGGGCAGCACCGTCAACCGGCTCTGCGGCTCGAGCCTCGACGCGGCGATGGCCGGCTCGCGCAGCATCGAGACCGGCGACGCCGACGTCGTCCTCACCGGTGGGGTCGAGTCGATGAGCCGCGCCCCGTGGGTGCTGCCGAAGACCGAGAAGCCCTATCCCGCAGGCGATCTCGCGCTCTCCTCGACGACGCTGGGGTGGCGGCTGGTCAACCCGGCGATGCCGGGCGAGTGGACGGTGTCGCTCGGCGAGGCCACCGAGCAGCTGCGCGAGAAGCGCGGGATCACCCGCGAGCGGCAGGACGCGTTCGCGGCGCGGTCGCACCGGCTGGCGCACCGGGCGTGGGAGGACGGCTGGTACGACGACCTCGTCGTCGCCGTCCCGGGGACCGACCTCGCCCACGACGAGTCGATCCGGCCCACGACGACCCCGGAGCGGCTCGCCGCGCTGACGCCGTCGTTCCGCCGCGACGGCGGGACCGTCACGGCCGGCAACGCCTCGCCGCTCAACGACGGCGCGTCCGCGGTCCTGCTCGGCAGCGAGCGGGCGGCCGCCGTCATCGGGCGGGACCCCGTCGCCCGGGTCGCCGGCCGCGGCGCGAGCGCCCTCGACCCGCGCGACTTCGGCGCGGGCCCCGTCGAGGCGGCGGAGCGCGCCCTGCGGCGCGCGGGGATCGGCTGGGGCGACGTCGCCGCGGTCGAGCTCAACGAGGCCTTCGCGGCCCAGTCGCTGGCGTGCCTCGACGCGTGGCCGGTGGACCCGGAGCTGGTCAACCGGCACGGCGGCGCCATCGCCATCGGGCACCCCCTGGGCGCGTCCGGCGGGCGGGTGCTGGGCACCCTGGCCCGCGACCTGCAGCGCACCGGCGGCCGGTGGGGGGTGGCCTGCCTGTGCATCGGCGTCGGACAGGGGCTGGCGGTCGTCCTGGAGAACGTCGGGTCGCGCTGAGCGACGAGGGCGCCCTGCCGTCCCGCCCGCCCCAGGGGGCCGCGGCCCCCTGGGACGGGCGGACCTCCTGCCCGGTCAGACCTCGCGGCCGCGGCGGCGTCGTACGGCGAGCGGTCGGCCGTCGGGGTCGTAGACCAGGCGGTGCAGCGGCTCGGCCCACAGCCGCTGCACCCGGGACACCGGAGCGGGCCGGTGCCCCCGGACCTGCCC
Source organism: Lapillicoccus jejuensis (assembly GCF_006715055.1). Classification (NCBI taxonomy): domain Bacteria; kingdom Bacillati; phylum Actinomycetota; class Actinomycetes; order Micrococcales; family Intrasporangiaceae; genus Lapillicoccus; species Lapillicoccus jejuensis. The sequence continues at coordinate 3,281,199 of NZ_VFMN01000001.1, forward strand.
GGCGGGCCGCGGGCCACGCCGGCCGCCGTCGTGCCAGGCGTCGAGCGCGCGAGCGGCGTCCTGGAACAGGGTGAGGCCGTCGCCGGGGTGGAGCAGCGCCGGGTCGTCCGCGTCGCGGCCGAGGTGCTCGCCCCACAGCTGCAGCCGCAGGTCCCGCGCCAGCCTCCGGGCGCCGTCACCCCGCCCGCCCGGGTCGCGCGGGGCCCGCTCGTCGAGGGTGCTGTCGACGACCGCGCACGTCAGCTCGGTGTCATGGGTCCACGAGCGGCGGTTGAAGTTGTCCGACCCGATGGTGACCCAGACGTCGTCGATGACGCAGACCTTGGCGTGCACGTAGATCGGGGTGCCCGCCGCGTTCTCGAGGTCGAAGACGCCGACCCGTCCGGGGGCCGCCTCCTCCAGCACGCGCATCGCCTCGAGCTGGCCGATCCGGTTCGGCGGCCCGCTCAGCGCGCCGTCGGCGTCGGGGTAGCGGGGCACGACCACGACCACGGTGAGGTCCGGTGACCGGCGCAGGGCCCGGGCCAACCCGCCGGCCACGAGGTCCGACCACAGGTACTGGTCCTCCACGTAGATGCTCGAGCGGGCGCGCGCGAAGGCCTTCTCGTAGGCGCGGGCGATGCTGCGCTCGCCGTGCGGCGCGAAGGGGTAGCCGGGCCGCTTGGCCCCGTAGGTGCGCAGCACCTGCACCGCGTGCGGCCCCGACCCCGTCGGCTCGGGCAGGGGCTCGGGCAGGGGCTTCGGGTGACGCGGCATCCGTGCGGCCCGCTGGACGAGCGCCCGGTACGGCGTGCGGCGGTCGAGGGGGTGGGGGTCGTCCCACCGCTCGACGAACGAGGCCTGCACGTCGCCGACGGCCGGGCCCCGCAGCTCGAGGGCGGCGTCGTGCCACGGGGCGCGAGGCCGGTACCGGCGGTCCATCGGCTGCTGCTGCGGGTCGCCGAGGTGGGCGGCGTCGTCCCGGCGTCCGTGGCACAGGTCGATCCCCCCGACGAAGGCCAGGTCGTCCGCGGGACGGTCCGGGCGCCGGACGACGACGGTCTTGGCGTGGTGCGACCCCCCGCGCCGGACCCGCTGGTCGAGCAGCGCCTCGCCCCCGGCGGCGTTGAGCCGCGCGCCGACGCGCTGGTTCTCCTGGGCGCTGAAGGAGGCGCGGTCCGAGTGCGAGCGCCACAGCAGCCCCCGGACGTCGACCCCGCGCCCGACCAGCTCGACGAGCACCTCGCCGACGGTCGGCCCGCCGGGCGCGAGCTGCTGGTCCGCGTCGCTGCGCCAGTCGGTGAAGAAGACCCGGTCACCGGGGCCCAGCGTGCGCAGCTCCTCGTGCAGGCGACGGAAGTACGTCGCGCCGTGGACCAGGGGGACGACGAGGTTGCCCTCGGTCCAGGCCCGCCCGTCGCCGCGGCGCCGGTCGATGTCGCTGGCCGGGTTGCCCCGCTCCTGCGGGGAGAGGAACCAGAACTCCTCGACGGGACGGTCAGGCATGGTCGCCATCCTGGTGTACCGGGCTGAGGACGGCGCCTCCTTGCTCCGGATGTGACCGTCCGCCGCCTCAGGGCAGCGGATCCGGGCACCTTCGGAGCAAGAAGGCGCCTCTCGGATCAGGCCGTCGTCGGGGAGGTCTGCCTCGGGACCTCCGGGCGACGGTCGAGCTCGCGCCAGGTCCGGTCCAGGGCCGGGGTGAGCGTGACGGCCAGGTACGCCGCCCCGACGCCGAGGAGCGCGGCGGTCAGCCCGACGCGGTCCACGAGCAGGCCGCCGACGAGCCCGCCGAGCGGCATGAGGCTCCACGCCATCGCCGAGAACAGGGACGAGACGCGCCCCACCATCGCGGCCGGGACCCGCTCGAACTCGACGGCGCCGAGGATGGGGTTGATGAACCCCGACGCGAGCCCGCCGACCGCGAACACCGCGAGGATCAGCCACAGCGGGGCCCCGAGCGCGAGGACGAGGAACCGCGGGATGCTGCAGAGCAGGAACGCCACCAGGTAGGTGACGTAGCGCGGCAGGCGCGCCGCCCAGACCGCGGCGGCCAGCGCGCCGAGCGCCGACGCCCCGCCGAACACCGCGAACAGCAGCCCGAGCACCGCCGCCCCGCGACCGCTGTCGACCGCCCAGACGGGCATCAGCACGGCGACCCAGGCCTGGTCGAGCAGGTTGGTCAGGGCGACCATGACGGCGATACCGAGCAGGAGCCGGTCACCGCGCAGGAAGGCGAACCCCTCGCGCAGCCGGGCGGCGTACGCCGACCCGCGGCCGGCGGCGGCGGGGGTGTCGGCGGGGGTGTCGGCGGGGGTGTCCGCCGGGGTGTCCGCGACGGCCGCGAGGGCGCGGGTGGTGGCCAGCAGGACCGCGGCCGACAGCGCGAAGCTGGCCGCGTCGACGTACAGCGCGTTGGCCGGGCCGACGGCGGCGACCAGCAGGCCGGCGATCACGGCGCCGGTCATGGACGCCGTCCGCTCCACCGTGCCTGAGAGCCCGGTGACGCGCTCCATCGGCGTCCGGGCGGCCGCGGCGACCTGCGGCGCGAGGGCGCCCTTGGCCGCGTCGCCGGGTCCGCGCAGGGCGCCGGCGAGGGCGACGAGGGCGAGGAACGCGCCGAAGGGGAGCCGGCCGGCGTCGTACAGGAACGGGACGGAGCCGACCACGACGACGGAGGTGAGGTCGCAGCCGACCGCGACCCGGCGCGCACCGAGCTGGTCGATGACCGGCCCGCCGAGGGCCTTGAGCAGGACGAGCGGCAGCATCTCCGCCAGGGCGACGAGCCCCGTGCGGGTGGCGCTGCCCGTGCTGGCGAGGACGAAGAGCGGGATGGCGATCATCGAGACGCGCGTCCCGGTGATCGAGACGGTGTCGGCGACGAGCCAGCCCACCAGCGGCCGGCGGGTGCGGGTCACCGGTCCTCCCCGAGGACGCCGGGGCGGACGTAGGCGTTGAGGTTGACGACGTACGGCGCCGTGTCCTCGCCCTCCTCGTCGGTCGCCGCCTCGACGACGGCCTCGAGCCGCTCGCGCAGCGCGGCGGCCCCGGAGGGGGAGAGGCGCACGATCCAGTCGCTGTACGTCGTCGCGTCCTGCCAGGGTTGCGGCAGCAGCGGCAGCTCCTCGACGCTGCGCTGCAGCTGCCCGGCGTAGACCATGACGACCGACTGGAGGTAGGCGATCGCCGCGTCCTGGCCCTCGACGTCGTCGGGCGACGGCGGCGCGGTGCGCGTGCTCGAGGCGGTCGCGCGCCACCACCGGTCGCGGGCGTTGCCGCGCTCGGTGTCCTCCTCGATGAAGCCGTGCTCCGCGAGCTGGCGCAGGTGGTACGACGTCGCGCCGGTGTTGAGCCCCAGCGCGCGGGCCAGGCTCGTCGCGGTCGCGGGGCCGTCGACGCGCAGCATGCCGAGCATGCGCAACCGGGCGGGGTGGGTCAGCGCGCGCAGCTGCTGGGGGGTCGGGGTGACGACGGGGCCGGTGCTCATGCCGCCACCGTAGACCGCAAAGAACCGTTTGCAAAGAGCTGTTCGCAAAGAAGTCTTGGTCAGCTGCGTCCGCACCGCCGGGGCACCGGTGCCCCCTCGGTGCGGACGTCCGGCTCACGGCAGCCGGTCGAGGACCTCCGTCAGCCGCGCGACCGTCTCGTCGGCGATGGGCTCGAACCCCCGGCGCAGGAACGGCTCGACGTACCGCACCCAGCGCTGGAAGGCGAAGCGCGCCCGGTAGGTCACGACGGTCCCGCCGGTCGCGGACGGGGCCAGCGTGAGGTCGTCGGCGGCGTGGACCGTGCGGTTGCGGCCCTCGAAGACGAGGTGCCGGTCCTGCTCGTGCACCGTGCACACGTAGTCGAGCTGGGTCTCCCGGCCGCGGTACGTCGAGACGTTGTGGAAGTGCGCCCCCACCCCGAGGGCGGTGCCGGGCGGGTCGCTGCGGGTGGTGGTCACCGTCCCCGGGTCCCACTCCTGGGTGCGGGTGAAGTCCTCGAGGTAGGCGAAGACGACGGACGGGGAGGGCGCGACCTGCAGGGTGCGCGAGACGGTGATCACGGGTCATCATCGCGGTCGCCGGGCCCGACGCGCCACGGGCCGGACCCGGCTGGGACGATGGGGGCATGGCGCAGCACCCGGACCACCCCGAGCTCGTCGTCCTGCTCGACCCCGACGGCCGCCCGGTCGGGACCGCCCCGAAGGCGGCGGTGCACGACGAGGACACCCCGCTGCACCTGGCCTTCTCCGTGCACGTCTTCGACGCCGACGGCCGCGTGCTGCTCACCCGCCGCGCCCTGTCCAAGCGCACCTGGCCGGGCGTGTGGACGGGGACGTGCTGCGGCCACCCCGGTCCCGGCGAGGACCCCGCCGACGCCGTACGGCGCCGCTGCCGCGACGAGCTCGGCCTCGAGCTCGACGGGCTCGAGCTCGTCGACCCCGACTTCCGCTACCGCGCCGTCGACGCCTCCGGCACCGTCGAGCACGAGGTCTGCCCGGTCTGGGTCGCCACCGCCGCCGGCCCGCCGCGGCCCGACCCGGCCGAGGTCGCCGAGGTCGCGTGGAGCACGCCGGGCGACGTGCTCGCGACCGCCGACGCGACGCCGTACGTGCTCAGCCCGTGGCTGGTCTGGCAGCTCCAGCGCCCGGTGCTGCGTGCCCGCTTCGCCCCGGCCGGGGAGCCGGTCGGCGCCTGAGCCGGCCGGGGCGCCGTACGAGGACTCGACGCAGCGTCGAGCCGCTCGACGCAGGGTGCACAGGGCGTCAAGCGGCTCGACGCTGCGTCAAGCCGGCACCGGGCGCCGTACGACCCCCCGGGAAATCCGGGGTTGTCCAAGCGTTTCCGCACGTCGCAGGCTCGCTTCGGGAATGATGCACCCGGGCGTCGAGCGCGCTGCGCCCGGGAGCAAAAGAATCGGGGGCTCGGTGGGGGAGCGCACGACAGCGGCGGGCGACAGCCTGGCCGAGACGATCGGCTGGGTGCTGGGCAACGCCCGCGACCACGCCCGCGACCGCTCGCTGCGGACCGCGGCCGGCTTCAGCCAACGGATCTCGCCGCCGGTGCACCGCGCCCAGGTCGGGCGGTGGGAGAGCGGGGCGACCGGCATCACCTTCCGGCAGGTGCGTCAGTACGAGGACGTGCTGGGCCTCCCGGAGGGCCTGCTCCTCGCGACCATCGACAACCTCGCGCGCGGCCACGGCGCCAGCGCCCGCCAGCCGTCGCTGCCGCCACCGCTCGCCGACGACTGGCGCGACCGGGTGGACGACCTGCTCGACAAGGCCGAGTCCCCGGAACGGATGACCGGCCTGGAGTGGCGCTGGCTGGCCTCGGCCCTCGGCTCCAGCGACGACGTCTTCCTGCGCCGCCGCGACTGGGAGCACCTGCTGCGGCGGATCGCCACCGAGGCCGACCTGTGCACCGGGCTGGAGTATCAGCTGCGCGACGACGCGAAGGCCTGCCTCGCCTCGCACCCGCGCAGCGCCCGCACCGTGCTCGACCTCACCGAGTCGGTGTTCGCCGACCCCACGGCGCCCGTCTACGCGGAGACCGGCATCCTGCTCGCGCACGCCGCCGGCCACGAGGCCGTCGACCTGCTGATGCGCCTCCTGCGCGACCCCGTCGGCGAGGCCGCCCACTACACGCTGCTGTGGGTGGCCCGGGTCCTCGTCCTCGAGGGCCGCACCCGGATCTCCGAGGACGAGTGGCTCGCCGCGCACGCCGTCGAGGTCCTCGAGGACGCCGCCAGCAGCCCGCGCCAGCGCGACGCCGCCGGTCTGCTGCTCGAGGTCGTGCCCGGGCCGCGCTCGGCGCAGGTCGCCGAGTGGCTGCGCCGGATCGGCGACCGCCGGGTCGCCGACGCCGTCGAGCACGGGCGGGTCCTCGGCGAGCGGCAGCTGGACTCGCTGCTCGAGGAGATCCAGGCCCGGCTGGCCGCCACGACGGGCAAGCGGCCGACGCTGCACCCGGTGCTGCGCTCGCTGCTGTGGCAGGCCACCGCCCACGCGGCCACGGAGGTGCGCGGGACCGCCCTCACCGTGCTCATGCTCTCCCCGCAGGGCCCGGTCATCGGGGCGACGTACGCCTCGGCGCTGCGCTACGCCCTCGCGCACGGACCCGACGTCGTCGTCGACGAGGCGCTCATCGTCCTGTCCTGGCTGCTCGCGCCGCAGGACGTGCCGACGGTGCTCGAGCTGGGTCTCGACCCGGCGGTCGACGCCAGCCGTGCCGGCCAGGCCCTCGTCGCGGTCGGCAACGCCCGCGACCGGATCGACGAGGCGCCCCCCGGCTACCGCGCCGACGACGTCACCGCCCGGCTCGTGCGCAGCGCCCGCGAGCGGATGGGCCCCGGTGACGGACCCGGCGTCCCCACCCCGGAGCCGCTCGTGCGCGGGCACCTCTACGCGCTGGGCATGCTCGGCCGCTTCGACGCCCTCGAGGAGCTGGCTCCGGAGTCGAGCCGGCCCGGGGTGGACCCGGTGTGGGGCGCCGGCGCCCGGCGCTGGCTGTCGACTCCGGTCTGGGCGCGGCCGCCGAGAGCGTGAGGCCGCCTCATCCCGCCAGGAAGGGGAGGGCGGCGAGGAGCAGGGCGTCGTCGTACAGGGCTGCGGGGTCCTCGTCCGGGGCGAGCCGCCCGGACAGCTCGAGCGAGACCGCGCCGTGGGCGACGGTCCACAGGTGCCGGGCGATGCGGGCCGGGTCGCCGACCAGCAGGCCCCCGGCGACCGCCTCGCGGACCCCGGCCTCGAGCGGGCGGTACGTCGCCTCGGCCGCCTCGGCGATGGCCGCCCCGCCGTCCGGACCGGGGCCGGCCACCGCGGGGTGCGGGCCGAACATCAGCGCGTACAGGAAGGGCGAGGCCAGCGCGGACTCCCGGTAGGCGCGGCCCACGGCCGCGAGCCCGGGGAGCGGGGCCTGCAGGTCGGGCGGCTGCGCCGCCTCTGCCAGCCGCGCCCCCAGCCGTCGGAAGCCCTCGCGGTACATGGCCGCCAGCAGCCCCTGCTTGTCACCGAAACGGGTGTAGACGGCCATGGTCGACGTCCCCGACGCCGCGGCGACCCGGCGCAGCGACAGCCCGGAGGGGCCGTGCTCGGCGAGCAGCCGGGCCGCCTCGTCGACGAGCCGCATCCCGATCTCGTCGGGGGCCCGGTCGTGACGGATGTCCGGGGTCGACGTCACCTCATCAGCCTATAACAGTGTCATGACCATGGTGATCGTCATCCACGCCACCGCCGCGACGCTGTCCCTCGTGCTCGGGGCGGTCAACCTGGCCCGACGTCCGAAGGGTGACCGCCGGCATCGGCTCGTCGGTCGCGTGTGGGTCGTGGCGATGTACCTCGCCGTCCTCACCTCGTTCGCGATCCGCGAGGTGAACCCGGGCGGTTTCAGCTGGCTGCACGGCCTGTCCGCCTTCACCCTGGTGACCCTCACGGTGGGCTGGGTGGCCGCCCTGCGGGGGCGCATCGAGACCCACCGCGGCTTCCTGCGCGGGTCCTACGTCGGCACCGTGGCCGCGTTCGTCGGGGCGGTCGTCGTCCCCCAGCGGGCGGTCCCGCGGCTCGCGGTCGACCACCCGTGGCTGCTGTCCGTCGCCGCGGCGGCGGTGCTCGCCGTCGCCTGGCTCGTCGTGGCGCTCGCCGGGCGTCCGGTTCGCCGCCGCGACGTCCTCATCAGCGAGGCACGGGTGCCGCGCTGATGCGGACGCTGCGCGCAGGTCCTCAGGGCAGGACGACGGCGTCGACCCACTGCCCGGCGACCGTCTCCACCCAGTAGCGGAAGTCCGGCACCCGGTCGATCCGGTAGAGCGTGTACTCCGGGCACCCCTCGAGCGGGCGGATGTGGTCGTAGGCGTGGTCCGGCGCCCACAGCAGCACCTCGCCGCTCTCGCGGTGGCAGAGCGTCGCGTTGCCGTTGGCCTCGTCGCTGATCGAGTACCACTCCGAGGGCGTGATGGGGATCTTCAGCCCCTCCTCCTGCCACGCCCAGGTGTAGTCGTGCACGAAGCTCGCGTCGTGCCGCGCGACCGGTGCGGTGAGCGAGTCGTTCTCGTTGAGCAGCCACGTGTCCGGCTCGTTGAACCGCTCGACGATGCCGCCGAAGGTCGACCACAGGGCGGCGTGCTCGGGGAAGGCCGGCGGCCGCGCGCCGCGCGGCGGCGGGGGGCACAGCCAGCCGGTGCGGCGCCCGTCCTCGCGGTCCCACGCGAGGATCTCGTACGCCGCCCCGTCGACCGTCACCGGCGTGAGGGTCGCGGCGTCGAGCAGCCGGCGCAGGGTGCGCGCCCAGTCCGGCAGCGGCCGGTCGAACGGCCGTCCGGGGCCGGCGGCCGACCCGGTGACGTGCCGCGGCGACATCCACGGCACGGCCTCGACGAGCTGCTGCCAGTCGTCGAGGGGCCGGTCCGGCACGAGACGCAGCGCCATCAGTCGTTCATCGCCTTGAGGATCGTCACCGCGAGCCCGCTCGCCGCGGAGCCGGGCGGCTGGTCGCGCGCCCAGTCGACGACGCGCACGACCGACCAGGCGCGGGCGCGCGCCTCGTCGATCCCGGCGGCCTCGCAGACCACCTCGACGCGGCGGCGCAGGCTCCACCGGATGGCCGGTCCGGTCCCGAGCTCGTCGGCGTCGGCGCGGTTCCACAGCAGCGGCGCGACCTCGAAGGCCCGCTCACCGGCCATCGGCTTGGGGTCGATGGCCAGCCACGGCAGGCGCGCTGCGGCCAGGACGTTCTCGTAGTGCAGGTCGGTGTGCAGCAGCCGCGCGTCGACGTCGGCGTCGGCGGCGAGCTCCGCGGCCAGGTGCCGGGCCTGGTCGGTGTAGCGGTGCGGCACGGCGGGGCTGTCGGGAGCGGCGGCCTGGCGGGCGGCGTACGCGCTCAGCCGCGGCACGCGCGCGATGGCCGGCACGTCGAGCCGCGCCAGCAGGCCGCCGACGGTCTCGCAGGCCTCCTCGACCCACACGTCGGTGAGGTCGGTGGGCTCGAGCCGCTCGAGCAGCAGCGCCAGGCGGTGCGGGTCGGCGCGCAGCAGCCGGACCGCTCCGTCGCCGTCCCACGCCCGCAGCGCCAGGTGCTCGGCACGCGCCTCGAGGTGCGGCCAGGTGACCTTGAGAGCGGCCGGCTCGTCGTCGCCGGTGCGGACCGGGAGGACGAGCGCGCAGCTGCCCCAACGGGACTCACCGTCGGGACGCAGCGCCCACCCGTCGAGCAGGTCGTCGAGCAGGCGCGGCAGCCCGTCGAGCCAGTCGCGGCCGGACACGCCGTCGGCGGGGGAGAGCCCGTCGGGCCCGCGGCCGTCGAGGGCGGCGGCGAAGGCGCCCGGGATCCGCACGTCGGTGGCGCTCACGGCAGGACCATTCCCGGGAAGGCGGTGGGGGCGGTGCCCCATCCGCGCGCGAGACCCACGACGTCGGCCTGCAGCTGCACGAGCCGGTCGACGGCTCGGCTGCCGGCCGGGACGGCGCCCGTCGCGAGCGGGTCGAGCCCGGCCGCCACGAGACCGACGAGGACGTGCTGCACGAGCCGGCGCGCGCTCGCCTGGTCGGTGACCGGGAAGGGGAGTCGCCAGCCGAGCTGGGGTGGTCCGGCCGACGACCCGGCCTGCGCCAGCAGCGAGTCCGCGCGGACGGCGAGCCGGGACCCGAGGGCGGCGTACGGCGCCCGCTGCTGCGCCGGGACCCTCGCCGTCGCCACCGTGACGCCGTACGACGCCGCCCGGGTCGCGTCCAGCAGGGCGGCGGCCGCCGGGCCGGGCAGGGCCGGCGCGTCCGGCCACGACAGGGGGGTGCCGACCTCGGCGGCGCCCGCCGCGCCGCAGGTGGCGACCGCGGCGGCGAGGACGCGGGTCGCGATCGACGCGGTGCCCCCGGCGACCGGCAGCAGCTCGCCGAGGACGACGGCCGACTCGGCCCGGACGAGGGTGCGCGCATCGGCCCCGGTGGGGGAGGACGGCGGCTGCGCGGCCGCGTCGGTGACGGCGTCGTCGACCCCGGCGACGCGCAGCCGGTCGCGCACGGCGGCGACCTGCGTGGCGTGGAGCGCGGCGAGGCGGGCGGAGGCGGTGCTGCGCGGGGTCGTGCGACCGGCCACCGCGGCCGCGTAGGCGACCGCGACGAGCACCCGCAGCAGCGGCGACTCGTCGGCGACCGGGGCCGGCGCGGGGGCCGGCTCGCCGTCGAGGCGGACGCCGCAGCCGGCGAGGGAGCCGGTGAGGACGGCGGCCAGGCCGAGGCCGAGGAGGCCGCTGCCCGTGCGCAGCACGCCGCGACGGGAGGGCAGGCCGCCGCGCGGGCGCGGGGCGGCAACGGGCATGGCGCGATCTTGCCACTGCCCCCGCCCCGGCGGTGCGGGCCCCGGCGGTCGACGGTGGCACCGGCGGTCGACGGTGGCACCGGCGGGGCGCGCGGATCGTTAGAGTGGGCGCCGGCGCAGGGCACCCTCTGCGTCCGGCGCCTCCGTCGGCCCCGGGTCACCACCCGGCCCCGACGACCCCCCAGGACCGGCGCCCATTCGAGAACAGGGAGGCGGACATGGCGGACGACCGCATCGGACCGGCCCTGACCGCACCCCTCGCGAGCCTCGGGCTCGTGCTCGACGACCTCACGGTCGTCCCCGCCGGTCGCCGGCGCGTGGTGCGAGTCCTGGTCGACCGCGACCTGTCCGGCCTCGCGCCGGACGACACCGACAGCCCGGTGGCCCCGCTCACCCTCGACGAGGTGGCCGACGCCACCCGCGTCGTGGGAGCGGTCCTCGACGGGGAGTACGACGGCCCCGGCGCGGCCGGTGACGGCGTGGACCTCATGGGCTCCCAGCCCTACACGCTCGAGGTGTCCTCGCCCGGGCTCGACCGGCCGCTGCGCGGGGCGCGGGCGTTCCGGCGCAACGTCGGGCGGCTCGTCGCGCTGACGCTCGCCGACGGCTCGTCGCTGACCGCGCGGGTCCTCTCGGTCACCGGCGGCGGGGACGACGCCCGGGCGCAGGTCGAGGTGCCCGGGACGAAGAAGACGCCCGCGACCCGTCACGAGGTGGCCCTGGCCGACGTGACGTCGGCCCGGGTGCAGGTGGAGTTCACGCGCCCGGGTGACGCCGGGGCGCCGTACGGGCCGGACGGGCCGGACGGGCAGGACGAGCAGGACGAGCAGGACGACGAGAAGGAGGACGACGGTGGACATTGACCTGGCGGCGCTGCGCGCCCTGGAGCGCGAGCGCGAGATCAGCCTCGACGTGCTCATCCCCGCCATCGAGCAGGCCCTGCTCATGGCGTACCAGCGCACCGAGGGTGCGTACCGCCACGCGCGGGCCGAGCTGGACCGCAAGACGGGGCACGTGACGATCTGGGCGCGCGAGGAGGGCGAGCTCCTCCCGGCCGACGAGGGGGAGCGGCCGGTCCGCGCCGAGCCCGGCCCCGAGTTCGACGACACGCCCGACGGCTTCGGCCGGGTCGCCGCCGCCACCGCGCGGCAGGTCATCGTGCAGCGCCTGCGCGACCTCGAGGACGAGGCGATCCTCGGCGACTTCCGCGGTCGCGAGGGCGACATCGTCAGCGGCATCGTGCAGCAGAGCGGCAGCCCCCAGCACGTGCTCGTCGACTTCGGCACGGTGGAGGGGATCCTCCCGCTCGCCGAGCAGGTGCCGACCGAGACCTACCGGCACGGCGACCGGCTGCGCTGCTTCGTCGTCAGCGTCAAGCGCGGCCCGAAGGGCGCGCAGATCGGGCTGTCGCGCACCCACCCGAACCTCGTCAAGGCGCTGTTCAAGCTCGAGGTGCCCGAGATCGCCGACGGCACGGTCGAGATCGCGGCGCTGGCGCGCGAGGCCGGCCACCGCACGAAGATCGCCGTCCACGCCAAGGTGCCCGGCGTCAACGCCAAGGGCGCCTGCATCGGGCCGATGGGCGCGCGCGTGCGGGCCGTGATGACCGAGCTGCAGGGCGAGAAGATCGACATCGTCGACTACGAGAGCGACCCGCGGGCCTTCGTGGCCGCCGCGCTCAGCCCCGCCCGGGTGTCCGCGGTGGAGGTCGTCGACGAGGCGGCGCGGTCCGCCAGGGTCGTCGTCCCCGACTACCAGCTCTCGCTCGCCATCGGCAAGGAGGGGCAGAACGCCCGCCTCGCCCACAAGCTCACCGGCTGGCGGATCGACATCCGACCCGACACGGCCGACACGCCCGGGCTCGGGGCGGGCTCGGCGGAGGAGTAGACTCGATCGTGACCGACCGGACTGGACTCCGTGACCGTCACCCGCGCACTCCCCTGAGGACCTGCGTGGGGTGCCGTCGCACGGATAGCCGGGAGGTCCTCCTGCGGGTGGTCGTGGTCGAGCAGAGGGAGGGTGTCCCCCTCCTCACGGTCGACCCGGCCCGTCGACTGGCGGGGCGCGGCGCATGGCTGCACCCTGACACCGGCTGCCTCGAGCAGGCCGTCCGCCGCAAGGCGTTCACCCGGGCGCTCCGTGCGTCCAGCGGGCTGGACGCCGGCCCGGTGGCCGACCACCTCGCGGCCCTCGCAGGATCCACCACCTCAGTGACCGACGGAAGCGGTTGAGACGCACATGAGCACCCGATGAGCACTCAGCAATGAGCACGCTGCACTAACCCGGTCCATTTCGAGGACGCCACGGACGCTTCCGTCCGGCCTTCTCTGGGATGGACCACCCAGACAAGGAGAAACGTGGCCAAGGTCCGTGTCTACGAGCTCGCCAAGGAGCTCGGAGCCGAGAGCAAGACCCTCCTCGCGTGGTTGAAGACGGAGGGCGAGTTCGTCCGCTCCGCCTCCTCGACCATCGAGGCCCCCGTCGTCCGACGGACGAAGGACAAGTTCCCGCAGGAGCTGCGCACCGGTGCCGGTGACGCCGCTCCCGCCCCCGCGCCGTCGGGTCGCCCGACCGCGCCCACACCGGGGCCGCAGGCCCCGGCCGCCCCCGCCCCGGCCCGCAGCGCCGCCCCGTCGGCGCCCGCCGCCGCGGCTCCCGCCCCGGCCGCCTCCCCGGCGGCCACGGCCCCGAGCCGTCCCACCCCGGGCCCGGCCGCTCCGGCGACCCCGGCCGCCCCGGCGCCCTCGGCGCCGACCCCGGCCCCGGCCCGTCGTACGCCGTCCGAGGCGCCCGCCCCCGCGGCGGCCCGCAGCGCGACGCCGTCCGCCCCCACGCCCGCCCCGTCGCGTCCGGCCCCCGGCCCGCGCGAGGGTGCGCGCTCCGACGCCCCGGCTCCGGCCGCGCCCGCCGCGCGCCGCGAAGGTGGCGCCTCCGGTGCGACCCCGGGCCCGCGCCCGGCGCCGCGCCCCGCCGGCCCCCGCCCGGGCAACAACCCGTTCGCGCCGAGCCAGGGCATGGGTCGTCAGCCCGCTGCCCGCGAGGGCTCCCCGCGCCCGGGCAACAACCCGTTCGCGCCGAGCCAGGGCATGCCGCGTCCGCAGTCGCGGCCCGGCCAGCCCGGCACCGGCGGTCCCCGTCCCGGCCCGCGCCCCGGTGGCACCGGTGGCGCCCGCCCGAACCCGGGGATGATGCCGGACCGCGCCGCGGTCCCGCGCCCGGGCACCCGTCCCGCCGGCGGCCCCGGCCGCGGCGGCCCCGGCGGTGGCCCCAACCGCGGCGGCTTCGGTGGCGGCGGTGGCCGTCCCGGCTTCGCCGGCCGCGGTGGCGGCGGCGGTCGTGGCAACACGGCCGGTGCGTTCGGCCGCAGCGGTGGCCGTCCGGTCCGCGGGCGCAAGTCGAAGCGGGCGAAGCGCGCCGAGTTCGAGCAGATGCAGGCGCCGACGATCGGTGGCGTGTCCGTCCCCCGTGGGGACGGCAAGACCGCCGTCCGGCTGCGTCGCGGTGCGTCGCTGACCGACTTCGCCGACCGCATCGGCGCGAGCGCGTCGTCGCTCATCACCGTGCTGTTCCACCTCGGTGAGATGGCCACGGCGACCCAGTCGCTCGACGAGGACACCTTCCGCCTGCTCGGCGCGGAGCTCGGCTACGAGATCCAGGTCGTGTCGCCGGAGGACGAGGAGCGCGAGCTGCTCGAGTCCTTCAACATCGACCTCGAGGCGGAGCTGGAGGCCGAGAGCGACGACCAGCTCTTCGCGCGGCCCCCGGTCGTCACCGTCGTCGGTCACGTCGACCACGGCAAGACCAAGCTGCTGGACGCGATCCGCAGCGCCAAGGTCGCCGAGGGCGAGGCGGGTGGGATCACGCAGCACATCGGTGCCTACCAGGTCGTCACCGAGCTGGAGGGCGTCGAGCGCCCGATCACCTTCATCGACACCCCGGGTCACGAGGCGTTCACCGCCATGCGTGCCCGTGGCGCGAAGGTGACCGACATCGCGATCCTCGTGGTGGCCGCGGACGACGGCGTCATGCCGCAGACGATCGAGGCCCTCAACCACATGCAGGCGGCCGACGTGCCGATCGTGGTGGCGGTCAACAAGATCGACAAGGAGGGGGCCAACCCCGCCAAGATCCGCCAGCAGCTCACCGAGTACAACCTCGTCGCGGAGGAGTACGGCGGCGACACGATGTTCGTCGACGTCTCGGCCCGCAACGGCCAGAACATCGACGGGCTCCTCGAGGCCGTCCTGCTCACCGCCGACGCGGCGCTCGACCTGCGGGCCAACCCCGACAAGGACGCCCGCGGTGTCGCCATCGAGACGCACCTCGACAAGGGCCGCGGCCCGGTCGCGACCGTCCTGGTCCAGTCCGGCACGCTGCACGTCGGCGACTCGATCGTCGCGGGGTCCGGCTTCGGCCGCGTCCGCGCGATGCTCGACGAGGACGGCAACACCGTGTCCGAGGCGGGCCCGGCCCGTCCGGTCCTCGTCCTCGGCCTGACCTCGGTGCCCGGCGCCGGCGACACGTTCCTCGTGGCGCCCGACGACCGGACCGCCCGGCAGATCGCGGAGCGGAAGGAGGCCGCGTCGCGCGCTGCGTCGCTGGCCAAGGCCCGCAAGCGGATCAGCCTGGAGGACCTCAACGAGGCCCTCGCCCAGGGCAAGGTCGAGACGCTCAACCTCATCCTCAAGGGTGACGCGAGCGGTGCCGTCGAGGCGCTCGAGGACGCGCTCCTGCAGATCGACGTGGGCGACGAGGTCGACCTGCGGATCATCGACCGCGGGGTCGGTGCCATCACGATGAACAACATCAACCTCGCGATGGCCTCCGACGCGATCATCATCGGCTTCAACGTGCGCGCGGAGGGGCAGAACGCCGACTACGCCGAGCGCGAGGGCGTCGAGGTGCGCTACTACTCGGTGATCTACCAGGCCATCGACGAGATCGAGCAGGCGCTCAAGGGCATGCTCAAGCCGGAGTTCGAGGAGGTCTCGCTCGGCGAGGCCGAGATCCGCGAGATCTTCCGGTCGAGCAAGTTCGGCAACATCGCCGGCTCCATCGTGCGCAGCGGCGAGATCCGTCGCGGGACGAAGTCGCGGGTGCTGCGCAACGGGACCGTCGTCGGCGACAACGTCGAGATCGCGGGCCTGCGCCGGTTCAAGGACGATGTCACCGAGGTCCGCGAGGGCTTCGAGTGCGGCATCAACCTCGGGTCGTTCAACGACCTGCAGATCGGCGACACCATCCAGACCTTCGAGATGCGCGAGAAGCCGCGCGTCTGACGGTCGTCGGTGCGGGCGGGGGCTTCGGCCCCCGCCCGCACTGCGTCACCCCTCCCGTGGGTGGCACCCCACTCGTTGCCACTTTTGTGCGCCCGTGAGAAAGGCAGGCCCGTCATGGCCGACCAGGCCCGCGCCCGCAAGATCGCCGACCGGATCAAGGTCGTCACCGCGGAGTACCTCGAGCACCGCGTCAAGGACGAGCGGCTCGGCTTCGTGACGATCACCGACGTCCGCGTCACCGGCGACCTGCAGCACGCCACGATCTTCTACACCACCTACGGCTCGGACGCCGAGCGCGAGGGCACCGCCGCTGCCATCGAGTCGTCGCGCGGCAAGATCCGCTCGGCCGTCGGCAGGGCCCTGGGCATCCGGCTCACCCCGACCGTGGAGTTCGTCCCCGACGCGCTGCCCGAGGGCGCCTCGCACCTCGAGGACGTCCTCAAGGTCACGCGCGAGCGGGACGAGGAGCTCGCGAAGGCGCGCGAGGGGGCGTCGTACGCCGGCGAGGCCGACCCGTACAAGAAGCCCGTCGACGAGGACGACGACCTCGGTCAGGTCGGCGACGAGGACGAGTCGGACGACGACGACGAGCTCGATGCCCGCTGACGGCCTGCTCGTCGTCGACAAGCCGGCGGGCTGGACCAGCCACGACGTCGTCGCCAAGGCCCGGTGGGTCTGCGGGACGCGCAAGGTCGGCCACGCCGGCACGCTCGACCCGATGGCGACCGGCGTGCTGCTGCTCGGGGTCGGCCGGGCGACGCGGCTGCTCACCTACCTCGTCGGCTGCGACAAGGGGTACGACGCGACGGTCCGGCTCGGGCAGGCGACGGTCACCGACGACGCCGAGGGTGAGGTGACGGTCGCCCGTGACGCGTCGGGGGTGACGCGCGAGGCGCTCGACGCGGCGGTCGCGCGGTTGACCGGCGAGATCCAGCAGGTCCCGTCGTCGGTGTCGGCCATCAAGGTCGACGGGAAGCGGTCGTACGCGCGGGTCCGCGGCGGCGAGGAGGTCGCGCTGGCGGCCCGTCCCGTGACGGTGTCGACCTTCGAGGTGCGCGGCGTGCGGGCGGAGGGGGCGCTGATCGACGTCGACGTGCGCGTCGAGGTGTCGTCGGGGACCTACGTGCGAGCCCTGGCCCGCGACCTCGGGGCCGACCTGGGGGTCGGCGGCCACCTGACCGCGCTGCGCCGTACGCGCGTCGGGCGTTTCGGCGTCGAGGATGCGCGGCCGCTCGACGAGCTGGTCGCCGGCGCCGAGGCGGCCGTCGCCGCGGGGCAGGAGCGCTCGGCCGTGGTGCCGCTGCTGTCGATGGGCGACGCCGCCCGGGCCCAGTTCCCCGAGCGGGTGCTCACCGAGGCCGAGGAGCGCAGCGTGCGCTACGGCCAGCGGATCGACGCCGTACGGCGTGGTGAGGCGGTCGTCGCCGCGCTCGACGCCTCCGGCCAGCTGGTCGCGCTGCTCGACGAGACGCGGCCGCAGGCGAAGTCGCTCGTCGTCTTCCCGCCCGACTGACTCGTCGTGCTGCTGAGACCCATCAATTGATGGATGTCAGCGCAGCGTGTGCGGGGCGTGCTGCTGAGACCCATCAATTGATGGATGTCAGCAGACCGGTGGCTCGAGGACGAGGTCGACGCCGCGGGTGAGGGACGTCGACGTCCCCGTTCCCGCAGCAGTCCGCCTCAGGGTTGGTGGGCCACGAGGACGTCGCGGTGGATGCCGGCGTCGACGCGGTGGGCGAGGCGGGTCCAGGGGCCCTCGTCGCGCACGACGAGGCCGGCACCGGTCACGATCGCCGCAAGATCTTCCCGCGCGAGACCGTGCGTGTTCCACGCGATCCCCATCGCGCCACCCGAGCGCAGCACCGACGCCCACACCGGCACCGCCTCGGCGAGCAGGTCGGCGGGGGAACGGTCGCGACCCCCGCCGCCCGCCCGCGAGCCGTGCGCGACGCCGTACGGCGCGTCGGTGACGACCGCCTCGACCTTGCGCCTGCCCAGCAGCTCGGCCGTGCGCAGGGTGTCGGCGGCGAACAGGCTGAGGTGCTGGCGCTGGCCCGCCTTCCACGCCTCGGCGTCCGGGTGCAGGAACGCCTCGAGCAGCTCGGCCACCTGCCGACCGTTGCGGCGCAACGGGTTCAGCCCGATCGAGTGCTTGAGCCGCTTGCGCCGCAGCCACGTGGTGAGGAAGGCGGCGTAGGCCTCCACCTCGCGCCGCTCGAGCTCGACGCCGTACGCGTCGTGACCCAGCGCCAGAGCCCACGACAGCGTCGTGCCGCGCCCGGCGAGCGGGTCGAGGACGGTGAACGGACGCCGCCCCACCTGGTCGCCCCACGACGTCGCGGCGAGGGTGACGTTGAGCAGCGCGCGGGTGAACTGCTCGTTCGTGCGGCCCGGGTACTTCGGGATCGTCAGCAGGTCGTCGTCGAGCCGCTCGGTGCGCGGCAGCCCGACCGGGGCGAGCAGGTCGTCGCCGACGCGGCGGAAGAGGGCGTGCGCGGCGGAGAGCTGCCCGAGGGCGGCGTACGTCGCCCCGTACCCCTCCCCGCCGGTCGGCTCGTCCGGGGCGTCGAGCTCGACCGCGAGGTAGTCGACCCCGGCGACCCGCACCGGCTCGACCGAGCGCACCGGAGCGCCGAGGCGACCCTCGGCGAGGACCTGCAGCTCGGCGGCGACGACGCCCGGCGCGGTGCCCGCGTAGACCCGGTTGCTCGACGGGGACAGCAGGAGCAGCAAGCGGGTCACGAGCCCACACCCTAGGGTGACGACCCCGACACCCCGCCGCCGCCCCGGCGCTTCGTAGAGTGTGCCTGTGCACGTCTGGCGCAGCCTGCAGGACCTCCCGGCCGACCTCGGCCGCACGGTCGTGACCCTCGGCAACTTCGACGGCGTGCACCTCGGCCACCGGGCGGTCCTCGGCCAGGTCGTCGACCGCGCCCGCACCGAGGGGCTCGCGTCCGTCGCCGTGACGTTCGAGCCGCACCCCATCGCCGTGCTCTACCCCGAGCGGGCACCGCAGCAGATCCTCTCGCTCGGCCAGCGCACCGACCTTCTCGCGCAGACCGGGCTCGACGCCGTCCTCGTGCTCACCTTCACCCGCGAGTTCGCGCAGCTGACCCCGGAGGAGTTCGTCCGGCAGGTCTTCGTCGACGCCCTGCACGCCGCGGTCGTCGTCGTCGGGAAGGACACCCGCTTCGGCGTGCGCAACAGCGGCGACGTCGGGACGCTGCGCGAGCTCGGCGACCGGCTCGGCTTCGATGTCGTCGCCCTCGAGGACGTCGGCGAGGGCGGCCGGTGGTCGTCCTCGATGGTCCGCAGCCAGCTCGCCGAGGGCGACGTCGAGGGCGCCGCCGCGGTCCTCGGTCGGGCGCCCGCGGTCCGCGGCACCGTCGTCCACGGCGACCACCGCGGCCGCGAGCTCGGCTACCCGACGGCCAACCTCAGCCAGGACCCCGAGGGTCTCGTCCCCGCCGACGGCGTCTACGCCGGGTGGGTGCACCGCCTCGACGTCCCCGACGACGACCCCGACCGCTGCCTGCCCGCGGCCATCTCGATCGGCACCAACCCGACCTTCGACGGCGTCCAGCGCCGCGTCGAGGCCTACGTCCTCGACCGCACCGACCTCGACCTCTACGGCGAGCGGGTCTCCTACGACCTCGTCCGCCGGCTCCGCCCGACGATCCGGTACGACGCCATCGAGCCGCTCCTGCAGCAGATGGAGCAGGACGTCGCGCAGTGCCGCGAGATCCTCCTCGCGCCCGTCGCGAGCTGAGCGCGAGGGCCGTCACCAGATCGTCGTACGGAGTCGCCGCGGGCCCCGCGGGCGCTCGTGTCAGGATGAGGGCTCCCGACGTGCGAGGAGGCACCCGTGGCCCAGACGTCCGTGCAGCCGGACCAGCGACGCCCCCAGGACGACCCCGAGGTCCTGCGGAAGATCGAGCAGCGGGCCCCGAGCCTCGCCCGGCTCTTCCGCGACCGGGTGACGGCGAGCGGGACGGCGGTGGCGTTCCAGTACTTCCGGACGCCGCCCGGTGGGTCCGAGGAGCTCGTCGACCTCACCTGGGACGAGGCGCGCGGCCGCGTCGACGCGCTCGCCGCCGGCCTCGTCGACCTCGGGGTGCAGTCGCAGGACCGGGTCGCGATCGCCGCGACCACCCGGATCGAGTGGGTGCTCGCCGACCTCGCGATCATGACGGCCGGCGCCGCGACGACGACGATCTACCCGTCGTCGAAGGCCGAGGACGTCACCTACATCCTCGGCGACTCCGGCAGCCGCGTCGTCATCGCCGAGGACGCGACCCAGGTCGCCAAGCTCGAGGCGGCCCGTAGCGAGCTGCCCGACGTCGTCCGCGTCGTCACCCTCGACCCGCCCCGCCAGAGCGACCCGGACGGATGGGTCATCGGCGTCGACGACCTGGCCGACCGCGGCCGCCGGCTGGTCGCCGCGCAGCCGACCGTCCTCGACGACCGGGTCGCCGCGATCGAGCCGGACCACCTCGCGACGATCATCTACACCTCCGGCACGACCGGGCGCCCCAAGGGCGTCCTGCTGCCGCACGACGCCTTCACCTACATGGCCGCCGCCACCGGCGCGATGGGGGAGATGAACGCCGACGACGTCCAGTTCGTCTGGCTGCCGCTCTCGCACGTCTTCGGCAAGCTGATGATCGCGCTGCCGCTGCAGGTCGGCTTCACCACCGCCGTCGACGGGCGGATCGACCGGATCATCGACAACCTCGGCGTGGTCCGGCCGACGTTCATGGCCGCCGCGCCGCGAATCTTCGAGAAGGCGCACGCCCGGATCACCGCGATGTTCGCCGCCGAGACCGGCGTGAAGAAGCAGCTCATCGACTGGGCGCTCGGCGTCGGTCACCAGGCCGTCGCGCTGCGCGAGAAGGGCGAGCAGCCCGGTGGGCTGCTCGCGCTCCAGCTCGCGCTCGCCGACCGGCTCGTCCTGGGCAAGGTGCGTGAGCGCTTCGGGGGCCGGATCCGCTTCATGATCAGCGGGTCCGCGCCGCTCGACCCCGAGATCGCGCGCTGGTTCGGCGCGGTGGGGCTGCAGATCTCCGAGGGCTACGGCCTCACCGAGACCTCCGCCGGCGGGTCGGTCAACCGCTCCGCCGACGGCCGGTGGGCCTACGGCACGGTGGGGATCCCGCAGCCCGGCACCGAGATCCGCCTCGCCGAGGACGGCGAGATCCTCATCAAGGGCCCGGCCGTCATGCGCGGGTACCACAACCTGCCCGAGGAGACCGCGGAGGCGCTCACCCCCGACGGCTGGTTCCACACCGGCGACATCGGCGTGCTCGACGAGCGCGGGTTCCTCAAGATCACCGACCGCAAGAAGGACCTGTTCAAGACCTCGGGCGGGAAGTACATCGCCCCCGCGATGATCGAGTCGCGCTTCAAGGCGATCTGCCCGGTGGTCAGCCAGTTCGTCGTCCACGGCGAGGGCCGCAACTTCGCCTCGGCGATCATCACCCTCGACCCCGACGCCATCACCCAGTGGGCGGCGGGCCACGGTCTCGCCGGGCGCCCGTACGGCGAGATCGTCACCTCACCGCAGGTGCGCGAGCTGGTCCAGGGCTACGTCGACCAGCTCAACGCCGGGCTCAACCGCTGGGAGACGATCAAGAAGTTCGTCATCCTGCCGCGCGACCTCAGCATCGAGGAGGGCGAGCTCACGCCCAGCCTCAAGCTGCGCCGACGGGTCGTCACCGACAAGTTCCGCTCGGAGCTGGACGCGCTCTACCGCTGACGCCGCGCGCGCCGGAAACCCGGTCGCGCCAGCGGCGGGGGAGGGCCAGGGTGCTCGGGTGAGTCTCGAGCTGAGCCCCCCGTGGGACGACCTGACCTTCCTCGCCCCGCTGTCGCCGCGGCGCGCCGACACGCTCGTGCGGTTCGTCGCCGGCGCCGTCGATCCCGCGTCCGGCCCGGTGGTCGACCTCGGGTGCGGCTGGGCCGAGCTGCTGCTCCAGGTCCTCGCCGCCGTCCCCGGGGCGGCCGGCGTCGGGGTCGACCGCGACGCCGACGCGCTCGCGGCCGGGCGCACGTCGGCGGCCGCCCGAGGTCTGGACGGGCGCGTCGAGCTGCGGGTGGGGGACGCCGTACCGGCACGGGCCGCGGCGGTGCTGAGCGTCGGGGCGACCCACGCGTGGGCGCCGCCGGCCGGGCCCGACCCCGAGCCGCTGCACTACGAGCAGGCGCTGCGCCGGGTGCGCTCGCTCGTGCCGCGCGGTGCGCCGGTCGTCTACGCCGACGGGATCTGGCGTCGTCCGCCGACCCCGGCCGCCGTCGCGCCGCTCGCCGGTCGCGAGGACGAGCTGCTGCCGCTCGCCGACCTCGCGGAGCTGGCCGTGGCGTGCGGCTTCGGCGTCGTCGGCGTCCACGAGGCCGACCAGGGGGAGTGGGACGACTTCGAGTCCGGCTACACCGCCTGCTACGCGCGCTGGCTGGCGTCCCACGAGCCCGACGACCCGCAGGCGGATCGGGTGCGCGAGGCGGCGGCTCGGCAGCGCACCGGCTACCTGTCCGGGTACCGCGGGGTCATGGGGTTCGGCTACCTGCAGCTGCTGGCGGTCTGAGCCGCCGTACGGGGTCCGTGACGTCCGCACCCGACGGGGCACCGGTGCCCCGTCGGTGCGGACGTCGCGTAGTGGTCTGGACGCCATACCAAAGAGTGAACCAAACGTAACACCTTCTTAATTTCTGATGCCTACTGTAACGTCCGGTACAGGCCAGCCAGCCGGTACCACCACGTCCCCCGAGCCGCACCCCAGACGCGGCCGAGCAGTGAGGCAGCCATGAACCGAGCACCTGCAGTGCGTCTTACCGCCCTCACGGCCGTCGCGGCCGTCGCCCTCGCCGCCTGCGGGGGCGGGGGCAGCTCCTCCACCAGCACCGCCGGCAAGGACGGGGGCAAGCTCGTCATCGCCCGCGCCGCCGACGCCCTGTCGATGAACAAGACGACGACCTTCGACAACAGCTCGATCTACGTCTTCGAGCAGATGATGGAACCGCTCTTCATGGTCAGCGAGGACGGCACCAAGGTCGAGCCGTGGCTCGCCACGGGGTACGACGTCTCGTCCGACAAGCTCACCTACACGATCCACCTGCGCGAGGGCGTGACGTTCTCCAACGGCAGCCCGATGACCGCGAAGGACGTGAAGTTCTCGATCGACGAGGACACCAAGACGGGTGCCGACGGCTGGGGCTACATCAACGCCGCCATCGACACGGTCACCGCGACCGACGACAAGACCGTGACGATCAAGCTCAAGTACGCGTGGGCGCCGATCCTCGCCGACCTGTCGCTGTTCTCCAACGCGATCATCCCCGACAACTACGGCGGCAAGACGGCCGAGCAGTTCTACGAGGCGCCCGTCGGCACCGGCCCGTTCGTGTGGGGCGAGTGGAAGAAGGGCCAGTCGCTCACCCTCAACAAGAACCCGAAGTACTGGGGCTCGGGCAAGCCGCACCTGGACAGCGTCACCTGGACCGTCGTCCCGGACGCCAACACCCGCAAGCTCCAGCTGCAGGGCAAGCAGATCGACATCGACGAGTTCCCGGACTGGTCGAGCTTCAGCGCCCTCAAGAGCGCGCCCGGCATCACCGCGACCGCCTTCCCCTCGACGCGCATCGACTACGTGACGATGAACCAGAAGAAGACGCCGCTGCAGGACGTGCACGTGCGCCGCGCGATCGCCTACGCGCTCGACCGCGAGTCGATGGTCAAGACGGTGCTCTACGGCAACGGCCAGGCGGCCGACTCGCTGCTCAGCCCCGGCACCCCGTTCTACGCCAAGAACCCGCAGGCACCCAGCTACGACGTCGCGACGGCCAAGGCCGAGATGGCGAAGTCCTCGACGCCGCAGGGCTTCTCGACGAGCATCAGCATCAGCTCGGGTGACCCGAACCAGGGCAGCGTCGCGCAGATCATGCAGTCCGAGCTCAAGGAGATCGGCATCGACCTGCAGATCCAGCAGCTCGACCCGACCGCCCTGCGCGCGGCCCGCAACGCCGGCAACTTCACCATGCTGCTGGGCGGCTGGACGATGGACATCCCCGACCCCGACGAGTGGACCTCCTTCGCGGTCGACCCCGACGGCGGCTCGCACTCGGCCTACACGTACTACGACAACCCCGACGTCATCGCGATCAACAAGAAGGCCCAGGCCGAGACCGACGACACCAAGCGCGCCGAGCTCTACAAGGAGCTGCAGGAGAAGACGGCCGCGGACGCGTGGGCGGCGTACCTCTACTACTCGCCCTACGCCTACGCGATGCAGAGCAGCGTCAAGGGCTTCCACGTCACGCCGCTCGGCAACTACCACCTGGAGAACGTCACCAAGTGAGCCACCGCCTGAGGTTCGTCCCGGGCCGCCTGCTCCAGGCGGTGCCCGTCGTGTTCGGGGTGACCATCGTCGTCTTCTTCATGGTGCACCTGCTCCCCGGCAACCCCGCCCTCACCCTGCTGGGCCAGACGGCGACGCCCGACCGCGTCGCCGCGCTGAACCACCAGCTCGGTCTGGACGAGCCGCTGTGGCAGCAGTACGGCACCTTCCTGCGGCACCTGGTCACGGGCGACCTCGGCACGAGCATCACCTACCAGCAGCCGGTCGCCGACCTCATCGTCACGGCGCTGCCGGTGACCCTCGAGCTCGTCGTCTTCGCGCTGGTGCTGGCGCTGCTCATCAGCATCCCCCTGGCCGGGCTCGCGGCGACGCGGCCCGGCCGGGGGCGCGACCTCGGCGTGCGCGCCTTCACCCTCGTCGGGCAGGGCATGCCCCAGTTCTGGGTCGGCATCATGCTGCTGCTCCTGCTCGCCGTCCGCCTCGGGGCCTTCCCCGTCGGCGGGTACGGCGACACCCCCGGCGAGCACGTGTACTACCTCTTCCTGCCCTCGCTCACGCTCGCGATCGCGTTGGCGCCGCAGGTCATCCGCAGCCTGCGGGCCTCGATGATCTCGGTGCTCGGCTCGGAGTACGTCGGGACGGCGCGCTCGAAGGGCGCGGGCGGGGCGGCGCTGTTCCGCGGTCACGTCCTGCGCAACGCGGCCATCCCGACCGTGTCGATCGTCGGCGTCAACCTCGGCTACCTCGTCGGCGGGTCGCTCGTCATCGAGAAGGTCTTCGCCGTCCCGGGCCTCGGCTCGCTCATGGTCAACGCGATCTTCTCGCGCGACTTCCCGACCATCCAGGCCGTCTCGCTCGTCGTCGCGCTCTTCGTCGTCGTGGTCGGCGTCCTCACCGACGTCGCCTACACCCTGCTCGACCCCCGGGTCGACCTCGCGGTCGGAGGCCGCCCGTGACCGCCACCACCCTCCTGCGCCGCGTCCGGCGCGTCGAGGGGCGCCCGGCCCGCTCGCGGTCGCTTCGCCCCTGGTACCGCAACGGGACCCTGATGACCGGTCTGGTCATCGTCGGTCTGCTCGTGCTCGTCGCGATCCTCGCGCCGGTGCTCGCGCCGTACGACCCCGTCAAGCAGGACCTGCCCTCGGCGCTGCTCGCGCCGTCGTCCGAGCACTGGCTCGGCACCGACAAGTACGGTCGCGACATCTTCAGCCGGCTGCTGTGGGGCGCGCGGGTCGACCTGCGGATCGGCGCCCTCGCCGTCCTCATCCCGTTCGCCTTCGGCTCCGTGATGGGGGCGCTGGCCGGCTACTTCGGCGGGTGGTTCGACGTCGTCGTCATGCGCGTCGTCGACGTCTTCTTCGCCTTCCCGTTCTACATCCTCGTCATCGCGCTGGTCTTCGTCCTCGGCGCGGGGGAGAAGAGCATCTACCTCGCCATCGCCGTCGTCTCGTGGGGCTCCTACGCGAAGATCCTGCGCGGCGAGCTGCTCGTGGCCAAGCAGCAGGACTGGGTCGTCGCGGCCCGGCTCGGTGGCCTGTCGCACGCCCGGATCCTGCTGCGGCACATCGCCCCCAACGTCCTGGCCCAGGCGGTCATCTACGCGATGAGCGACGTGGTCATGGACATCCTCGCCATCGTCACCCTCGGCTACCTCGGGCTCGGCATCGCGCCGCCCACGGCCGAGTGGGGCTCGATGATCCTCGACGGCCAGGAGTTCATGACCGAGCACTGGCAGCAGGCGACGATCCCCGGCCTCGCCGTCGTCGTCACCTCCCTCGGGCTGTCCTTCCTCGGCGACGGCCTCGCCGACCTGCTCAGCCCCGGGCGGCGCTCGTGAGCCCCGTCGGTGCGCCGCAGGCGGCGCCCACCACGGGGCGCCGTACGGAGTCCTCCGGCCTGCTCGAGGTGGAGGGTCTCACCCTCGGTCTGCGACGCGGTAAGGGCCGCGACGTCCGCATCGTCGAGGGGGTCGACCTCACCGTCGGGGCGGGCCAGCGGGTCGGTCTCGTCGGCGAGTCCGGGTCGGGCAAGTCGCTGACCCTGCGGGCGATCGCGGGCCTGCTGCCGGCCGGCGTGGAGGTCCTCGGCGGGGGCATCCGCTACGCCGGGCAGGAGCTGACGACGATGCCCGACCGGCGCCGCCGCGCGCTCGCGGGACCGGACATCGCCATGGTCTTCCAGGAGCCGATGACGGCGCTCAACCCCACCACGCGGGTCGTCGACCAGATCGCCGAGGGACCGCGCCGGCACCTCGGACTCAGCGCCTCGGCGGCGCGCGAGCTGGCCGTCGCGACGATGGCGCGCACCGGGATCCCCGATCCCGAGCGACGTGCGCGGGCCTACCCGCACGAGCTGTCCGGCGGTCTGCGCCAACGGATCATGATCGCGATGGCGGTCTCGTGCAGCCCACGGCTCCTGCTCTGCGACGAGCCGACGACCGCGCTCGACGTCACCGTCCAGCTGCAGGTGCTGCGGCTGCTCACCGACCTGTGCGACGAGACGGGGACGGCGCTGCTCTTCGTCACCCACGACCTCGCCGTCGTCAACCAGACCTGCGACGACGTGTCGGTGATGTACGCCGGGCACATCGTCGAGCGCGGCTCCGTGGCGGACACGTTCACCTCGCCGTGCCACCCCTACACGCGGGGCCTGCTCGAGTCGGCCCCCGACTTCGACCGGCCCGACCGGCAGCTCGTGCCCATCCCCGGCTTCCCGCCCAACGTCGCCGACCGCAGCGCCGGGTGCCCGTTCGCGCCGCGCTGCGGCTACGTCCAGGACCGGTGCACCCACGAGGTGCCGCCGCTGCTGCCGGTGACCGGTCCGCGCACGCCGCGGAACGGGACGACGCCGCGCGAGTCGGCCTGCTTCGAGGTCGCCCGGCTCCAGGAGGACCCGTCATGACCACCACGACCACCGACACCCCGGTGCTGCGCGTCGCCTCGCTGACCAAGCGCTACCCGCTGCCCGGCGGCTGGTTCGGTCGCGGCTCCGGGCGCACCCTCAAGGCCCTCGACGGGGTGGACCTCGAGCTGCGGCGCGGCGAGGTCCTCGGCCTGGTCGGCGAGTCCGGGTCGGGCAAGTCGACCCTGGCCAAGATCGTCGTCGGCAGCACCGCGCCGACCGACGGGGAGGTCACCCACGAGGGCGGCGCCGTCGGCGGCCGGGACGGGGCCCGGCGGATCCAGATGGTCTTCCAGGACCCCTACTCCTCCCTCAACCCGCGCCTGACCGTCGGCGCGATGCTCGGCGAGCTGCTGCGGCTGCACGACGTCGTCCCGCGCAGCGAGGTGCGGGCCGAGTCGGTCCGGCTGCTGCGGCTGGTCGGCCTCGAGGAGGACGCGCTCGGCGCCTACCCCAGCCAGTTCTCCGGCGGCCAGCGCCAGCGCCTGGCCATCGCCCGGGCCCTCGCGGTGCGGCCCGACGTGCTCATCGCCGACGAGCCGGTGTCCGCGCTCGACGTCTCGGTGCAGGCGACGATCCTCGAGCTCTTCGCCACGCTGCGCGCCGAGCTCGGCCTGTCGATCCTCTTCATCGCGCACAACCTCGCCGTGGTCCAGCACCTGTGCGACCGCGTCGCGGTCATGTACCTCGGGCGCATCGTCGAGGTCGCCGACACCGCCGAGCTCTTCGCCCGGCCGCGGCACCCCTACACCCGCGCGCTCATCGACTCGATCCCGCGGATGACGCACACCAACCGCCCCGAGCGCTTCCAGCTCGAGGGCGACCCGCCCAGCCCGTACGACGTCCCGCCCGGCTGCCGGTTCGCGCCGCGGTGCGCCCTCGCGACCGACGAGTGCCGGGCCACCGACCCGGCGCTCGTCGAGGTGGGGGCCGGCCCGCAGGCGGTCGGGCCGCACCTCAGCGCGTGCCTGCGCACCGACGCCCTCGCGGCCATCCCGCTCGCCGACCCGGTGGCGCCTCACCGTGACGCCGTCCTCCACCCCACCACCAAGGAGACCCCCGCGTGAAGATCTGGATCAGCCTCGACATGGAGGGTGTGGCGGGCATCGTCGACTGGGACCAGTGCCGTCCCGACGGCGGCCCCCGCTACGCCGTCGGCTGCGAGCTGATGCTGGCCGAGGTCAACGCGGCCATCGAGGGCGCCGTCGCCGGCGGGGCCACCGAGGTGCTGCTCAACGACTCGCACGGCACGATGGCCAACCTCGACCCCAGCCGGCTGGCCGGCGGGGCGTCGTACCTCGCGGGCCGGCACAAGCCGCTCTACATGATGCAGGGGCTCGACGAGACGTTCGACGCCGCGTTCTTCGTCGGCTACCACGGCTCGATCTCGGGGCGGCCGTCCACGCTGTCGCACACCTACAACCCCGAGGTCTTCGCGGCGGCGAGGCTCGACGGGCAGGAGGTGGGGGAGAGCGGCATCAACGCGCTCGTCGCCGAGCACTTCCGTGTGCCCATCGCGTTCGTGTCCGGGGACACCGTCACCTGGGAAGAGACGTCGCCGTACGCCCCCGGGGCGAAGCACGTGGTGACCAAGGAGTCGGTCACCCGCTTCGCCGCGTGGAACCTGCACCCGCACGAGTCTCGGCGGCTGATCCGCGAGCAGGCCGAGGCCGCCGTCCGCGCGGTCGCGGCCGGCGAGGTCGGCACCCCGGGGGTCGCCCGCCCGGCCACCCTCGAGCTCGACGTGCAGACCGCCGACATGGCCGAGGTCGCGACCTGGGCTCGCGGGGTCGAGCGGACCGGGCCGCGCACGGTGAGCATCTCCGGGGAGGACCTGCTGGCGGTCTTCCGCTCCTTCGTCGCCGTCAACTACATCACCCGCCAGGCCGGCGGACGCTGACGGACGTGACGGACGTGCGACTCATCGAGCTGCCCCCGCCCACGACGACGTGGTCGCTGCTGCTGCACGGCGGCGCCGGCGGCCGCGTCGAGGAGCTGGCCGTCGCCGGCGACGGGCCGTACGCCGACGGGCTGCGCGCCGCCTGGCGCGCCGGCGCCGCCGTGCTGTCGGCCGGTGGCAGCGCCCTCGACGCGGTCGGTGCGAGCGTCGAGGTGCTCGAGGACGACCCGCTGTTCAACGCCGGACGGGGAGCGGCGCTCACCGCCGCCGGGACCGCCGAGCTCGACGCCTGCGTGATGTCCGGCGACGGCCGCGCCGGCGCGGTGGCGGCGAGCCGGCACGCCCGCCACCCGGTGGCCGCGGCCCGCCGGGTCCGGGACGAGGGGCGGGCGGTGCTCCTCGTCGACCCGCCGGTGGGTGCCGTCGAGCGCTGGGGCCTGGAACGGGTCGACGGCTCCTGGTTCGTCACGCCCGCCCGGCAGCAGCAGCTGGCGCGGGTCACCCGCCGCGAGCTGGAGCCCGCGCGGCACGGCACCGTCGGGGCGGTCGCGGTCGACGCGAGCGGCCACGTCGCGGCGGCGACCTCGACCGGTGGGATGGTCGGCCAGAGCGAGGGGCGCGTCGGGGACTCGCCGATCGTCGGCGCCGGCACCTACGCCCGCGACGGCGTCGTCGCCGTCAGCTGCACCGGCGAGGGGGAGGCGTTCCTGCAGGGGCTCGTCGCCGCCGACATCGCGGCCCGGGTGCGCTACCTCGGCGCCGACCTGGCCACGGCCGTGCGCGACACCGTCGCCGCCGAGCTCGCCCCCCGCGGGGCGAGCGGTGGTCTCGTCGCGGTGCGTCCCGACGGCAGCGGCGTCGTCGCCCACAGCTCGCCGGCGATGTACGCCGCCTACGCGGACGGCGGGCGGCTGGTGACCCTCACGTGAGCGCCGCCCGCCGGGTCAAGGACGAGGTCTTCGCACGGACCGACCAGCTGAGCCCGGCCGAGCGCAAGGTCGCCCGGGCCCTGCTCGCCGACTACCCGAGCGCCGGTCTCGGGAGCGCCGCCAGCCTGGCCAAGGCGGCCGGGACGAGCACGCCGACCGTGCTGCGGCTGCTCGGGCGGCTCGGCATCGGCAGCTACCCCGAGTTCCAGGAGCTGCTGCGCCAGGAGATCAGCCAGGCGACGAGCAGCCCGCTCTCGCGCGCCAGCGGGTCGCTGCGGCCGGGGGAGACGACCTTCCTCTCGCGCGCCATCGGTCAGCGGTGCGACCTCGTGGACCGGCTGCGCACGACGACGCCCCCCGGCGAGTTCGACGCCGCGGTCGCGGCGCTGTGCGCTCCGGCGAAGCAGGTCGTCGTCTCGGGAGGCTACTTCTCGAGACACCTCGCAACCATCCTCGCGGCCCAGCTCGACCAGCTGCTGCCCCAGGTCGTCCACGCCCACGAGCCGCTCGGCCAGGACATCGGCCGGATCCTCGGGCTGGGCAAGGACGGCGTCCTCGTCATGCTCGACCTGCGCCGGCACGAGCTGCCGGCCCAGCAGGTGGTCGAGCTGGCCCGACGTCGCGGGGCCACGGTCGTCGTCGTCACCGACGAGGAGCTGTCACCGGCGGCCGACGTCGCCGACATCGTCCTGCCGGTGGCCGTCGACGGGGTCCCTTTCGACTCGTTCACCGGCCTCATGGCGCTGCTCGAGATCCTCGTCGAGGCCGTCTTCCAGCGGCTCGGCGAGGTGGCCCTGGACCGGATGCGCGAGTGGGAGGAGTCGGTCCAGATCACCCGGGCGTTCCGCGTGGGGCCGGCCGGGGCGGTCTCCGCCTCCAGCCCGGCCGCCGAGCTGCGGCGCCCCGCCCCGCTGGCTCCGGTGACGTCGTGACCCCCCGCTGGGCGGACCAGGTCGCGGTCGTCACCGGCACGGCGCAGGGCATCGGCGCGGCGGTCGCCGAGTCGCTCGAGGCGGCCGGCGCGACCGTGCACCGGGTCGACCGCGACCGGTCGCCCGCGCCGGCGCCGTCGGCCGGGCGGGTGTACGTCGTCGACCTCAGCCGCACCGACGAGGTCGACGACCTGTTCGCCGACGTCGGTCACGTCGACGTGCTCGTCAACAGCGCCGGCGGGGTCGTGGGGCAGACCCACGTGCCCTTCGGCACCGTCCTCGACGCCGACTGGGACGCGGTGCTCGACGCCAACCTGCGCACGACCATGCTGTGCACCCGCGCGGCGGTCCGGTCGATGACCGCGCGCGGGTACGGCCGCGTCGTGACGATCTCCTCCGGCGCCGGGCGCAGCGTCAGCCTCACCGGCATCCAGGCCTACGCCGCCGCCAAGGCCGCGCAGATCGCCCTGACCCGTCAGCTGGCCCACGAGCTGGGCCCGCAGGGGGTCACCGTCAACTGCGTCGCCCCCGGCTTCGTGCTGTCCAACCCCACGACGCAGCGCCAGTGGGAGGCGCTCGGGCCCGACGGTCAGGAGGCGCTGGTCCGCGGCATCGCGGTGCGTCGTACGGGCTCGGCGGGCGACATCGCCCGGGCCGTCCTCTTCTTCGCCGACCCGGCCGCCGGCTGGGTGAGCGGGCAGACCCTGTCCGTCGACGGCGGATCCGCCCTGTTCTAGCAAGGAGCCCACCATCTCGACCTCCCCGCGCCACCGGTACGTCGTCATCGGCGCCGGCGCCATCGGCGGCACCCTCGCCGCGCACATGGTGCAGGCCGGCCACGACGTCCTGCTCTGCGACGCCGCCGCCGACCACGTCGAGGCGGTGAACCGCGACGGACTGCGCATCGAGGGGCCGGTCGCGCAGCTGCACGTCCGCGTCCCGGCGGTCCTGCCGGCGGACCTGCCGGACCGGATCGACCGGGCGGTCATCGCCGTCAAGGCCCACCACACCCGCGCCGCCGTCGAGCCGCTCGTCGAGCGGCTCGCGCCCGACGGCGTCGTCCTCACCGTCCAGAACGGGCTGACCGCCGACGTGCTGGTCGAGCTGCTGGGCGAGGAGCGGGTGGTCAGCAGCTTCGTCAACATCGGCGCCGACTACCTCGAGCCGGGCCGGATCCTCCAGGGCAACGTCGCGGCCTTCCGGGTCGGTGAGCTGCACGGCGGGGAGATCACGCCGCGGGTGCGCGAGCTCGTCGAGGTGCTGCCCTACGCGCAGGCGACCGACAACGTCCTCGGCTACCTGTGGGGGAAGGAGGCGTACGGCGCCATGCTGTGGGCCGGCGCCGTCTCCGACCTCACGATCGCCGAGAGCCTCGAGCGGCCCGAGTACCGCCCGCTCATGGTCGCCCTCGCCCGGGAAGTGCTGTCCCAGTCACCGGTCCCGGTCGAGTCGTTCGACGGGTTCGAGCCCGACGACCTCGAGGGGTCGCTCGACCGGCTGGCCGCCTTCAACCGCCGCAGCGCCAAGCAGTACAGCGGGATCTACCGCGACCTCGTCGTGCGCCGCCGCAAGACCGAGATCGACAGCCAGCTGGAGGACCTGCGCGGCCCGATCTTCGCGCGCATCGGCGCGATCGTCCACGACATCGAGGACGGCCGCCGCGAAGTGAGCACCGCGAACCTCGACGAGCTGGCGTCGTACGCCGCCTCGCTGCCCACCCCCTGAGCCGCACCACCCACCCACACGCCCCGAACCGCACCGGAAGAGGAACCCACCATGCGCGCTGCCGTCTACCAGGCCGCCGGCCACGTCACCGTCGAGGAGGTACCGGACGCCGCTCTCGTCGAGCCCACCGACGCCGTCGTCCGCGTCCTGCGCTCGTGCATCTGCGGGTCCGACCTGTGGTCGTGGCGCGGGGTCATCCAGCGCCCGGCCGGGTCGCGGCTCGGGCACGAGTTCATCGGCACCGTCGAGGAGGTCGGCGCAAAGGTGACGACCGTGAAGGTGGGCGACCTCGTCGTCGCGCCCTTCCAGTGGTCGGACAACACCTGCCCCGCCTGCCAGGACGGCATCCAGACCCGCTGCGACCACGGTGGCACGTTCGGCGCGCCGGGGACCGACGGCGGTCAGGGCGAGGCGGTCCGCGTGCCGCAGGCCGACGGCACCCTCGTCGCCGTGCCCGGCGGCCGCGCGTCGGTCGACGACGCCCAGCTGCCGGCGCTGCTCGCGCTCACCGACGTCATGGCGACCGGGCTGCACGGCGCCGTCCTGTCCGGCGCGGGGGAGGGTGACACCGTCGTCGTCATCGGCGACGGGGCGGTCGGCCTCAGCGCCGTCCTGGGCGCGAAGGCGGTCCTCGGGGCGGAGCGGGTCGTCCTCATGAGCCGGCACGAGGACCGCGCCGCCGTCGGGCGGTCGTTCGGCGCCACCGACGTCATCGCCGAGCGCGGCGACGAGGGCATCGCCGCCGTCCGCGAGCTGACCGGGGGCCGCGGCGCCCGGCACGTCGTCGAGGCCGTCGGGACGCCCGGCTCGTGGGAGATGGCCCTCGGGATGGTCCGCGTCGGCGGCGGGATCGGCGCCGTCGGCGTCCCGCACACGATGCCCCAGCTGCCGCTGTTCCCCGTCGTGCGCGACCACCTCACGGTCCGCGCCGGCATCGCGCCGGTGCGCCACTACCTGCCCGACCTGCTCGAGCGGGTGGTGAGCGGCCGGCTGGACCCCAGCCCGGTCTTCGACCTGACCCTCCCGCTGGAGAAGGTCGCCGACGGCTACACCGCGATGGACGAGCGCCGCTCGATCAAGACGGTCCTCGCCGGCTGACCCGCCCCCGTCCCGCGTTCCGGACTCACGTTGTGCCGCACCCGAACCGGTTCAGCCGGGTCCGGGAGCGGCACGACGTGAGTCCGGAACGCGGAGGGGTGGTGGTGCGGGGCCCGGGAGGTGGTGGGCGACGGGGCGTCGTACGGTGGCGGTCATGACGCACCGGATCGCGGTCATCCCCGGCGACGGGATCGGCACCGAGGTCGTCCCCGAGGGGGTGCGGGTCCTGCGGGCGGCGGCCGACCGCTACGGCCTCGACCTCGCCCTCGAGGAGTTCGACTTCGCCAGCGCCGACCACTGGCAGCGGCACGGGACGATGCTGCCCGAGGGCTGGTTCGAGACGTTGAGCGGCTTCGACGCGATCTTCTTCGGCGCCGTCGGGTGGCCCGACGTCGTGCCGGACCACGTGTCGCTGTGGGGGAGCCTGCTGCAGTTCCGGCGGCGGTTCGACCAGTACGTCAACCTGCGCCCCGTGCGGCTCATGCCGGGGGTGCGCTCGCCGCTGGCCGGCCGTGAGCCGGGCGACGTCGACTTCCTCGTGGTGCGCGAGAACACCGAGGGGGAGTACACCTCGGTCGGCGGCGTCCTCTTCGAGGACACTGATCGGGAGACCGTCATCCAGGAAACGGTCATGACGCGCGTCGGGGTCGACCGGATCCTGCGCTACGCCTTCGAGCTCGCGCGGTCCCGCGAGGCCAAGCACCTGACGTCGGCGACCAAGAGCAACGGCATCGCCATCACGATGCCGTGGTGGGACACCCGGGTCGCCGCGATGGCGCAGGACTACGCCGACGTGCGGGTCGACAAGTTCCACATCGACATCCTCACCGCGAACTTCGTCCTGCACCCGGACTGGTTCGACGTCGTCGTCGCGAGCAACCTCTTCGGCGACATCCTCAGCGACCTCGGACCGGCGTGCACCGGCACCATCGGGATCGCCCCGAGCGGCAACATCAACCCCGAGCGGCGCTACCCGTCGCTGTTCGAGCCGGTCCACGGGTCGGCCCCCGACATCGCCGGGAAGGGCGTCGCGAACCCGGTCGGCCAGATCTGGTCGGCCAGCCTCATGCTCGACCACCTCGGCGAGCCCGAAGCGGCC
This sequence comes from Lapillicoccus jejuensis, assembly GCF_006715055.1. NCBI lineage: Bacteria > Bacillati > Actinomycetota > Actinomycetes > Micrococcales > Intrasporangiaceae > Lapillicoccus > Lapillicoccus jejuensis. The sequence continues at coordinate 3,315,684 of NZ_VFMN01000001.1, forward strand.
GCCGCGGTCCTCGCCGCGATCGAGCAGGTGCTCGGCGCCGGCGAGGGCCTCACCCCCGACCTCGGCGGCACGGGGACGACGACCTCGCTGGGCACGGCGATCGCCGCCGCCGTCAGCGACGCCCCCGCCCCGTGAGCACCCCACTTGTTGCTGCTTTTCGTCGGGCCGCGCGAGGTGGCTCACCTCCCTGACCGAGGCGAGAAGTAGCAACACGTGGGGTTCCGACCTCCCTCGCTCTCAGGTGAGCAGCGGGGCGAGGAACTCCTCCTGCACGTCGGTGAGGACCTCCGCGGGGGCCTCCTCCGGCAGGTAGTGGCCGCAGTCGAGCGCCCGGCCGGACACGTCGGTGGCGAGCGCCGACCACAGCGCCAGCGGGTCGAAGTACCGCTCGACGATCCCGCGGGCGCCCCACAGCACCCGCAGCGGGGTGGTGACGACCCGGCCCGCCTCGCGGTCGGCGCGGTCCAGCTCGAGGTCCGGTCCGGCCGACGCGCGGTAGTCCTCGCACATCCAGTGCACGACCTCCGGATCGCGCAGCGCCGCCCGGTAGGCGGCCAGCGCCTCGTCGTCGAACGCGGCGAGCCCCGCGTGCCGGCTGCCCATCACCGCGTCGAGGTAGGCGTCGGGGTCGGCGCCGACGAGCCGCTCGGGCAGCGGCTCGCGCTGGATGAGGAAGAACCAGTGCCAGTACGCGGTCGCGTAGCCGCGGGTCGTGCCCTCGTACATGTCGAGCGTCGGCGCGATGTCCATGAGCAGCGCCCGGGTCACCCGATCCGGTCGGTCGGCGAGCAGCCGGTGGGCGACCCGCGCGCCGCGGTCGTGCGCGACGACGGCGTACGGGCCGAAGCCGTGCTGCTCGCCGAGCCGGCGCATCCCCTCGTCGAGGTCGGAGGCCATCGCCCGCTTGGTCATCGCGGCCGCCCCGGGGTCGGACGGGCGCGAGTCGCCGTACCCGGGCAGGTCGAGGGCGACGACGGTGAACCACTCGGCGAGCGCCGGCGCGACGTGGTGCCAGATGAGGTGGGTCTGCGGGTGCCCGTGCAGCAGCAGCACCGCCGGGGCGCACGGCCGCACCGAGACCTCCCCGACGAGCCGGCCCTCCCCGAAGTCCAGCCGCACGGCGTCGAACCCCGCCAGACCCCCACCCGTCACCGCCACGCGGGCAGTCAACATCAGGGGTCGCCGACCCGCCACTCTGCGAGACTGACGCGGTGAGCGGGCTGTCGGTCGAGGGGCTCGTCGTGCGGTTCGGCCCGGTCGTCGCGGTCGACGACGTGACCCTGCGGGCCGGGGCCGGCCGGGCGACCGCGCTGCTCGGGCGCAACGGCGCCGGCAAGTCGACGACCCTGCGCGTCGCGTCGGGTGTGCTGCCCCCCACGGCGGGACGGGTCACCGTCGACGGCGTCGACGTCGTCGAGGACCCGCTGGGCGCCAAGCGCGCCGTCGGCTACTGCCCCGACGTGGGCGGCCTCGTGCCGCGGGCCACGCCGTGGGAGCACCTCGAGCTGAGCGCGCGGCTGCGCGGGCTGCGCGGCTGGGAGCCGCGGGCGCGCGAGCTGCTGCGGCGCTTCGACCTCGACGACGTCGCCGACCGGGTGACGGCCGGCTTCAGCCACGGGATGGGCCGGCGCACCTCGGTCGTGCTCGCCGCCCTGCACGAGCCCCGGGTGCTGCTGCTCGACGAGCCGTTCGACGGCGTCGACCCGACCGGGGTCGACGCGACCCTCGAGGTGGTGCGCGAGGCCCGCGACCGCGGCGCGACCGTGGTCGTCTGCACCCACCTGCGCGACCTCGCCGTCCAGGTGTGCGACGAGGCGGTCGTCATGCGCGGCGGCCGCGTCGTCGCCACGACGCCGGTCCCCGCGCTGCGCGGCGAGGAGGGGGCGCGTGCCTACCGGGACCTGCTCGCCTGAGCGCACCGACCCGCCGGGGTCGCTCGCGTCGCTCGGGCTCGTGCTGCGGCTGCGGTGGCGCACCGTCCCCACCGGGGGCCGGGTCGTCGTCGTGGTGCTGCTGGCGGTGCTGGGGTCCGCCGTCGGGCTGCTGGCCCGGCTGGCGCACGGGCTCCCCGACGGCGCCGGTGGCCTCACCCGAGCCGACGTCGTCCCGGCCCTGCCGGCCACGCTGGTCGGGTTCCTCCTCACGACGACCCTCGCCGCGGTCGCGGCCGGCGGGGGGCGCGAGGCGCTACCCGCGGACCAGGTCGTCGCCTTCCCCGTGGGTCCGCGGGTCGACCACCTCGCCGCCCTCGCCCTCGCGCCGGTGACGGTGGCGTGGGTGGCTCCGGCGGCGGCTCTCGTCGTCGAGGTGTGCTACCTCGCGCCCCACAGCGTGGCCCCCGGGCTGCTGGTCGTCGCGCTGTGGCTCGCGGTGGCCACGGCGACGGCGCAGCTGGTGGGGTGGGGCGCCGAGGCGGTCCGCGGGGCGCCGTACGGCGTGTGGGTGGTGCGGCTCGCCCTCACCCTCGTCGTCGCCGCGGCCGCCGTCGCGCTGTGGACCGGGCGTCTGGCCGGCGCGACCCGCGCGCTCGGCGGCGACCTCGTCGCCGACGTGGTCCGCGCGGGCGCCGAGGGGGACGGGGTGCCCTGGGTGCTCGGCGTCCTCGCCCTGCTCGCCCTCACCGCCCTCGCCGTCGCGCTCGGTGACCGCGCCGCCGCGGCGGTGGCCCGTCGGCCACGACGGGTCCGCGCGGCGGCCGAGACCCGGCGCCACCCGCCGGGCCGCACGCTCGACGCCCACGGCACGCTGCGCCGGCTGGACCGCGCGGGGGTGCTGCGCTCGCCGCCGCTCGCCCGCGGGCTGCTGCTGCTGGCCCTGCTGCCCGGTCTCGTGGCCCTCGCCGCCCCGCTCGACTGGGTCGTCCTGCCCGTGGTGCCGGGCTTCTTCGGCCTCGGTGGCGCGCTGCTCTTCGGGGTCAACGCCTTCGTCCTCGACGGCGGGGGCGCCTGGTGGCGCGAGTCGCTGCCGGTCGCTCCGCGCGTGCTGCTGCGCACGCGGGCGCGGCTGGTGGCCGAGGTGCTCGCCCTGCCGACGCTGGCCAGCCTCGTCCTCGGCGCCGTGCGGGCGGGGTGGCCGCCCGGCCCGGCCCCGGTCGTGGCGACCGCGGGTGCGCTGCTCGTCGTCGCGGCGCGCATCCTCGCCTCGACGCTGCGCTGGTCGGTGCGCCACCCGCACGCGGCCGACCTCGGCAGCCCTCGGGCCCAGCCCGCGCCCGCGGGGACGCTGCTCGCCGACACCCTGCGCCTGACGGCGCACGCGCTGGCGTACGGCGTGCTGTTCTGCGCGCTCGCGGTGGCGCCCTGGTGGTGGGCGGCGCTCGCCGCGGTCGTGCTGCTCGTGCCGTCGGTGCTCAGCCTGCGCCGGACCGCGCGGCTGTGGGACGACCCGGTCGTGCGGGCGGGCGTCGTGCGCACCGTCGCGGGCGGCTGACGCCCGCGGCCGGGGGTTTGGGCGGCTCGGGGACGCCGCTTACCCTGGACCCGTGACCACGACGCTCCAGCACGCCCCCGGTGAGTCGCTCTTCGGCGCGCTCGAGCCGCTGCTCGAGCGGGTCTCGAAGCCGATCCAGTACGTCGGCGGCGAGCTCAACTCGACCGTCAAGGACTGGCAGTGCGGCGGCTTCGGCCCCGGCGGCGAGGAGCTGACGACGCGCTGGGCGCTGATGTACCCCGACGCCTACGAGGTCGGCCTGCCCAACCAGGGCGTCATGATCCTCTACGAGGTCCTCAACGAGCGCGAGGACGCCCTGGCCGAGCGCACCTACTCGGTGTGGCCCGACCTCGAGGCGCTCATGCGCGAGCACCACGTGCCGCAGCTGACGGTCGACGCGCACCGCGCGCTGCGCGACTTCGACCTGTTCGGCGTCTCGTTCTCCACCGAGCTCGGCTACACGAACATGCTCACCGCGCTCGACCTCGCGGGCATCCCGATCCACGCCGCCGAGCGCGGCGACGACGACCCGGTGGTCGTCGCGGGCGGGCACGCCGCGTTCAACCCCGAGCCGGTCGCCGCGTTCGTCGACGCCGCGGTGGTCGGCGACGGCGAGGAGGCGGTTCTCGCCATCACCGACATCACCCGCGAGTGGAAGGCCGCCGGCCGGCCCGGCGGTCGCGCCGAGCTGCTCCTGCGTCTGGCGCGCACCGGTGGCGTCTACGTCCCGAGCCTGTACGACGTCTCGTACCTGCCCGACGGGCGCATCCAGCGCGTCGCGCCGAAGGCCGGCGCGACCGGCGTCCCGTGGCGCGTCTCCAAGCACACCGTCATGGACCTCGACGCGTGGCCGTACCCGAAGCAGCCGCTCGTGCCGCTCGCCGAGACGGTGCACGAGCGGATGTCGGTCGAGATCTTCCGCGGCTGCACCCGCGGCTGCCGCTTCTGCCAGGCCGGGATGATCACCCGCCCGGTGCGCGAGCGGTCCATCACCGGCATCGGCGAGATGGTCGAGCGCGGCCTGGCCGCGACCGGCTTCGAGGAGGTCGGCCTGCTCTCGCTGTCCTCGGCCGACCACTCCGAGATCGCGGAGGTGACCAAGGGCCTCGCCGACCGCTACGAGGGCACGCAGACCGGGCTCTCCCTGCCGTCGACCCGCGTCGACGCGTTCAACATCGACCTGGCCAACGAGCTGACCCGCAACGGCCGCCGGTCCGGGCTGACCTTCGCGCCCGAGGGCGGGTCGGAGCGGATCCGCAAGGTCATCAACAAGATGGTCAGCGAGCAGGACCTCATCGACACCGTCGCGGCGGCGTACGGCGCGGGCTGGCGGCAGGTCAAGCTCTACTTCATGTGCGGGCTGCCGACCGAGACCGACGAGGACGTCCTGCAGATCGCCGAGCTGGCCAAGCGGGTCATCGAGACCGGTCGGCAGGTCTCCGGCCGCCGCGACATCCGCTGCACCGTCTCGATCGGCGGGTTCGTGCCGAAGCCGCACACCCCGTTCCAGTGGGCGCCGCAGCTCGGCGTCGAGGAGACCGACGCGCGTCTGCAGAAGCTGCGCGAGGCGATCCGCGCCGACCGCCGCTACGCGAGCTCGATCGGGTTCCGCTACCACGACGGCCAGCCCGGGATGGTCGAGGGCCTTCTCTCGCGCGGTGACCGCCGCGTCGGCAAGGTCATCGAGGCCGTGTGGCGCGACGGCGGCCGCTTCGACGGCTGGAGCGAGCACTTCAGCTTCGAGCGGTGGATGCGCTGCGCCGAGGAGGTCTTCGCGACCGACCCGCAGTGCGCCGCCGTCGACGTCGCCTGGTACACCACGCGCGAGCGCGAGCAGGCCGAGGTGCTCCCGTGGGACCACCTCGACTCCGGCCTCGACAAGGACTGGCTCTGGGAGGACTGGCAGGACGCCCTCGACGAGACCGAGGTCGAGGACTGCCGCTGGACGCCGTGCTTCGACTGCGGCGTCTGCCCGCAGATGAACACCGAGATCGAGATCGGCCCGACCGGCAAGACGCTGATCCCGCTCACGGTGCTGGGGTCCCAGCGCGAGCAGCTGCTGGAGGCCCGCTCCTAGCGACCAGCGGGACGTCCGCACCGACGGGGGACCGGTGCCCCCTCGCTGCGGACGCCGCGGTGGGCGTGAGGGGCAGGGTGAGCCGGAACCGGGCGCCCGGCAGGGCCGTGTCGCCCGCCTCGCGCGGGACGCAGACGAGGTCCCCCCCGTGCGCGCGGGCGATGCCCCGGGCGATCGGCAGCCCCAGCCCCGCGCCCGAGTCACCCGGCGTCCGGGCCGCGTCGAGCCGCACCATCCGCTCGAAGACCCGCTCGCGGTCCGCGGGGGCGATGCCCGGTCCGTCGTCGGTCACCTCGACGACGGCCTCCCCGGCGTCCGTACGGCGCACGGCGACGTGCACCCGGGCGGTCCGCCCGGCCGCACGCACGGCGTTGTCGAGCAGGTTGCCGACGACCTGGGTGACCCGGTCGGGATCGGCGTCGACGACGACGTCGTCGCCGGTGACGAGCAGCGCCGTGTCGGGGTGCCGCAGCCGCCGCGACTCCACCGCGCCGGCGACGAGCGAGCGCAGCTCGACCGGCTGCGGGGCGAGGGGGAGGCCGCGGTCGATCCGCGCCATGAGCAGCAGGTCGTCGACGAGCCGGCCGGCCCGCCGCGACTCGCGCACGAGGGCGAGCAGGGTCCGCTCCCGCTCGGCCCGCTCCGGGTCGGAGCGCAGCACGTGCTCGGCGCTGGCCTGGACGCCGGCGATCGGGGTGCGCAGCTCGTGGGCGGCGTCGGACAGGAAGTCCCGCAGCCGCTGCTCGGACTCCAGCGCGTGCCGCTCGGCGCCCTCCACCGCGTCGAGCATGTCGTCGAAGGCCTGCGCGGTCGTGCCGAGCTCGGTGCGCGGCCGGTCGGGGCGTAGCCGACGTCCCCGGTCGCCCTTGCCGATCGACCGCGCCACGGAGGTGATCCGGTCCAGCGGCCGCAGCACGCGGCCGACGACGGGCCGGACGACGGCGGCGCCGAGCAGCAGCACGCCGATCGCCCCGGCCAGGAACGCGATCCGCGTCTGGTCGACGACGCGGTCGACCTCGCCGGAGTCGGCCTGCAGGGTCAGCCACGTACCGTCGGGCAGCTTCCGGCTCTCCTGGACGACGTTGTCGTAGTGCACGACGACGCCGTCAGCGCTCTGTGGGGGGAGCTGCGTCGAGGTCCCTGACCCGTCGGAGCCACTGGAACCACGGGAACCGGTCGAGTCGGAGGATGCGCCGGACCCTCCAGGGGCGGTGTCGGCGCCGTTGCGGCCGGCGGGTCCGCCGCCCGGCCCGCGCCCGGGCTGAGGTCCGATCGGGGGCCCCTTGACCGCGACCTGGCCGGCGGCGTTCACGACCTTCACCGAGACCCCGTTGCCCTCCAGGCGCTCGGCCAACGCCTCGATGTCGGGGATCTGGTCGGCCAGGGCCACGCCGAGCTGGGCCCGGTCCTGCAGCCGCTGCTCGAGCTGGCTCTCCAGCCGGTTGCGCAGCACGACGTCGGTCGTCACGCCGAGGACGGCGACCATGACGGTGAGCAGCAGCAGCACCGTCGCCGTCACGCGACGACGCAGCGACGGGGTGTGCAGACGCGACCCGGCGGACGGGGCGCGGCGTCGTACGGACCTCACGCGACGTCCTCCCGGGCGGGAGCGCGCAGGACGTAGCCGAGCCCACGCACCGTGTGCAGCAGCCGCGGCGCACCGCCGGCCTCCATCTTGCGCCGCAGCGTGCTGATGTTCGCGGGCACGAGGTTGTCGCTGTACTCCTCGTAGCCCCACACCTGGGTGAGGATCTGCGTCGTCGAGACGACCCGCCCGCGCTGCTGCGCGAGGTAGGCCAGCAGCCGGAACTCGGTGGCCGTCAACGGGAGCGGCTCGCCCCCGCGGACGGCGACGGCGGCCGACTCGTCGACGACGAGGTCGTCGACCTCGACCGTGGTCGGGGTCGCGCCGAGCCGGCCCAGCAGCGCCCGCACCCGCGCAACCAGCTCCTCCATCGCGAACGGCTTCGGCACGTAGTCGTCGACCCCCGCCGAGAAGCCGCGCAGCCGGTCGCCGACGCCCTCGCGCGCGGTGAGCATGATGATGCCGACGTCGGCGGTGCGCCGCGCCACCCGCGCCAGGGTCGGCCCGTCGCGGCCCGGCAGCATCCAGTCCAGGACCAGCACGGACGGCCGGTACGACGCCAGCAGCCCCTCGAGCTCCTCGCCGTCGGCGGCCGAGCGGACGTCGAGACCGGTGTCGCGCAGGGCGGCGGCGACGGCCTCGCGGATGGCGGTGTCGTCCTCGACGAGGAGCACGCGGGCGGCGGTACGGAGCGTCATACCCCCATGTCAACCAGCCGTTCTCAAGAACCGCTCAAGAAGAACCTGTGCGCCGGATGTCCTTGAGGGGTCCTTGAGCGCGCGACCGGACCGTGGAGGGACGGCGCCCCCGTCCGGCGGGCCCCGACCGTCCGCACGACCGACCGAGGAGACCTCGTGACCGACCCGTCCACCCCCCACCGCCCCGACGACCCGTCCCGTCCGCAGCACCACGGCGGCGAGCTCTGGACCCCGCCGCCGACGCCGTACGACGCCCCGCCGGTGGCCGACCGGCCGGCTCCTCGCCGCTCGCGCCGCGGTCTGTGGCGCGGCCTCGCGGTCGGCGCCGTGGCCGCGGCCGGCCTGGCCGTCGCCATCCCGGCGATCGCCGCCTCCAACCAGCAGCCCACCGGTCCGGCCGCGGCCGTCACCGGGTACGGCGAGGGCGGCCCGGCCGGTCAGCACGGCGCCGGACCCGGCGGCCGGTGCGCCCCCGGCGACGACGCCCAGGGCACCCGCGACGCCCAGGGCACCCGTCCCGATCGCCCCCAGGGCGAGGGTCGCGGCGGTCCGGACCGGGCGCCCGCGGCCCCCACCGCCCCGCAGGGGTCGGTCGAGGGGTCGGCCGAGGGCTGAGCCCACCCGACGGCGACGACGTGGGACGACGCGGGACGGCGCGTCGTCCCTCCCGGTGGGGTGCCGCGGACGGCGGCACCCCACCCCACGGACCCCGGCCGGGTCCGGGCCAGGTCAGGCTGGCCCGGACCCGGCCGGTTCGCGTCCGGCGGGCCGTGGGCCGGCCCGTGCGGCTGTGCGTCCCGTGTGCGGCGCTCAAGGCCCGCTCAAGGAACCGCTGTGGAGGCGCTGTCTTGAGGTGGCCCTGAAGGGCGGCACCCACGGTGGAGTCATGGCGGTGACCCACCGCCCCGCAGGACCGACCACGACGACCCCAGAGCGGGTCGAGAGGAGGGTGGCCAGATGGCCTCCGAGCAGTACGGACCGTACGACCCCGACCAGCCCGGGCAGCGCGACGACCGCCGCAGCCCCGGCGGCTCCGACCCCTACCGGCGCGGTGCCGACAGCACCCGTCCCGAGCCCACCGTGCCGAGCGCCCCGCACGAGCCGTCCGCGGCGGAGCGGCTGCCCGAGCACTCGACCCAGCCCATCCCGGTCTGGGCCGCCGCTCCCCGGCGCGAGCAGCCGGCGACGACCGTGACCCGGGGGCGCAAGGTGCCGTGGCGGGGGATCGCCGTCGGCGTCGTCGCCGCGGGGGCGCTCGCCGTCGCCGTCCCCGCCATCGCGCAGGGCAGCTTCGGTACGGCGTCCCGCACCGCCGAGGTGACCGCCGCGACGACCTCGAGCGCGTCCCCCACGACGTCGTCGTCGTCGCCGACGTCCTCGTCCTCGCCGTCCAGCGGGGGCTCCGGGGCCGCGGCCGGTGCCGCCGGGGGAGCGGCGGGCGCCACGGGCGGCCAGTCGTGCCCGACCCCGCCCGCCCCCGGAACGGCGCCGAAGGCCGACGGCAAGGCTCCCGCCGCGCCGAAGGCCGACGGCAAGGCTCCCGCCGCGCCGAAGGCCGACGGCAAGGCCCCGACCCCGCCCGCCCCGCCCGCCGACGGCAAGGCCCCGGCCGCGCCGAAGGCCGACGGCAAGGCCCCGACCCCGCCCGCCCCGCCCGCCGACGGCAAGGCCCCGGCCGCGCCGAAGGCCGACGGCAAGGCCCCGACCCCGCCCGCCCCGCCCGCCGACGGCAAGGCCCCGGCCGCCCCGAAGGCCGACGGCAAGGCCCCCGCCGCCCCGAACGCGGACGGCAAGGCCCCCGCCGCCGGTCCCGCCGCCGGCCCGGCGGCCGGCCAGGACGGCGCACCACAGGGCTGTGCCGGCACCCCGGCCCAGCCGAGCACCGACCCCTCGGCCCCGGTCAGCGGCAGCTGACCGACCGAGGTGGGTCGGACCGGTCGACGGCTCGCCCGGTCCGGCCCCGCACCACGGGACCGCTTCTTGCTCCTGTCCGCCCGTCCGGGGTCTTTCCCCACCCGGATCCGGGACGTTCCGGAGCAAGGAGCGGTCCTGCCGCGCGCCCACCGGCCGTCGACGGCTGCGAGGGGGAGGCGGGGCGCCGTACGGTCGGCTGGTGGCGAGCAGGTCGGCAGGGGCGCAGTCGTCGGGACCGAGCACGAGGTGGCTGTTCGGGGACCAGCTGGGCCCGCACTTCCTCGACGACCACGACGGGCCGGTGCTGCTCGTCGAGAGCCGGCGGGTCTTCGCCCGCCGCCGCTTCCACCGGCAGAAGGCGCACCTCGTCCTCTCCGCGATGCGGCACCGCGCCCGCGAGCTCGGTGACCGCGTCACCTACCTGCGCACGGAGACGTACGGCGACGCGTTGGCGCAGGTCGACGGCCCCCTCCAGGTGATCCAGCCGACGAGCCGCGCCGCCGTCGACCTCGTCCGGCGCCTCGCCGAGCAGCGCGAGATCGAGCGGCTGCCGGACCGCGGGTACGCGACGAGCCGCCGCGACTTCGAGGCCTGGGCGGAGCGTCGTACGGGCAAGCGGCTGCTCATGGAGGACTTCTACCGCGACGCGCGCCGCCGCACCGGTCTGCTCATGGAGGGCGACGACCCCGTCGGCGGCACCTGGAACTACGACCACGAGAACCGCGAGCCCGCGCCCAAGCGCGCGACCCTCGGCGTCCCGGAGCCGTGGTGGCCCACCGAGGACGACATCGACGAGGAGGTCCGCGCGGACCTCGACCGCTGGGAGGCCGACGGCGACGTCCGTTTCCTGGGCAACGACGGTCCGCGCCGCTTCGCCGCCACCCACGACGAGGCGTCGCACGTGCTGCGCGACTTCGTCGCCCACCGGCTGCCGGAGTTCGGCCCGCACGAGGACGCCGTCCTCGAGGACGACGACTGGATGGCCCACTCGATGCTGTCGGCGCCGATGAACCTCGGCCTGCTCGACCCGATCGAGGTCGCCGGCCGCGCCGAGGAGGCGCACCGCGACGGCGACGTCCCCATCGCCTCGGCCGAGGGGTTCGTGCGCCAGGTCATCGGCTGGCGCGACTACATCTGGCACCTCTACTGGCACCTCGGCGAGGAGCACCGCCACGCCAACAAGCTCAACCAGCGGCGCAAGCTCCCCGACTGGTGGCTCGACCTCGACGCCGAGGCGACCGACGCGCGCTGCCTGTCGCACACCCTCGCCGGCATCCGCGACCACGGATGGGTCCACCACATCCCGCGGCTGATGATCCTCGGCGGCTATGCGCTGCAACGGGGTTGGCGTCCTGACGAGCTGACCGACTGGTTCCACCGGGCGTTCGTCGACGGCTACGACTGGGTGATGGTGCCCAACGTCGTCGGCATGTCGCAGCACGCCGACGGGGGCATCCTCGCCACCAAGCCCTACCTCTCCGGGGGTGCCTACATCGACCGGATGACCGACCACTGCAAGGGCTGCCCCTTCGACCCCAAGGTGCGGGTCGGGGAGAAGGCGTGCCCGTTCACCGCCGGTTACTGGTGGTTCCTCGACCGGCAGCGCGAGCGGCTGGCGGGCAACCACCGGATGGCGCAGACACTGCGTGGGCTCGACCGGCTCAAGGACCGCGAGGCCCTGGTCGACCAGGAGGAGCGGCGCGGCTCCGAGCCGCCCGTCACCGCCGACCGCTGACCGGGGTCTCAGACCTCGAAGCCGAGGTGCGCCAGGGCTTGGCGCAGCAGCACCCCGTGCCCGTTCTCCATCTCGCCGAGCGAGGCCAGCCGGGCCGCCTCGTCCGGGGTGACCCAGGAGAAGTCGAGCGCGTCCTGCTGCGGGGCGCAGTCCCCGACCACCGGCACGACGAAGGCCAGCGACACCGCGTGCTGGCGCGGGTCGTGGAACGGCGTCACCCCGGGGGTGGGGAACTTCTCCGCGACCGTGAACGGCTGCGGCGACAACGGGATCCGCGGCATCGCCAGCAGCCCGAGGTCCTTCTCCAGGTGCCGGATCAGCGCGTCCCGGATGCGCTCGTGGTAGAGCACGCGACCCGAGACCAGCTCGTGGTTGATCGTGCCGCTCTGCGACGCCCGCAGCAGCAGCCCGACGGCGCTGAGCGCGCCGCGCTCGTCGACCCGCACCGGGACGGCGTCGACGTAGAGGATGGGCAGCCGCTCCCGGGCGTCACGCAGCTGCTCGGCGCTCAGCCACGCCCCCCGGGTGTCCGTCTCGGTCATGCGTCGTTTCTACCAGCCGGGCGCGGCCCGGGGGCGTGCGCCCCGGGCCACGGCCGGTCGGATCCTCAGACCGTGACCTTCAGCGCGAGCACCCGGTCGTTGTTGGTGTCGGCGACGAACAGGGTGCCGTCGGGCCCGAAGGCCAGACCCTCCGGCTCGTAGAGCGCGAGCCCGCCGAAGCGGTCGGTCGGCGCGCTCTCGGCGAGCATCGTGCCGCTCGGGGACATGACGACGATGCGGTTGTTGCCCGAGTCGGCGACGTAGACGTTGCCGTCGGGGCCCACCCGCACACCCCACGGGCCCTTGAAGGACCGGGCGCTGCCCGTCGCCTGCGTGAAGCGGGTCCACCGCCCCGACGCCGTACGGCGGGACACCGCGTTGCCGTCGGTGACCCACAGGGTCCCGTCGGGGGCGACGTCGAGCCCGGAGCAGTAGCGCAGACCGCCGATCGAGGCGCCGTTGTCGGTCTCGACGAGGGTGCCGTGCCCGTCGCGGTCGATGACGTAGCGCACGACGCGCTTGCGCGGGCTGTCGGTGACCCACAGGTCGCCGTTCGGCGCGAAGGCGATCCCCACCGGGTGGGCGAGCTCCTTGTTGCCGAAGAAGGCCGAGCGGTGCGACGTGCCGTCGGGGTTCAGCACCTCGACGTCGTTGCTCTCGCGGTTGGCGACGAAGATGACGTCCGCGCCGGGCTGGATCCGCACGTCGGTGGGGAAGGTCAGCGCGCCCGGCGTCTTGCGGTCACCGGTCTGGCCGACCTGCACGGCGCCGCTGCCGTCGGGGGCGCAGCGCACGATGGCCTGGCGCCACCAGTCGATGACCATCACCCTGCCCTGGTGGTCGACGTCGACGCCCTTGGGCTTGTTGACGCCGTCGATCGGCGGCACCCCGCCGAACAGGCTGCGGATCGGGTTGCCGCGCAGGTCGAACTCGTCGAGGCCGTAGCCGTAGAGGTCGCAGACGAGGATGCTGCCCTGGGTGACGGCCAGTCCCTTGGGACCGATGAACTCGCCGAGGCCGGTGCCGCGCTTGCCGAAGAGGAAGAGGAAGTTGCCGTCGAGGTCGAAGACCTGGATGCGCCGGTTGTCCGAGTCGGTGACGTAGACCCGGTCACGGAACACGTCGATGCCGCGGGGCAGGCCCTTGAACTGCCCCGGCAGGTCGCCGCGGCCGCCGACCTTGCGGATGATCGTGCCGTCCTCGGCGAAGATGATGAAGCCCTGGACGATCGCGTCGCACACGTAGAGCCGGTGGCTGACCGGGTCGACGACGAGCTGCCCGTAGTGCAGGTCGAGGTCCGCCCCGAGGGTCCCGATGGGCGTCCCGTCGGTGCGGAACTTCACCAGCCGGGTGTTGTTCTGGTGCCCGGCCTTGTCCGAGACGTAGACGACCTCGGTGGGCCGGCCCTTGTCGTCCAGACCGGGCCCGACGCCGACGTCGGTGATGCCGGTCATCCGGCCGGGGCCGGTGCCGCGGCCGCCGAAGGAGGTGACGGGGACGAACTGCTTGGTCATCACCGAGATGCGGTTGTTGATCGTGTCGGCGACGTAGAGCAGGCCGGCCGAGTCGATCCCCATGCCGCGCCCCGTCCCGAGGTCGTCGGTGCCGGGGATGCGGGCCTTGGCGAACTCGTAGTCGATCCTGCCGGTGGCGCGGTTGACGGCCACGAGCCGGTAGCGGCCGTTGTCGTTGACGTACCAGTAGGTGGCGTCGGCGACGACGTCGGTCGGGTACATGTCGGCGTAGGCCGGGCCGAGGACGAGGTGGTCGAAGCGGACGGTGCCGGCCGCGTGCGCGGCGGTCGGGGCGAGCCCGCCGGCGGCGGCGACGGCCCCCGTGGCGCCGAGGGCGCGCAGGAGCGTGCGACGGCTGAGGGCGGTGGCGGGGTCCAGCGGGAGCGGGATGCGGTCGGGCAGGGTCAACGGGGGGCTCCTCCGAGTCGAGACGCAGCCCGTGCTGCGTCGTCAGCCGCGCGGACGCCCCTCGGCGCCCGCGCCGACCGACATGGTGGCGGACCTCCCAGCCCCGTGGGGGCTTATCCGCAGAGTTCCCCCAGCCGCCCGGGCGGCGCGGCGGCAACCGGCTCGCCCGGGCCCCGGTCGCGCGCCTACACTGGCCCGCAGAGACGCCCGAGCCGTCATCAGCGGCGAGTCTCCGGAAGAACGGTCCGCCCGTGCCCGCCCGGCACGGACCCCGGGCCCGGTAGACCCGGACGGGTGGGCCCGTGACAGCCCGTGAACGAGAGGCCGGACGACGACCCGCGCGGACCCAGCGGGCGGGGCGCCGTACGGCAAGCGAGGTGGTACCGCGGTGGGCCCCGGCCCGTCGTCCTCGTGGTGACACGACCTGAGACGACCAACCCCCTCGCAGGAGCCCCGCATGGCCTACCCCCGCGTCCGCACCGGGTCCGCCGCCGACCGCGGCGAGAGCCCCGCGCCCACCGGCGTCCCCTCGAGCCCCCGCTTCCCGGAGATCGAGGAGCGGGTGCTGCGCTACTGGGACGAGGACGGCACGTTCGTCGCCTCCGTCGAGCAGCGCGAGGCGGGCACCGACGGCGCCAACGAGTTCGTCTTCTACGACGGGCCACCGTTCGCCAACGGCCTGCCGCACTACGGCCACCTGCTGACCGGCTACGTCAAGGACATCGTCCCGCGCTACCAGACGATGCGCGGGCGCCGGGTCGAGCGCCGCTTCGGCTGGGACACGCACGGTCTGCCCGCCGAGCTCGAGGCGATGAGCCAGCTCGGGATCAAGACCAAGGACGAGATCGTCGAGCTCGGCATCGAGCGGTTCAACGCCGCCTGCCGCGAGTCGGTCCTCAAGTACACCGGCGAGTGGCGCAGCTACGTCACCCGGCAGGCGCGCTGGGTCGACTTCGACCACGACTACAAGACGCTCGAGCCGGAGTACATGGAGAGCGTCCTGTGGGCGTTCAAGAGCCTGCACGACAAGGGGCTGGTCTACGAGGGCTTCCGCGTGCTGCCCTACTGCTGGAACGACCAGACGCCGCTGTCCAACCACGAGCTGCGGATGGACGACGACGTCTACCAGCAGCGCCAGGACCCGGCCGTCACCGTCGGCCTGCGGCTCGAGACCGGCGAGCTGGCCCTGGTCTGGACGACGACGCCGTGGACGCTACCGGCGAACCTCGGGATCATGGTCGGTCCGGACATCGACTACGTCGTCGTCGAGGCCGACGTCACCGGTCGGACCGAGCGCTACGTCCTCGGCGCGGCGCGGCTCGCGGCCTACGCGCGGGACCTGTGGCCGGACGAGGCGGGGGAGAAGGGCTTCGACCCCACGACCAAGGTGCTCGAGCGGCTGACCGGGAACGACCTCGCCGGGCGCTCGTTCACGCCGCCGTTCTCCTACTACCTCGGCCACGAGAAGGCGCACCGCGTCTTCCTCGCCGAGTTCGTCACGACCGAGGACGGCACCGGGCTGGTCCACACCGCCGGCGCCTTCGGTGAGGAGGACAAGGCGGTCACCGACCGCGAGGGCATCGAGCCGGTCATCCCCGTCGGTCCTGACGGACGATTCATCTTCCCGGTCACCGACTACGAGGGGATGCAGGTCTTCGACGCCAACAGCCACGTCATCGACGACCTCAAGGCGGTCACCCGCGGCGAGGCCGAGCACGGGGCGGCGACCGAGGGCACGGTGCTCCTGCGCCGCGAGACCTACACGCACAGCTACCCGCACTGCTGGCGCTGCCGGCAGCCGCTCATCTACATGGCCGTCTCCAGCTGGTTCGTCGAGGTGACGAAGTTCAAGCAGCGGATGGTCGAGCTCAACGAGCAGATCGACTGGACCCCGTCGCACATCCAGCACGGCCAGTTCGGCAAGTGGCTGGAGAACGCCCGCGACTGGTCGATCACGCGGAACCGCTTCTGGGGCAGCCCGGTCCCGGTCTGGAAGAGCAACGACCCGCGCCACCCGCGGGTCGACGTCTACGGCTCCTTCGAGGAGCTCGAGCGCGACTTCGGCACGCTGCCGCGCGACGAGCACGGCCGCCCCGACCTGCACCGCCCGTACGTCGACCGCCTCACCCGGCCGAACCCCGACGACCCCACCGGGCAGTCCACCATGCGCCGGGTCGAGGACGTCCTCGACGTGTGGTTCGACTCGGGGTCGATGAGCTTCGCCCAGGTGCACTACCCGTTCGAGAACGCCGAGTGGTTCGAGCACCACTTCCCGGGCGACTTCATCGTCGAGTACATCGGGCAGACCCGCGGCTGGTTCTACACGCTGCACGTCCTGGCGACCGCGCTGTTCGACCGGCCGGCGTTCTCCTCCTGCGTCAGCCACGGCATCGTCCTGGGCTCGGACGGGCAGAAGATGAGCAAGAGCCTGCGCAACTACCCCGACGTCTACGAGGTCTTCGACCGCGACGGCGCCGACGCGATGCGCTGGTTCCTCATGAGCAGCCCGATCCTGCGCGGCGGGAACCTCGTCGTCACCGAGCAGGGGATCCGCGACGGCGTGCGCCAGGTCCTCCTGCCGCTGTGGAACGCGTGGTCGTTCTTCGCGCTCTACGCCAACTCCGCCGACGGCGGACGGGGGTACGACGCCCGCTGGTCCACCGCGTCGACCGACGTCCTCGACCGCTACCTGCTGGCCAAGCTGCACGACGTCGTCGAGCAGCTGCAGGCCCAGCTCGACGCGTACGAGGTCGCCGACGCCTGCGACACCGTCCGCGGCTTCCTCGACGTGCTCACCAACTGGTACATCCGCCGGTCGCGCGACCGGTTCTGGGGCGGGGAGGACGACGACGCGCACGCCGCCTTCGACACCCTCTACACGACGCTCGAGACGGTCACCCGCGTCGTCGCCCCGCTGCTGCCGCTCACCGCCGAGGAGATCTGGCGGGGCCTGACCGGTAGCCGTTCGGTGCACCTCACCGACTGGCCGGACGCGGGCGACCTGCCCACCGACGAGGCGCTCGTCGCCGCGATGGACCGGGCCCGCGACATCTGCTCCGTGACGTCCTCGCTGCGCAAGGCCGAGAGGCTGCGGGCCCGGCTGCCGCTCGGCGGTCTCACCGTCGTCACCGACGAGCCGGTCGCCCTCGAGCCGTTCGCCGGCGTCGTCCGGGACGAGGTCAACGTCAAGGACGTCCGGCTCGTCGACCTGGTGTCCGCGACCGAGGCCGACTTCGGGGTGCAGCAGCGGCTGTCGGTCAACGCCCGCGCCGCCGGCCCGCGGCTCGGCAAGGACGTCCAGGTCGCCATCCGCGCCAGCAAGACCGGCGACTGGTCGGTCGACGCCGAGGGTGCGGTCACCGCCGGCGGTCTCGCCCTCCAGGAGGGCGAGTTCAGCCTCGAGACCGTCGTCGAGGGCGGCGCCGACGCGGGCCGCGCGGTCGCGATGCTGCCCGGTGGGGGCTTCGTCGTCCTCGACACGGCGGTCACGCCCGAGCTGGCGGCCGAGGGCCTGGCCCGCGACGTGGTCCGCGCGGTGCAGCAGGCCCGCAAGGAGGCCGGCTTCGAGGTCGGCGACCGGATCTCGTTGACCCTCACCGGTTCCGACGCGGTCTGGGACGCGGTCACGTCGCACCAGCAGCTCATCATGAGCGAGACGCTCGCGGTCCAGTTCGGGGCCGCCGGCGGTGGTCGCGAGCTGCCCTCCGTGCCCGGCGCGCACACCGCGTCGGCCACCGTCGGCGAGGACGAGAAGGTCCACATCCTCGTCATGAAGATCGGGTCGTGAGCACCGTGACCCTCACCGTGCGCGTCGCCGGACCGAGCGACCTCGAGTCGGTGCTGGACGTCGGGCACCGCACCTGGCCGCCGACGTACGAGCCCATCGCCGGTCCGGACTACGTGCGGATGGGTCTCGCCAAGTGGTGGACCGCCGAGGCCACCCGCCCGGCGCTGTCCGCCGGTCGGGTGCTGCTCGCCGAGGACGACGGCGACCCCGTCAGCGGGACGCCCGTGCGGGTGGTCGGCATGGCGTCGTACGGGCCGATGAACGGTCGGGCGGTCCTGTGGAAGCTCTACGTCCTGCCCGAGTCGCAGAAGCTCGGTGCCGGCGGGGCGCTGCTGCGCGCCGTCGTGGACGCCGTCGCGCCGACGTACGACGAGCTGCGCCTGGCCTACCTCGACGGCAACGAGAAGGCGGCCGCGTTCTACCGGCACCACGGATTCAACGAGATCGAGCGCGAGCCCGGTGGGACGGGGATGCCCGACCAGGTGTGGATGGCCCGGGCGCTGACGACGGAGGAGGCACGATGAGCCCGAGCGGACGGCCCGACGCGGCGCAGCAGGAGGCCGCGCGGCGGCTCGAGGTCGAGAAGCGGGTCCGGCAGGTGGAGGCGGAGATCCTCGCGCGTGCCCCCGAGACCCACGTCGACCCGAGCCTCGACGAGATCCGGGCGGTGATGGAGCTGCTCGGCGACCCGCAGCACACCTTCCCGGTCATCCACCTCACCGGCACCAACGGCAAGACGACGACGGCGCGGATGGTCGAGGCGCTGCTGCGCGAGGCGGGGCTGACGACGGGGCGGTTCACGTCGCCGCACCTGCACTCGTTCCGCGAGCGGATCTCGATCGGCGGTGAGCCGATCTCGGCCGAGCGGCTCGTCGAGGTCTACGACGAGGTGCTGCCGATGGTGCAGCTGGCCGACGCGCGGTCCGTCGAGAGGGGAGGCGGGCGGCTCAACTTCTTCATGATGTCGGTCGTCCTGGCCTACGCCGCGTTCGCCGACGCGCCCGTGGACGTCGGGGTCGTCGAGGTCGGCCTCGGCGGCCGGTGGGACGCGACCAACGTCGCCGACGGCCAGGTCGCGGTCGTCACGCCGGTCGACCTCGACCACACCCGCCTGCTCGGCGACACGGTCGAGGAGATCGCCACCGAGAAGTCGGGGATCATCAAGCCCGGTGCCATCGCGGTGTCCGCGGTGCAGGAGCGCGACGTCGCGGAGATCCTCGTCGAGCGGTCGCAGGAGGTCGGGGCGCGGCCCGTGTTCGAGGGCGTCGACTTCGGCGTCGTCGCGCGGGAGGTCGCCCTCGGCGGGCAGCTGCTCACCCTCAAGGGGCTGGCGGGGGAGTACCCCGAGGTCTTCGTCCCGCTGCACGGCGAGCACATGGCGAGCAACGCCGCCGTCGCGCTGGCCGCCGTCGAGGCCTTCCTCGGCGGCGGGGAGACGGCGCTCGACGCCGACGTCGTCCGCGCCGGCTTCGCGTCCGTGACCTCGCCCGGTCGGCTCGAGGTCGTGCGCCGCTCGCCGACCGTGCTCGTCGACGCGGCGCACAACCCGGCCGGCGCGCGGGCGCTGCGGGCCGCCCTCGACGACGCGTTCACCTTCACCCGGCTGGTCGGCGTCGTCGCGATCTTCGCCGACAAGGAGCCGCTGGAGATGCTCGAGATCCTCGAGCCGGCCCTCGACCACGTCGTCGTCACCCGCAACTCCTCGCCCCGCTCGATCCCCCCGGACGAGCTGGGCCGGATCGCCGTCGAGGTCTTCGGCGAGGACCGGGTCACCGTCGTGCGCGACCTGCCCGACGCGCTCGACCGGGCGGCGGGTCTGGCCGAGTCGACCGGCGACGCCAGCGGCATGGGCTCCGGCGTGCTCGTCACCGGCTCCGTCGTCACGGCCGCCGACGCCCGGATGCTGCTCGGCCACACCGACACCTGAGACCCGGACGCCAGCCCCAGCACCCCACTTGTTGCTGCTTTTTGACGCCCGACGGCGGTGGTCACCACCGCCGTCGGGCGTCAAAAAGCAGCAACAAGTGGGGTTCTCGTCCCTAGCGGGTGAGGCAGGTGAGACGGGTGACGAGGGGGGCGAGGGCCGCCTCGGGGAGGCCGGTGGCGCGGACCGCCGCGGCCAGGGCCCGGTCGGCGGACCCCTCGCGCGCCAGCGCATCCTGCGCCGCGGCGACCGCGCGGGCCACGTCGTCGCGTTGCCCCACCGCCCAGCCGTACGACGCCGCGGGGCCGTGACCGGGGACGACCACCGTCCCCGCGTCGAGACCCTCGAGGTGCGCGGTCAACGTCGCCGCCCACTCCAGCGGGTAGGAGTCGCCGCCGAAGGCGGGCAGCGGCTCGTCCTCGACGACGTCGCCGAGGAACACCACCCCGACGTCGGCGACGTGGACCGCGAGGTCGCCGTCGGTGTGCGCGCGGCCGGTCCACGACAGCCGCACGACCCGTCCGCCCAGGTCGACGGAGGCGGACGCCTCCACGAGCGCGTCGGGCGGGCGCGGGTCGGTGGCCAGCGCGTCGACGACGTCCTGCTCGTCGTACCCGTACTCCGGCGCGGCGCCCGGGTCCGCGCGGAACGCCGCCTTGATCCGCGCCGTGTCGCCCTCCTGGGCCCGGGCGACGTGCGTGTGCGCGTGGAGCGTCGCCGCGTCGAACGCGCCCGCGCCCCAGGCGTGGTCGAAGTGCACGTGGGTGTCGACGACGTGCCGCACCGGCAGCCCGGTGACCCGCCGCACGTCGTCCAGCACCCGCCGCCCGGCGGACAGCGACCACCCGGTGTCGACGAGCAGGGCCGCCTCGCCGCCGAGGACGAGCCCGACGTTGACCCGCCACGGCCGGTAGGCCGCGACGAGCACGCCGTCGGCGACCTCGACGAACCCGGTCACGACCCGGCCGCCGGGTGCCGGTCACCCCACGGGTGCGCGGCCTCCAGCTGGGCCCCGAGCCGCAGCAGCAGCGCCTCGCGCCCGGGTCGCGCGGTGAGCAGCGCCGCGACCGGTCGACCGTCGCCGTCGACGCCGGCGGGCACGGTCAGGCCCGGCCAGCCGAGCAGGTTCCACGGGTTGAGGTAGCCCACGCGCTGCCCGGCCGCGAGCAGCGTCGCGACGGGCGACCGCCCGTCGCGCTCACCGACCGGCGGCGGTGCGCACGGCATGGTCGGTGTGACGAGTACGTCCACGCCGTCGAGTGAGGTCTCGACCGCGCGCCGCTCTGGCCCGGTCCGCAGCGCCCAGGGCAGCGCCGGCCGCAGGAGCGCGCCGAGCCGGGCGGCCGTCCGCGCCACCGGCTCGACGAGGTCGGGCCGGTCGGTGGCCCGGACGTCGCGACGCGCGGAGACGAGGTACCGCACGGTGAACTTCGTCGACGCGGCCCCGAAGCGCACCGGCACGCGGCGCACGGTGTGACCGAGCGCGGCCAGCCGGTCGCCCGTCCGCCGGGCCGCGTCCGCCCACGCCGGCTCGAGCGGCCCGCCCTGCGGCACGGGCCGGTCGCCGGCGCGGTCGAGCGACACCGCGACCCGCGCGGGCCCGAAGTCGTCCTCGAGCGCGGCGCGCAGCCCCGAGCCGCCGAGCAGGACGTCGTACAGCAGGGCGGTGTCGGCGACCGACCGCGCGAAGCCGCCGAAGGACACCATCCCCGTCCACGGCAGGGCGTCCGGCGCCGTCGGCACCCGCCCCGGCGTCGCGAAGAGGCCGGGCAGGCCGCACCAGGCGGCCGGGCCGCGGATCGACCCTCCGCCGTCGCCCCCGAGCGCCAGCGGCACGAGCCCGGCCGCGACCGCCGCGGCCGACCCGCCGCTCGAGCCCCCGGGTGTCCGCGTCGGGTCCCAGGGGTTGCGGGTGAGCCCGCCGCGCTCGCTCTCGGTGTACGGCGTCAGGCACAGCTCGGGGGTGCGGGTGGCCCCGACGACGACGGCCCCGGCGGCCCGCACGCGGCGGACCACCTCGGCGGTCACGTCCGCGGGGGTACGACGCGCCCACGACCCCTTGGTGTGCACCTCGCCGGCGACGGCCAGCTCGTCCTTGATCGCCAGCGGCACCCCGGCGAGCGGGAGGTCCTCCCCGGCGGCGACCCGGGCGGCGACCGCGGACGCCTGCTCGGCGACGTCGTCCGCGACCCGCTGGAAGGCGTTGAGCCGCGGCTGCGCCGCCCCGACACGCCGGACGGCGGCCTCGGCGACCGCGACCGGGTCGAGGTCCCCGGAGCGCACGCGCCGCGCGGTCTCGGCGGCCCCCAGCCACCGCAGCTGGTCGTCGGGCTCGGGCTCCATGGCCGCACTCTGGCACAGGCGGGGCGGGGTGTCCGGGCCGCCTCGCCTAGGCTCGGACCATGCGATGGCTCGTCCTGGTCGGCCGCACGGGCACCTTCACCTACCGGATGCTCATGACCGTCCTCGTGGGGCAGTCGATCGCGGTCTTCTTCGGCGCGCTGGTGGCCCGCGGCACGGCGCTGGCGTCCGGCGACGCCCGCGCGGGGACCTACCTCTGGCTGGGGGTCGGCCTCGCCGTGCTCTGCCTCGTCGCCGCCGGCCTCATGCGCACGCCGTACGGCGTCACCCTCGGCTGGGTCGTGCAGGTGGCGACCTTCGTCTCGGCGACCGTCGTCCCGGCGATGCTCGTCGTCGGGCTGATCTTCCTCGCGCTCTGGGTCACCTGCCTCCACCAGGGGCCGAGGGCGGAGGCCCTCGCCGCGCAGCGGCGCGCCGAGCTCGACGCCGCCGAGCGGGGCGAGGGGCCGCAGCTCGGCTGACGCCCCGGGAGGGCCTCGGTAGGGTGAGCGCGTGACCACCGAACGCTCGCTCGTCCTCGTCAAGCCCGACGGCGTCCGCCGTGGCCTCACCGGCCAGGTGCTGGCCCGCATCGAGGCGAAGGGCTACACGCTCGCCGCCCTGCAGATCCTCACCCCCGACCGCGCCCGGCTCGAGCAGCACTACGCCGAGCACGAGGGCAAGCCGTTCTACGAGCCGCTGCTCGAGTTCATGTCCTCCGGTCCGGTCTGCGCCGTCGTCGTCGAGGGGGAGCGCTGCATCGAGGGCTTCCGCGCCCTCGCCGGCACGACCGACCCGACCGCCGCCGCGCCCGGCTCGATCCGCGGCGACCTGGGCCGCGACTGGGGGAGCAAGGTCCAGCAGAACATCGTCCACGGCTCGGACTCGCCCGAGTCGGCCGCGCGCGAGATCGGCATCTGGTTCCCCGGGCTGTGAGCCTGCTCCCCGGCTGCTTCTGCTGCGACCAGGAGGCGGCCGAGGACCTTCCCGTCCGCGAGCGGGTGCACGTCGGAGACGGCTGGCGGGTGGCGCACGCGTTCGACACCTCGCTGCCGGGGTGGCTCGTCGTGCTCCCGCGCCGTCACGTCACGGCGATGGCCGAGCTCACCGACGACGAGGGCGCCGAGCTCGGCGTCCTGCTCGTCCGGCTCGGCCGTGCGCTCAGCCGCGTCACCGGCTGCACCAAGACCTACGTCATGCAGTTCGCCGAGGCACCCGGCTTCGGGCACGTGCACCTGCACGTCGTCCCGCGGATGGCCGACCAGCCCGAGGACCGGCGCGGGCCGGCCGTGTTCGGTTACCTGGGCGTCCCGGAGGGCGAGCGGGTGCCGGAGGACGCGCGCGACCGGCTCGCCGGGGAGCTCGCCGCGGCGCTGACCGCCTGAGGCCGCGGGTCGCCGTACGGCGTCCGGTCAGTCCCGCCGGGCGGGCTGGAGCGGGACACCGTCGTCGGGCTGGTTCGTCACGGCCCCCTTGCCGACGGCGGTGAGCGAGAGGCTGCCGTCGGCGGGGTCCCCGCCGTCGCGCCCGCGGCCCCAGTGGTTGAAGACGAGGTTGAGGACGAAGACGACGATGACCGTCGAGGTGATCGCCGAGCCGAAGATCGTCTGGAACGCGTCGGGGAAGTGGCGGTAGAAGTCCGGCGCGATGACCGGCAGCATCCCCACCGACAGCGACACGGCGATGATGAGCAGGTTCTGGTTGTCGCGGTACTCCACCTTGGCCAGGGTGCGGATGCCGATCGCGGTGACCATCGCGAACATCACCGTGCCCGCGCCGCCGACGACCGGTCCGGGGAGGGCGGCGACGAGCGCCCCGACCTTGGGCACGAGCCCGAGCAGCAGGAGGAACCCGCCGCAGACGGCGACGACCCAGCGGCTCTTGACCCGGGTCATCTCGATGAGGCCGACGTTCTCCGCGTAGGCGGTGTCGGGGAAGGAGTTCATCAGCCCGGCGAGCACCGACGACAGGCCGTCGGTGGCCAGGCCGCGGGCGAGGTCGTTCGGGGTCAGCTCACGCCCGGTCATCTCGCCGACGGCGAGCATGTCGGCCGTCGACTCGGTGTAGGTGACGAGCAGGACGATGCACATCGAGATGATCGCGGCGGCGACGAACTTCGGCGGGCCGAAGTGGAACGGTGCGGCGATGCCGAACCAGCCGGCCGGCCCCACCGCCGAGAGGTCGACCAGTCCCATGGGGACGGCGACGAGGGTGCCGACGACGAGGCCGATGAGGACCGAGATCTGGCCGAGGAAGCCGGAGAAGAGCCGGGCCACGAGGATCATGACGAGGACGACGAGCCCGGCCAGCGCGAGGTGCGAGACGAGGCCGTAGTCCTGGGTCGTCACGACGACCTGGCCGCCCGCCTCGGTGACGGCCTTGACGTCCCCGGCGGTGACGGTGATGCCCGACCCGTCGCCGGTGAAGGGCAGCGTCGTCGGGTTCTTGCCGGTGATGAGCCCCGCGTCGGCGCCGACGAGCGACAGCCCGATGATCGTGATGACCGTCCCGGTGACCAGCGGTGGGAAGAACCGCACCATCATCGAGAACGGCTTGGCGATGACGAGCCCGAAGACGCCGGCGACCAGCAGGGCGCCGTACACGACGGGCAGGCCGCTGCGGCCGCCGTACTGGCCGGCGATGACGATCATCGGATTGAGGACGGTGAACGTCGCACCGGCGACGACGGGCAGGCGCACGCCGAGGATGCTCGAGATGCCGACGGCCTGGATGACCGTCGCGATCCCGCAGACGAGCAGGTCCGCGCTGACGAGGATCCCGATGTCCTGCGGGCTCAGCCGCAGGGCGCCGCCGACGATGATCGGGACGGCCACGGCGCCGGCGTACATGATGAAGAGGTGCTGCAGCCCGAGCACGACGAGGCGGCCCGCGGGCAGGACCTCGTCGACGGGGTGGACGGCCGGGACCGCACGGTCCGGGGCGGGGGCGGTCATGGGCGGGCCTCTCGACGACCGGCCGCCGTCCGGGCCCGGGCGGCGGATGGTCGAGCACGATGCCGCGCCGAGGTTTCCGGCGCCAGCCCGTCCGCCTGCGTGAAGCCCGGGAGACATCTGGGAAAAACCTGGGAGAAGCCTGACGCCGGGACGCCAGGACGGCCACCCCCCACGAGCCGGGGTGGCCGCCCTGCGGGTCGGCTCAGGTCGTCACGACCGGGCCGTGGACTCCACGGTGTCGCCGTCGTGGTGCTCGCCGGTGGTCACGGCCGTCCGGCCGGGCCGTCCCCCGCCGATGGTGATCTTGCGCGGCTTGGCGCGCTCGGCCACCGGGACGACGACGCGCAGGACGCCGTCGTCGTACGTCGCCTCGAGGCGGTCGAGGTCGAGGTTGTCGCCGAGGACGAGCTGGCGGCTGAAGCTGCCGCGGGTGCGCTCGCCGGCCAGCAGCTGCCAGTCGCCGTTGCGGGCGAGGCGCTCGGCGCGGACGGTGAGCACGTTGCGCTCGACGTCGAGGTCGATGCTGTCGCGGCTCACGCCGGGCAGGTCGAACTCCACGACGAGCTGGTCGCCCTCGCGCCACGCGTCCATCGGCATGACGGCGGGGCGGGTGCTCGTGCCGAGCACCTGGGTGGCGAGTCGGTCGAGCTCGCGGAACGGGTCGCTGGTGCGGATGAGCATGTCAGGAACCTCCTGGTCGAGGCGCCCTGTCGGCGCGGTCATCTGTACCAACGGTTATAGGTTTGGTGTATTCCACTTGTCAAGTCACACTGGTCGGGACGAGCCGGTCACCCACCGGCCACGACGGGAGGAGCGCCGGGATGCCGCCGAGCGCAGGCGTGTTCGCGATCTCGGTCGCCGCCGACATGGTCTCGATGCAGGTGCAGAACCTGCGCGTCTACGAGCGGCGCGGGCTGCTCGAGCCCGACCGGACCCCCGGGGGCACGCGGCTGTACTCACCGGCCGACATCGAGCGGCTGCACCGGATCCGCGACCTGCTCGCCGACGGGCTCAACCTCGCCGGCGTCGCGCGCGTCCTCGAGCTCGAGGACGAGGTGGTCCGGCTGCGGGCGGAGGTCGGGCGGCTGCGCGGGGCACGACGCCGTACGGCGACCTGACCCGCGCCCACCGCACCCCACGGCCGGGCCGGACTGGGAGGATCGCCCGGTGCGCCACCCCCACGTCCCCGACCCGGCGCGGCTGCCCCGCGTGCTGGGCCCGTCGGGCGAGCGCCGCGAGCACCTCGACGAGCTGGTCGACCGGGCCGTCGCCCGCAGCCGCCGGTCGCTGCGCTCGCGCGTGGACCGGGTCCGGGGCAAGGCCTGGCAGCTGGGGCAGTGCGCGGTCGCGGCGGCGGTCGCGTACCTCCTCGCGCACCGGGTCATCGGGCACCCGGCCCCCGTGTTCGCGCCCATCGTCGCGGCGGTGTGCCTCGGGACGACGTACGGGCAGCGGCTGCGCCGGGTCGTGGAGGTCACCGTCGGTGTCTCGCTGGGGCTGCTCGTCGCCGACCTGTTCCTCGCCGCGTTCGGCAGCGGGGCCTGGCAGGTCGGGGTCATCGTCCTGCTGGCGATGGGGGCGGCGGTCTTCCTCGACACCGGGATCCTGCTCACCACCCAGGCGGCGGTGCAGTCGATCTTCGTCATCGCCCTCGTCGCGAGCCGCGACGCGGCCGTGTCGCGCTGGCAGGACGCCCTCGTCGGCGGCGCCGTCGCGCTGCTGGCGGCGACGGTCGTTCCGCGCGCACCGCTGCGGGCGCCCCGACGGCAGGCCGCCGTCGTGGTCCGGACGATCGTCGGGCTGCTGCACGACGCGGCGCGGTGCACCCGCGACGGCGACGTCGAGCGGGCCGCCCAGGTGCTGGCCGCGGCCCGGTCGACCGACCCGCTCGTCGCCGAGCTGCGGGCGGCCGCGGGGGAGGGGCTGTCGGTCGTCGCGTCGTCGCCGTTCCGGCGGCGCGAGGCCGGCGACGTGCGCACCGTCGCCGACCTCGTCGAGACCCTCGACCGGGCCCTGCGCAGCACCCGGGTCCTCGCCCGCCGGGTCGCGGTCATCGCCTCCCGGGGGATCCCGGTCGCGCCGGGGTACGGCGACGTCCTCGACGAGCTCGCCGAGGCGACCGAGGTCGTCGCCCGGGCGCTGCACGAGAACCGCAGCCCGCGGGTGGCGCGGCCCGCACTGGCCGCCGTGGGGCGCCGTACGGCGTCGCTGCCGCGCACCGGGCTGATGGTCGGCGTCCTGCTCGTGCAGGTCCGCTCGGTCGTCGTCGACCTGCTCCAGCTGACCGGTCTCGACGACGAGGCGGCGCTGGCCGAGCTCCCGGTCCTCCCCGAGCACCTCGAGGAGTGACCGGGTCGACACGAATCGGATTCGGCCCACTCGGCTCGGGTCCTGACCGGAGCCGAGCGGACCGAATCCGATTCGCGGGGGTGTCGCGTCAGCGACCGAGGCGGGCGTACGTCTTCTCGGCCTCGACCTTGGCGGCGGTCCACCAGGCGGTGTTGTCGCGGTACCACTCGATGGTCTGGGTCAGCCCCGCGCGGATGTCCTGGTACTGCGGGGTCCAGCCGGTCTCGGCGCGCAGCTTGGTCGAGTCGATGGCGTAGCGCAGGTCGTGGCCCGGGCGGTCGTTGACGTGCTCGTACCAGTCGGCCGGCTTGCCCATCAGCTCGAGCAGCAGCTCGATGATCTGCTTGTTGTCCTTCTCGCCGTCGGCGCCGATGAGGTAGGTCTCGCCGAGGCGGCCCTGCTCGATGATCGCCACGACGGCGTCGTTGTGGTCGTCGACGTGGATCCAGTCGCGCACGTTGGTGCCGGCGCCGTACAGCTTGGGCTTGACGCCCTCGAGGATGCCGGTGATCTGGCGGGGGATGAACTTCTCGACGTGCTGACGCGGGCCGTAGTTGTTCGAGCAGTTCGACAGCGTCGCCTTGAGCCCGAACGAGCGGATCCACGCGCGCACCAGCAGGTCCGCGCTCGCCTTCGAGCTGCTGTACGGCGAGCTCGGGTTGACCGGCGTGGTCTCGCTGAACCGCTCGGGGTCGTCGAGCTCGAGGTCGCCGTAGACCTCGTCGGTGGAGATGTGGTGGATCCGCTTGTCGTGCTTGCGGACCGCCTCGAGGAGGCGGAAGGTGCCGACGATGTTGGACTCGATGAACGGCCACGGGTCGTCGAGGCTGTTGTCGTTGTGCGACTCCGCGGCGAAGTGGACGACGAGGTCGGTCTCGGCGACGAGGCGGTCGACGAGCTCGGCGTCGGCGACGGAGCCCTCGACGACGGTGATCTCGTCCTCGACGGCGGCCAGCGAGGAGCGGTTGGCCGCGTAGGTCATCGCGTCGAGGACGGTGATCTCCCACTCGGGACGGGTCTGCCGGACCCGCAGGACGAAGTTGGAGCCGATGAAGCCGGCTCCACCGGTGACGAGGACCTTCATGCCGTTCTCTCCTTGGGTGAGGGCGTCGCAGCGTCGACGCTGCGCAGCCCGGGCGTCTCCGAGCCGGCGGTGGCCGGGCCGGAGTTGAACTCGACCTCGAGCGCGAAGCGCGCCGCGAGGTATCGGTGGTCGGACAGGGCGACGGGCGCGCCGTCGGCGACGGCGACCCGGCGCACGAGCAGCAGCGGGTCGCCCTCGGCGACGCCGAGCAGGTCGGCGTCGGTGTCGCTGGCCAGGCCGGCGGTGACGGTCTGGCGCACGGTGGTGATCCGGTGGCCCTGGCGCTGCAAGGTCTCCCAGATGCCGGGGGTCGTGGCCGCGTCGCGGCTGACCGCACCGGCGAGGGCCGACGGCACCCACTCGCGGACGACGTCGAGGCCCTCGCCGTCGACGGTGCGCACCGAGCGCGCGTGCAGCAGGTCCGAGCCCTCGTCGACGCCGAGCGCGACGGCGAGCGACAGGGGGGCGGGGCGGAAGCCGAACTCGACGACGCGTCGGCGCAGCGACTTGCCCGCCTCGGCGACGGCGCTGCCGGCGTGCCGGAAGGTGCCGAGCGCGAGGCGCTGGTGGAAGGCCGAACCGGTGACGAACCAGCCCGCCCCGTGCCGCGACTCGACGAGACCCTCGTCGCGCAGGGTCTCCAGGGCGCGGCGGACGGTGGGGCGCGAGACGCCGTACCGGCTGCGCAGCTGCGCCTCGGAGTCCATGGCCCCGGTGTCGGCGAACTCGCCCAGGGCGACCCGCTCGCGCAGGTCGTGGGCGATCGCCGCTGCCTTCGTACTTGTCATCGACTTGTAAGTTACACGTCCGTACGACGCCGCGCCAGTGGCTTACTGGATCCGCACCAGCGGGGCGTACAGGGACATGAGCGCCAGCGCCGTCGCGTGGTTCTCCGGCGACGAGCCGCCGCACGCGTCGGCGCGGACGCGGACCTCGAGGCCGGCGTCGGCCATCGCCAACACCGTCGAGACGACGCAGCAGTCGGTGGCGTAGCCGACGACCTCGACCGACCGCGGGCCGTGCGGCGCGAGGGCGACCTCGAGCTCGGGGCCCCACTTGCCGAACGTCGTCAGGTCGACCGTCGCCCGGTCGCCGTAGACCTGCGCGACGTCGGGCAGCAGCGCGTAGAGCGGGTCGTCGGGCGGGACGAGCGCCCACGGGAACTGCGCGAAGTACGGCGCCCACGCGCCGGTCGGCTGCTGCGGCGCGACGTAGCGGGTGGCGACGACGCGGTCGCCGTACGCCGTCATCCGCTCCAGCAGGCGGGGCCGCGCGCGCGGGTCCATCGGCGAGCCCCAGGGCGAGGTGGGGTCGGCGAAGACCGCCTGCGCGTCGACGACGACGAGCGCGTCGGCGAGCGGCTCAGCCACGCGTTGCGGGGGCGACCGCGTCGTCCGGCAGGCCCTCCTGCCGCGCAACCGCGCCGCGCGAGAGGACCAGCGTGCCGACGAAGCCCACGACGATGGCCACGAGGACGCCGAGCCCGGAGTAGGCCCACGTCCCGGACCTCCCCCCGAACGGGCCGAGGAGGAAGCCCTGCCACGACAGCCACCCGGCGTAGGTGTTGGTCACGAGACCCCAGCCGAGCACCGTGCCGACGACCATGAGGGCGACGGAGTCCCAGCGCACGGCGCCGTACCGGCCGCGCGGGGACTGCAGGTCGGCGTCGGCGTACGGGCGACGCCGCAGGGTGAGGTCACCGAGGAAGATCCCGCACCAGGCCGCGATGGGCACACCCATGGTGATGAGGAAGCCCTGGAACGGCCCGACGAACGAGTCCGCGAAGAAGACGACGACGACCGCCCCGACCGTCATCAGCGCGCCGTCGATCGCCGCCGCGACCGGCCGCGTCACCGGCACCCCGAGGCTGAGTAGCGAGAGCCCCGAGGAGTAGATGTCGAGGACGATGCCGCCGAGCAGGCCGAGGATCGCGACGAGGGCGAACGGCACGAGGTACCACGTCGGGAGGATCGTCGTCAGCGCGCCGATCGGGTCGGCCTGGATCGCGGTCGACAGCTTCTCGTCCGACCCCGTGAGCAGCAGCCCGAAGACGACGAGGACGACCGGACCGAGTGAGGCACCGAACGTCGTCCACCCGACGACGCCGCGGCTGGAGGCCGACCGCGGCAGGTAGCGCGAGTAGTCGGCGGCGCAGTTGACCCAGCCGAGCCCGAGCGCGGTGACGAGCAGGACGATCGCGCCGAGCACCTCGGGCAGCGGCGCCGACGGCAGCGCCGACACCGTCGACCAGCTGACCTTCGGCAGCGCGAGGACGACGTACCCGATGGTGAGGACCGCTGTCGCGACGGTGATCCACGTCTGCAGCCGCATGATCAGCTCGAACCCGAAGATGCCCGCCGTCACGGTGACGGCCACGACGACGACGAGCGCGACGACCTTGGTGCCCGTCCCCCCGCCCCAGCCGAGGCGGTCGGCGATCGTCGCGGTGGCGAGCGTCGCGAGGACGACGAGCACGGTCTCCCAGCCGACGGTGAGCAGCCAGGAGACGAACGACGGCAGCCGGTTGCCGCGCACCCCGAACGACGCCCGCGACAGCACCATGGTCGGCGCCGACCCGCGCTTGCCCGCGAGCGAGACGAAGCCGCAGAGCAGGAACGACAGGACGATCCCGACGAGTGAGGCGACGACGGCCTGCCAGAACGACAGGCCGAAGCCGAGCACGAAGGCGCCGTACGGGATGGCGAGGACCGAGATGTTCGAGGCGAACCACGGCCAGAACAGGCTGCGCGGGACGCCGTGCCGCTCGCCCTCGGCGATGACGTCGAGACCGTTGGTCTCGACGCTCGTCGCCCTCGGGACGACGTCCTGCCGGCCCGCCGCGGTGGGGGCGGACGTCATGCCCGCCCCGGGGAGGTGGCGGCCGCCTCGTCGGGCGTCGCCGGGAGCTTGGCGACCCGCGGGTCGCCCTCGTCGGCGAAGTAGTCGGCCGGGATCGTCTCGTCGGTGCCGGCCGGCGCGTGCAGCGCCCGGGCGACGAGCGTGACGACGACGGCGACGACGACGTTGAGCGCGAACGCGGTGATGGCGATGTAGCCCAGCGTGCCCCAGCCCTCGATCGCGGCCAGCGAGCCGCCGAAGTGCGGGGTGGCGGCCGACGAGACGCCGTACGCCTTCCACGTGCCGTAGACGATGCCGACGGCCCAGCCGGCGAGCAGACCCCACCGGTGGAACCACTTCGTGTAGAGGCTGAAGACGATCGCCGGGAAGGTCTGCAGGATCCAGATGCCACCGAGCAGCTGCAGGTTGATCGCGTTCTGCTTGTCCATGGCGAGGACGAAGATCAGCGCGAACGCCTTGACCAGCAGCGACATCAGCTTGCTGACCTTGGCCTCCTGCTGGGGGGTGGCGTCTGGGCGGATCCACTCCTTGTAGATGTTGCGGGTGAAGGTGTTGGACGCCGCGATCGACATGATCGCCGCCGGCACCAGCGCGCCGATGGCGATGGCCGCGAAGGCGACGCCGGCGAACCAGCCGGGGAAGTGGTCCTCGAAGAGCTGGGGGATGACCAGCTGCGGGTTGGCCTTGCCGTTCAGGCCGATCGGCTTGGTCCCCGCGGCGATGGCCACCCACCCGAGGAGGGCGAGCAGGCCGAGGACGAACGAGTAGGCCGGCAGGATCGCCGCGTTGCGGCGGATGGTGTTGCGGCTCTTGGCCGACAGGGTCGCGGTGATGGAGTGGGGGTACATGAACAGGGCCATGGCCGAGCCCAGCGCGAGCGAGGCGTAGGCGAAGTACTGCTTCGGCCCGGGCAGCGCGACGAAGGTCGCCGGCTTCCCGGTCTGCTTGGCCGTCGCGGCCGCTGTGTCGGCCTTGCCCTGCACCACGTCGAAGATGTGGCCCCAGCCGCCGAACTTCGACGGCAGGTAGATGACCGCGACGATGATGACCAGGTAGATGAGCGTGTCCTTGACGAACGCGATGATCGCGGGTGCGCGCAGACCCGAGGTGTAGGTGTAGACGGCGAGGATGATGAAGGCGACGAAGAGCGGCAGGTCGTTGACGAACCAGTTGCTGCCGCCGCCGACGCCGGCCACCTCGAGCACCGCCTGGATCCCGACGAGCTGGAGGGCGATGTAGGGCATCGTCGCGACGAAGCCGGTGATGGCGACCGCGAGGCTCAGCCCGCGCGACCCGTGCCGTCCGGCGACGAAGTCGGCGGGTGTGACGTAGCCGTGCCGGTGGCTGACCGACCACAGCCGCGACATGAAGACGAAGATGATCGGGTAGAGCACGATCGTGTAGGGGACGGCGAAGAAGCCGCTCACGGCGCCCGCGCTGAACATCGCGGCCGGGACGGCGACGAACGTGTAGGCCGTGTAGAGGTCACCACCGAGCAGGAACCACGTCACCCAGGTGCCGAAGCTGCGGCCGCCGAGGCCCCACTCGTCGAGGCTCTCCATGCTCGTCGGCCGGCGCCAGCGCGAGGCCATGAACCCCATGACCGCGACGACGGCGAAGAGCGCGACGAGGACGATGAGCGCGGGCCAGTCGATCCCGGTGTTCATCGGGTGCCCTCCGTCCGGGCGTCGGTGCCGTCACCCTCGACGAAGGCGGACCCGTCGTCGGTCATCGGCCGGTGCGGCCGGGCGACCAGGACGAGCCGGTAGGCCGCGTAGGTGAAGGCGGAGCAGAGGAACACCCAGAGGAACTGGTACCAGATGAAGAACGGCACCCCGCCGAGCGTCGGCTCCTTCTTCGCGTAGGTGCTGACGAGCAGCAGGGCGATGATCGGCAGCGCAAGGAGCACGGTCGCGACGGCCAGCAGCCCGCGGTTGGCGGGCGGGGCGTCGTACCGGCCGGGGCGGTCGCCCGGTCGCTCACCGGGCGCGGCGGGGGTGGACATGGGAAGGACCTCCGTCTCGGGCCCCCGCGGTGGGACCCGTCGTCAGGGAACGTACTCCGATCGCCACGGGCGGTGGTGGCGACATGCCAGCGGTGTCACCGCCCTCCACTAGCGTCTGGACATGGACCTCACGACTTCGCCCCCGGCCCCCGCCGTGGAGGCGCGCGGGCTCGTCAAGCGGTACGGCGCCGTGACCGCCCTCGGCGGCGTCGACCTCACCGTCCCCACCGGCACGGTGCTCGGCCTGCTCGGCCCCAACGGCGCCGGCAAGACGACGACCGTGCGCGTCCTCACGACGCTGCTGCGCCCCGACGAGGGGGAGGCGAGCGTCGCCGGGGTGGACGTCGTGCGCGACCCCCGGGGCGTACGACGCCGCATCGGCCTCTCGGGGCAGTACGCCGCCGTCGACGAGTACCTCACGGGCTTCGAGAACCTCGACATGATCGGCCGGCTCTACCACCTCGGCCGCCGGCGCTCGCGCGAGCGGGCCCGCGAGCTGCTGGCCCAGTTCCGGCTCGAGGACGCCGCGGACCGGCCGTCCAAGACCTACTCCGGCGGGATGCGCCGCCGCCTCGACCTGGCGGGCGCGCTCGTCGCCGACCCGCCCGTCCTCTTCCTCGACGAGCCGACGACCGGGCTCGACCCGCGCAGCCGGACCGACATGTGGGAGGTCATCGGCGGGCTCGTCGCCGGGGGCACCTCGCTGCTGCTGACGACGCAGTACCTCGAGGAGGCCGACCGGCTCTGCGACTCGATCGTCGTCATCGACCACGGCCGGGTCATCGCGCGCGGCACGGCCGACGAGCTGAAGAGCCAGGTCGGCGGTGAGCGCATGGAGGTCACCGTGGGCGACCCCGCCCGGCTCGAGGACGCGCGCCGGGTGCTCGAGCCGCTCGGCGCCCCCGTCACCGTCGACGTGCCGGTGCACCGCGTCCTCGTGCCGGTGACCGGCGGGGCGGCGGTCCTCGCCGACGCGCTGCGGCTGCTCGACGCGGCCGGCATCGCGGTCGCCGAGATCGGGCTGCGCCGCCCGACGCTCGACGACGTGTTCCTCACCCTCACCGGGCACGAGGCCGACGACACCGAGAAGAAGGAGGGGTCCGCATGAGCGCCCTCGAGGCGGTGAGCGACGGTCTCGTCGTCGCCAAGCGCAACCTCATCAAGATCAAGCGGGTCCCCGACCTGCTCGTCTTCACGACGCTCCAGCCGATCATGTTCGTCCTGCTCTTCGCCTACGTCTTCGGCGGGGCCATCTCGCAGGCCGACGGCGGGGCGGCGTACCGGCAGTTCCTCATCGCCGGGATCTTCGCCCAGACCGTCGTCTTCGGCGCGACGATCACCGGGGCGGGGCTGGCCGAGGACGTCAAGAAGGGGATCATCGACCGCTTCCGGTCCCTGCCCATGTCGGGCTCGGCCGTCCTCTTCGGGCGGACGCTGTCCGACGTCGTCAACAACGTCATCGTCCTCGTCGTCATGGGGCTGACCGGCCTCGTCGTCGGCTGGCGGATCACGACGTCGGTGGGGGAGGCGCTGCTCGGCTTCCTCCTGCTGCTGCTCTTCGCCTACGCGATCAGCTGGGTGATGGCCTGGGTGGGGATGCTCGTGCCGACGCCCGAGGTGGTCAACAACGCGTCGTTCATCATCATCTTCCCGCTGACGTTCGTCGCCAACACGTTCGTGCCGCTGTCGACGCTCCCGGGGCCGCTGCGCTCGTTCGCCGAGTGGAACCCGATCTCCGCCGTGACCCTCGCCGCGCGGCAGCTCTTCGGCAACCCCGACCCGAACCCGTCGGCGCCGCCGCCGACGTCGTGGGCGCTGCTGCACCCGGAGCTCTACACCGTGCTGTGGGCGGCGGTGATCCTCGCCGTCTTCGTCCCGCTGGCGAACTGGCAGTACCGCCGGGCGACGACCCGTTGAGCCCTGGGCGAGACGCGGTCGGGTGGCGCGGGCGGGAGACATAGGCTGTGCCCATGGCTGATTTCGATGTCGTGGTGCTCGGCGCGGGGCCCGGGGGGTACGTCGCGGCGATCCGCGCCGCCCAGCTCGGCAAGTCCGTCGCGGTGGTCGAGAAGAAGTACTGGGGCGGGGTGTGCCTCAACGTCGGCTGCATCCCCAGCAAGGCGCTCCTGCGCAACGCCGAGCTCGCCCACGTCCTGACCAAGGAGAAGGCGGTCTTCGGCATCGAGGGCGACGCCACGATGTCGTTCGGGCCGACCCACGCGCGCAGCCGCAAGGTCTCCGAGGGGATCGTCAAGGGCGTCCACTACCTCATGAAGAAGAACAAGATCACCGAGATCGACGGGTGGGGGACCCTCACCGGCCCGCAGTCGATGGACGTGGCGCTCAACGACGGCCAGACCCGCCAGCTGACCTTCGACGACCTCATCCTCGCCACCGGCTCGGTGACCCGGATGATCCCGGGCGTCGAGGTGAGCCAGAACGTCGTCACCTACGAGGAGCAGATCCTCGACCCCGAGCTGCCCGGCTCGATGATCATCGCCGGCTCCGGCGCCATCGGCGTCGAGTTCGCCTACGTGATGAGCAACTTCGGCGTCGACGTGACCATCGTCGAGTTCCTCGACCGGATGGTGCCGACCGAGGACGCCGACGTGTCCAAGGAGCTCCTCAAGCACTACAAGAAGCTCGGCGTGAAGGTCCTGCTCAAGACCAAGGTCGAGGCGGTCGAGGACACCGGCTCCGGGGTCAGGGTCACCGTCAGCCCCGCCGACGGCGGCGAGAGCCAGGTCCTCGAGGCCGACAAGCTCATGTCGGCGATCGGCTTCGCCCCGCGCACCGAGGGCTTCGGCCTCGAGGCGGCCGGCGTCGAGCTGACCGACCGCGGCGCCATCGCCATCGACGACCACTGCCGCACCAACGTCCCGCACGTCTACGCGATCGGCGACGTCACGGCCAAGCTCATGCTCGCCCACGTCGCCGAGGCGATGGGCATCGTCGCCGCCGAGACCCTCGCCGGCGCCGAGACCATGCCGATCGACTACCGCTACATCCCGCGCGCGACGTACTGCCAGCCGCAGATCGGCTCGATGGGCCTGTCCGAGGCCCAGGCCAAGGAGGCGGGGTACGACGTCAAGACGTCGACCTTCCCGTTCTCGGCCAACGGCAAGGCGCAGGGTCTCGGCGAGGCCGTCGGGTTCGTCAAGATCATCGCCGACGCCGAGCACAACGAGATCCTCGGCGCCGCGATGATCGGCCCCGACGTCACCGAGCTGCTGCCGGTGATCAACGCGGCGCAGACCTGGGACCTCACCGCCGACGAGCTGTCGCGGGTCGTCTTCGCGCACCCGACGCTCGGCGAGGCGGTCAAGGAGGCCCTGCACGGCATCGCGGGGCACATGATCAACCTCTGAGCAGCACCCCTCCGGGCGATCCGCACGGTCCTCATGGAGCCCCCGCCCGACCCTGGTCGAGCGGGGGCTCCCGGGTCCACACTGGCGCCATGTCGTTCGAGGTCGCGGCCGAGGCGTACGACCGCTTCATGGGTCGGTTCTCCGCCCCCCTGTCCCCCCGGCTGTGCGACCTGGCCGGGCTCGGGGCCGGCAGCGGCCGCCGCGCGCTCGACGTGGGGTGCGGCCCCGGCCAGCTGACCGTCGAGCTCGTCCGCCGGCTCGGCGCCGACCACGTGGTCGCGGTCGACCCGTCGGCGCCCTTCGTCGCCGCCGCCCGCGACCGGTTGCCCGGGGTCGACGTGCGGCAGGCCCCGGGGGAGGCGCTGCCGTTCGACGACGGGACGGTCGACGCCGCGCTGGCCCAGCTCGTCGTCTCGTTCTTCCGCGACCCCGTCGGCGGTCTGCGCGAGATGGCCCGCGTCACCCGTCCCGGGGGAGTCGTCGCGGTGAGCACCTGGGACCTGGCGGGGGACCGGGCGCCGCACTCGTCCTTCTGGCGGGTGCTGCGCCGGCTGCACCCCGACGTCGACGACGAGTCGGGGATGCCCGGCGCCGGTGACGGCCGCCTGCCCGCCCTGCTGGACGAGGCCGGCCTGGGCGAGGTGGCCCAGCACGAGCTGCACGTCACCCGCGACTTCGACGGGTTCGACGACTGGTGGGGGACCTACCAGCTGGGGGTCGGGCCGCCCGGGGACGCCGTACGGCGCCTCGACGACGCCGCCCGCACGCAGCTGCGGGAGGCGTGCCGGGCGGAGCTGGGCGACGGACCCCTCACGATCGCGGCGGTCGCCTGGGCGGCCACCGGCACGGTCGCCGGCTGAGCCCCCGACCCTCGGCACGCACGACGGGGGCGGTACGGCGCGCCGTACCGCCCCCGTCGTGGGGTCTCCCGCCGCGGGCGGGAGGGACCGGTCAGAAGTAGTGCTTGCGGCCGCCGATGGCGCGGCCGGTGGCCCCGAGGACGGCGAGGACCAGGCCGACGACGAGGATGATGGCGCCGATTGTCACGAGGATCTTGAGCGAGGCGACCAGCAGCCCGATGACGAGCAGGACGAGTCCGAGGATGATCATGTGCGCTCCTTGATGTGGTGTTCCCCTGGTGAGGAGCAGGCCTACCCCCTCACCGGCCGCGGTGAAACCCGCCACGCCGTCGGCGATTAGGGGGGCACCGGGCCCGCTGCTAACCTGAGGGCTGCCGTGTGACGGCCGCGGATCGAGAGCGCCCGGTGGATGAGCCCCGGAGCACCGCGCAACGAGTCTGAAGGAGACCGCTCGCCCATGCCCCTGGACGCTGCCACCAAGAAGCAGATCCTCACCGAGTACGCCACCGTCGAGGGTGACACCGGGTCCCCGGAGGTCCAGATCGCGCTGCTCACCCAGCGCATCAAGGACCTCACGGAGCACTCGCGCACGCACAAGCACGACCACCACAGCCGCCGCGGTCTGCTGCTGCTCGTGGGCCGTCGTCGCCGGCTGCTGCGCTACCTCGAGGGCATCGACGTCGAGCGCTATCGCTCGCTGATCAAGCGCCTCGGGCTGCGCCGATAAGGACGTCATGAGATGGCGGCTTCCGCTGGAACCACCCAGCGGAGGCCGCTTTCTGCATGAGGCAGGAAACCCGCACACAACGACGATGTGCCGGGTGAGACAGATGAGAGAAATGGAGGGCCCATGGAGGGTCCAGAGATCACCTTCGCCGAGGCCGTCATCGACAACGGCAGCCACGGCACCCGCACGATCCGCTTCGAGACCGGCCGCCTCGCCAAGCAGGCAGCCGGCGCCGTCGTCGCGTACCTCGACGACGAGACGACGCTGCTCAGCACCACCGCCGCGGGCAAGCAGCCCAAGGACCAGTTCGACTTCTTCCCCCTGACGGTCGACGTCGAGGAGCGGATGTACGCGATCGGGAAGATCCCCGGCTCGTTCTTCCGCCGCGAGGGTCGCCCGTCGACCGAGGCGATCCTCACCTGCCGCCTCATCGACCGGCCGCTGCGCCCGACCTTCAAGAAGGGTCTGCGCAACGAGGTCCAGGTCGTCATCTCGGTCTTCGCCGCGAACCCGAACCACCAGTACGACGTCCTGGCCATCAACGCCGCGAGCGCGTCGACGCAGATCTCGGGCCTGCCGTTCTCCGGCCCCATCGGTGGCGTCCGCGTGTCGCTCATCGACGGCCAGTGGGTCGCGTTCCCGAACTACAGCGACATCGAGAGCTCGGTGTTCGACATGGTCGTCGCCGGCCGCGTCGTGCAGACCAAGGACGGCGGCGAGGACGTCGCCATCATGATGGTCGAGGCCGAGGCCACCGACCACACCTGGGACCTGGTCAAGAACCAGGGCAAGCAGGCGCCGACCGAGGAGGTCGTCGCCGAGGGCCTCGAGGCGAGCAAGAAGTTCATCGCGCAGCTGTGCAAGGCGCAGGCCGAGCTCGCCGCCAAGGCCGCGAAGCCGGTCGAGGACTTCCCCGTGTTCCTCGACTACGAGGACGACGCGTACGACGCCGTCGAGTCCCACGTCTCGGGCGCGCTGGAGTCGGCGCTGCAGATCGCCGGCAAGCAGGAGCGCGAGGACAAGCTCGACGAGATCAAGGCCGAGATGAAGTCGGCCCTGGCAGACCGCTTCGAGGGTCGTGACAAGGAGCTGTCCGCGGCCTACCGGTCCGTGCAGAAGAAGCTCATCCGCCAGCGCATCCTCAAGGACGGCGTCCGCATCGACGGTCGCGGCCTGCGGGACATCCGCGCGCTGTCGGCCGAGGTCGAGGTGCTCCCGCGGGTGCACGGCTCGGCGATCTTCGAGCGCGGCGAGACCCAGATCATGGGCGTGACGACGCTGAACATGCTCAAGATGGAGCAGCAGCTCGACACCCTCTCGCCGGTGACGAAGAAGCGCTACATGCACAACTACAACTTCCCGCCCTACAGCACCGGGGAGACCGGCCGCGTGGGGTCGCCGAAGCGCCGCGAGATCGGCCACGGCGCGCTGGCCGAGCGGGCGCTCATGCCCGTCCTGCCGACGCGCGAGGAGTTCCCCTACGCGATCCGCCAGGTGTCCGAGGCGCTGAGCTCCAACGGCTCGACGTCGATGGGCTCCGTCTGCGCGTCGACCCTGTCGCTGCTCAACGCCGGTGTGCCGCTGCGCGCCCCGGTCGCCGGCATCGCCATGGGCCTGGTCTCGGACGAGGTCGACGGGGAGGCGCGCTACGCCGCCCTCACCGACATCCTCGGCGCCGAGGACGCCTTCGGCGACATGGACTTCAAGGTCGCCGGCACGCGGGAGTTCGTCACCGCGATCCAGCTCGACACCAAGCTCGACGGCATCCCCGCGTCGGTCCTCGGTGGCGCGCTGACCCAGGCCCGCGAGGCCCGGTTCCACATCCTCGACGTCATGGGCGAGGCCATCGACGTGCCGGACGAGATGTCGGAGTTCGCCCCGCGGATCATCACGGTGAAGGTGCCGGTCGACAAGATCGGCGAGGTCATCGGCCCGAAGGGCAAGATGATCAACCAGATCCAGGACGACACGGGCGCCGACATCTCCATCGAGGACGACGGCACCGTGTTCATCGGCGCGGTCGACGGTCCGTCGGCCGAGGCCGCGCGGGCCGCGATCAACGCCATCGCGAACCCGCAGATGCCGGAGGTCGGTGAGCGCTTCATCGGGACCGTCGTCAAGACGACGACCTTCGGTGCGTTCATCTCCCTGACGCCCGGCAAGGACGGTCTGCTGCACATCTCCGAGGTGCGCAAGCTCGTCGGCGGCAAGCGGATCGACTCGGTCGACGACGTGCTCAAGGTCGGCCAGAAGATCCAGGTCGAGCTCAAGGAGATCGACCCGCGCGGCAAGCTCAGCCTCGCCGCCGTCCTCGCCGAGGACGAGGGTCAGGCCCCCGAGGGCGACGCGGCCTCCGCGGAGACCGTCGACGCCTGACGCAGGACGCCGTACGACGGCCCGGCACCCCACCTGGGGTGCCGGGCCGTTCGTCGTCTCCGGCGCAGGCGCTGCGTCCGAGAGGGTGGTTGCCGGGGGCGCCGAGATCTCGGACGCTGCGGGTAGTCAGTCGTCGGCGTCGTCGCCGAGCAGGTCCTGGACGCGGTCGAGCTCGGCGAAGGAGCCGCGCAGCGCACGCTGCGCGGCCTTGTCGGCCGCGCGCGCCTCGGCGCGGGTGTCGAGCAGGGTGTCGCGCTCGGCGCGGGCGGCCTTGAGGTCCGCCTCC
This sequence comes from Lapillicoccus jejuensis, assembly GCF_006715055.1. NCBI lineage: Bacteria > Bacillati > Actinomycetota > Actinomycetes > Micrococcales > Intrasporangiaceae > Lapillicoccus > Lapillicoccus jejuensis. The sequence goes on from NZ_VFMN01000001.1 coordinate 3,356,505, forward strand.
AGGGCCGCGATCCGCTCGTCCAGCGACGTGAGGGCCGCCTCGGCCTGCTCGAGCGCCTGACCTGCGGCCGCCGCCTGGGACGTCGTCTCGCGGGTGCGCGCGCGGGCCTGCTCGAGCTGCTCGAGGAGTGCCGGGTCCGGTCCCGGCGCCTCACCCTCCTCCTCGTCCTCATCCTCGTCCGGTCGTGGCTCCGGCTCGGGCGCGTCGTCCCGCTTCTCGCCCCGCAGCACGGTGAGCGCGGGCCGCCGGTTGGGCCGCGGCGCGGCCAGCGCCTCGGAGAGGTCGACGTCGCCGAACCCGGCGTAGGACAGCGCCCGGGTCAGCTGCCCCGACGCGACGGCCTGCGCGGCCGACGGCTGGGCCAGGGCGGCGACGTACGTCTCGCGGACCTGCTCGGCCGTCGCCCCGGTGAGCGACCCCCCGGCCGCCTCGGCGGCGTCGCGGGTGGCGCGCAGCAGCCGGTCGACGAGCCGGGTGCGCTCCCGGCCGAGGTCGCGCAGCGCGCCGCCGTCCATCGCCTCGGCCGCCGACTGGAGGCGCCCGGCGAGGTCGAGCAGCGCGTCGACCTCGTCGGCGTCCTGACGGACGAGCTGGTTGACCGCCCAGGCGGCCACGGTCGGCTTGCGGATCGACGCGACGGCCTTGGCCAGCCCCGCGTCGCCGCCGGCCTTGACCTGGGCGGCCAGCGCGGTGCGGGCCGCGACGAAGTCCTCCGGGGCGGCGCCGTACAGCTGCGTCACCGCGGTGTCGAGGTCCACCCCGTCATCGTGGCACGGGGCGGACCTCGGGTCGCGCCCGGTCAGACGGCCTCGGCGGTGTAGAGCACGGCCTGGTCCGGGTGCAGGCTGGGGGAGGCCAGCCCGACGAGCGCGAGACCCGCGCCGGTGACGACCACGCCGGCGTACGACGCCCCGTCGCCCTCCGCCTCGCCCCACCACGCCGCCGGTCGCAGCCCGGACGGCGCCCCGCCGGGGAGGACGGGACGGACGCGGTAGCGGCGCTCGGGGTCGAGCCCGCGGAAGGTGATCCGGGTGACCGGCTGGTGCCGCGGGCTGTCGAGGACGACCTGCGCGAACACGGCGCGCGAGGCGTCGTGCGCGACGACGCCGTGGACCAGGACCCGGTCGTCGGCCGTGTCCATCCGGACCACCTCGCCGTCGAGCAGCAGGTCGCGGTGGGCCTTGTAGAAGTCGAGCCACGGACGCAGCTCGGCCAGCTCGGCCTCGGTGGCGCTCGCGAGGTCCCACTCGATGCCGAGGTGGCCGAAGACGGCCGTCGCGGCGCGGAAGTTGAGGTCGTGGATCCGGCCCGTCGTGTGCGAGCGGCCCGAGGCGATGTGCGAGCCGAGGTACTCCGGCGGCAGGAGCTGGGTCGTCCAGCGCATCATGTGCTGGCGGTCGTGCGGGTCGATGTTGTCGGAGACCCAGACGCGGTCGGTGCGCTCGAGGACGCCGAGGTCGACGCGCGCGCCGCCGGACGAGCAGG